>DEQQ01000022.1 GCA_002360455.1 Saprospiraceae bacterium UBA3362
AATTATCAACTTGGCTCCTAACACAGTTGTGCAATGCAGAATAATCTCTGATGGATTTGCAGATTGCGCAAGCTCGACAGGGTCTTGGATAAGCTGCAGTACAAGGGATTGCCCAATAGTAAACCTGGCTAAAGACAGCCTCATTGCAGCTTGTAGAAAGAATCTTCCGCCCCAGATTGATCTCATCCCTTTGCTACATTTTCCTCAAAATAAACAACAATTTAGTGTAGACCGACAACCCTTGACAGATTCTAAAATCAACACTGATCTATTGAAGTCCGGTACACATCTTGTAGTAATAGAAAGTTCTGAAAACGGATGCAACTATCAAGACAGTTTCCGATTGATAATCGGTGATGAACCAAAATGTGATGTAGTTCAAACAGACATTAGCTGCCTACCCGACTCACAAACGGGCACGATCGAATTGAAATCTGTCTATGGAGGAATACCTCCCTACCAAATCTTTTTTGATAATCAACTCATCTCTCAATCTACCATAGATAAATTGCTTGCGGGAATCTATTCTGTAAGCCTCAAAGATTCTCTGCAATGCGAGAACAAATTCAATATTGAGATTCAAAATCCACAAGACATAGCTGTAGAATTAGGATTGGATGTTGAAGTATTGAAGGATCAAAACATTCTACTTGAGGCCAAAATTTCAGGACCTTATGAAGCTATCCTTTGGAGTCCTGCTTTGGGATTGAGTTGTACAGATTGCAGCAATCCAAACTTGACAGCAAGTCAGGATCAGTGGATCTATGTACTTGTAGAAAATGAAGATCATTGCACAGCCATAGACAGCATTTTTATTCGTGTGCGAGATGAGCAAATCTATATTCCGAATGTGATCAGTGCGAATGGAGACGGGATCAATGACTATTTTGAAATCTTTGGAAGCAAAGATATAATACAAGCAAAGCTCAGGCTATTTGACCGATGGGGAGAATTGGTTTTTTCATCCCAACAATACCCTATCAACTCTACGATTGGAGCTTGGGATGGTAGGACTAAAAATCAGCTATTGATGCCGGGAGTTTATGTTTACAGCATAGAGGCAATTTTTAGATCCGGAGCAACAATGAAATTGGCAGGCGAAGTCACTGTACTGCGCTAATATTCCGATAGAGGAATTGATTAGTTTTGCAATTGATCAAAATAAAACAGATCAAAACAACATGTAATCAAAGGAATTTCAATAAGATTTTAGCTTGGATAAATCGGGAAGATTTAATGCTATTTCATTCCAACAAATCATTGAAATGAATTCTACAGTGAATAAAAAAATGATAAAAAACCAAACAACAAAAATCGAACTGTGCAAACCTAGACTTGATAGTAATGGAGGCGCTGCGCGCCGTAATGGATAGCAAGACTCAGGCCAAAAGCAGTGAACCTGTGATTGCTTCTCCAAATCATCATTTACTTTGGTATATTGCACCGCTTCAATAGCCATTGATGAATTTCTTCTACAGAATCCGAAATCAAAAAATAGTCTTGTTGTAGTGGTTCGATGGCTTTATCTTTTTCAAATTGGCGGATGAGCGCAATCAAATGTTGATGATAGACAGAATCAAAAATCACAATTGGAAATTGCTTGAGTTTTCCTGTTTGTACCAGGGTAATGGTGTCAAAAAATTCGTCCATCGTACCAAAACCGCCGGGAAAAATAACCATGGCTTGTGAATGTCTGATCATTACTGTTTTTCGAGTAAAAAAATAATTCATACATACTGTGCGATCAAGAAAAGAATTGGCTTTGACCTCGAAGGGAAGGACAATATTGCAGCCTACAGAAATTCCTCCTGCCTGTCTGGCCCCTTTGTTTGCCGCTTCCATAATGGAGGGTCCGCCCCCTGTAAGGATAGGAAAGCCTGATCCTGCTAATAAAAAAGCAAGTTGTTCTGTCTTTGCATAAGCCGGATGCTGTGGAGGCAATCTTGCAGAACCCATGATGCTGATGCACTGATGAAATTTTCTAAGAGTCCATGTCCCTTTGATGAGATCCCAAGCTATACTTAAGGTATAAGATAATTCTTTGAGTATAGAATGAGGCCCTTTGAGATAATGATATTCTGTAAATCCGGGCTTAAGCACTTTCATCTGAGGTTAATTTTTAAGGAAAGGTATTGGTTTTTTAAAACATAAACCAATTTTCTGCATATATTGTGACCTCAAGCAAGCAAAAACGATGAATCAAAACGATACTGTACGCAAGGCTTCTGTGATGGCAGAAAATCTCATACCTTCTGAAATCATCAAACTCGGAAATGAGATTAATCAACGAATCAAAAGTGGTGAACCCATTTTTAACTTGACGATTGGAGATTTTGATCCGAGTATTTTTCCATTGCCTCAAGAAATGACAGAAGAAATTGCCCGAGCCTATAAGGAAGGAAAGACGAATTATCCCGCGGCAAATGGTGTACCGGAGCTGAGGCAAATTCTCAGCAAACGAATCGAAAAAAATCTGAATGTAAGTTACAGCGAAAATGATATTTTGATTTCTGCAGGTGCCAGGCCATTGATTTATGCGGTTTATAAAAGCATAATTGATCCGGGAGATTCTGTTGCTTACGGATTGCCGTCATGGAACAACAATCACTATTGTCATCTTAGCGGAGCGCAGGCTGTAGAATTCAGTTTAGGTCCCGACGACCATTTTATACCGGAGAGAAAACATCTTGAATCAGTTATAGATCAAGTAAGTTTATTAGCCTTGTGTTCACCTCAAAATCCAACAGGCACCACTTTTACAAAAGAAAAGTTGTACTCCATCTGCGAGCTGGTATTGCAAGAAAATGAGAAAAGAAAAGGAATAAAAAAACCTCTTTATCTTATGTATGATCAAATCTATTGGCAGCTGTGTTTTGGCGAAACCCGACATGTGCATCCGGTAGAACTTATGCCTGAGCTCAAAGATTATGTGATCTATATAGACGGTTTGTCCAAAACCTATGCAGCTACCGGTGTAAGAGTCGGCTGGGCTTTTGGGCCGAGTCATATTATAGACAAAATGAAGTCCATCTTATCTCATGTTGGAGCTTGGGCTCCCAAGGCCGAACAGCATGCCGTGGCAGAATATCTTAGCAATGATGAATGGTCTACTCGATATCTGAATTGGTTTATTCCTGAAATTGAATACAGGCTAAAATCCTTATATCAAGGAATTCAAAAACTGACAGATGAAGGATTTCCCATCAGGGCTATCGTTCCTGAAGCTGCAATATATCTCACTGTTCAATTTCCTTGGAAAGGATATACAACACAACAAGGAAAGCTATTGGCAAACACTCAAGATGTGTTGAATTATATTATTGACAGAACCAAGGTGGCTGTAGTTCCTTTCAAAGCTTTTGGCGCCTCAGCAGAGTCTGATTGGTGCAGAATTTCTGTGGGCACCTTAAAGAAAGAAGATATCCCCGGAATAATTCAAGGACTCAGAGATGGAATGCAAGCACTAAGAAAATAATTCGGTGCAGATATTGTAAAATTAGTTCAGTTTTACTGTGGATTAAACTGAATGAATTTTTTAGTTCAATACTTTAATTGCTTTAGTTGGATTAAATTTATTATCAAATTCAATAGCCATTTATTAAAAGCTTGTCTATTACTTAAGAACAACAGCATTACCAACTATAGCGAATGCCCATTTGAATCAAACGCTCAGAATAGGGACCTATCTGCTGTGGATATTGGGAATAATTATTTTGATAAGCGCGAAGATTGAATTCCATGTTGGGAATAATGAGGCCATTAAGATTGATATTCCAACCAAGTTTTGATCCTGTGAGACTTTGATTATTGGTTGATACAGCAGTCTGCAATCTGATTCTTTTGAACAAAGTTTTTCCAAGTCCCAAATTGAATCCAGTAACATTGCTGCTGAGATTGGCAATAGCATTAGAAGAATATTGACCGGATAAGTTAATTGCAAAACCTTTGGGAAGGTTGAGCATTTGGCTTATAAAAAAATAGACAGAGTGAATTTGATTTGTTATGCTGTCTGTAGATGTTGTATAAACCATTGCATTAATGGTGGAGTTGGTAGAGGATTTTCCCGGTAGTACAAAATGCTTTGAGGCAGTAAGCTGGACAATATCAGAGTTAAAATAATAAAATTCATTCTTCATTGCAGAACGCGCATAGCGAACATTGAGCTGAGGAATGACCTTTGAGCTTATTTTTGCATCTAATCCAATCTCCTTTCTTTCTGTAGGATATGATTTTGCATTGGAGAAATTATCAAAATCATTGGCATAATACAGGCTCACAGTCATTGCATCCGCCATAAATTCTTGCTCTACGCTCAACTTGGTTCGCTGCAAATCATTGGGTAATCCAAATACTCCAGGATGATTGTAGCCGGGACCGGCAAAATTTCTGCTAAGGTTTAGATGAGTATTATCCTTGAATAAATTTAAACCAAGCTGCGCATTGTATGCAAAGTCGAGGCTGCTGGACAAATTGGGTTTTAGAGCATCAAATTTACTTAGTGAATTGATAAAAGAAGAACGCACAGCTTGAGCAGGGAAAGGTAGAGTATCATATAAATTTTGCTTGGCATAAAGGCCTGCCAATTCTCCTCCAAATTCTATGAGTTTATTTTTTCCGAAACTAAGATTAAAATCTGAGGAAAGCACGATGGATTGCTCAGGATAAAACTCCTGTCGAGCCGTGGTCGCAATCGAGCTGTCCTTATCCCAAAAGCGTAAAAAATTAAGAGACACATAAGATGAGTGAATCCTTCCGAACCCTAATCTTGCAGCGGCAAGATTTTGCTTGAATTGGGCGTTGAAAGTGTCCACATAAAATGGGACGGCAGAATGAACTTTTCCGCCACAGGCTGCTACATAAAACAATCCCGGATTCCATTCCATTGCAGCTCCAAACAATTGGATCCCATTCAATGTCAACGGAGAATAAGTTGGAAACGCCGTACCGATGCTCAGCTCCTTGATATTGAATAAAAACTTATTCATCCCTGTGTATGCTCCAAACTGTTTGAGATAAGGCAACATTTCTTGAGGATCGGAGAATTGAGGTGGATTATAAACCAACTGTTTCAGTTCTTCAAGTCTGCCCGAAGTAATCCAGGTATCATAGGTTTTTTTCAACTGCTCATAGCGAGATTTAAGCTGTTCGTATTTTCTCTTTTGCGCTTGAAGCCTGTCGTAATAAGAACGAAGCTTATTTTTATATTCAGCAGTATATTCATTAGTTTTATCATTGAGCACTTTGGTCAATTTCTCTTTGGTATCTGCTATCTCTTGATTTATTTTTTGGATTGCCAGATCTTTTATTTTGGATTCTATCTGTTCGTATTCTGTGAGAGTCATCAAGTCGGCTTCATTGAGTTTAATTTTTTTAAGATGAATTTCAGCTACCTTTTTGAGCAGCATTTCTTTTACATTGCGTTCAAATCTAGCCCTATCAAATCGCAATGAAAACATGTCCACATCTCTTTTCGTTTCTGTTTTCTCTGTTGTGAATCTCATGGCTCCCGAAATCGGGAAAGAATACAGACTCAATCCTTGTTCCAGCTGGAACCTTGCGAAGCTTGATGGCAGCTCTGTGATATAGGGCTTAGGAGAAGCGTAATTAAGATCTATTGAGGCAGAACCATAGGCATGAACAGGTTTGGTTTTTTCATTTGATTTTTTGAATTTCAAAGCTTCATCTACGACAACATTCCTACAGGAAGTTCCTATAACTTTATCTGTTGCAGACTCGACTATTTTTGTACAAACTTTGTATGAGCCTTTGGGAAAATTTCCCGTGCTTACAACAGAATATTGAGCTTGATCATCATGCCATTGAGACTTTATTGTTTTTAGATTGGAGGAACTTAGAGTATTGGCACCCTGTTGAAGCCATATGGATTCTGACCTAAGTTCGTTAAGAAGAACATTGTTTTGGTCAGAAATTTCTCCCAACAGATAGACCTTCATTGCTCTAGGTGCATTCATAGTTAGATTCCAAACATCTGATGGAGCCAATGTGTTTATGCTCGGGATTTGAGCCGTTATGGAAAGACTTAGAACAGCCGTAAAGCTGACCAACAGAAGAAATTGTTTTGAATAGTTGAACATGATAATGACAGTCTATTTAAAATAAATACAGCAATCGAATCCACTGCTCCTTTTAAGATTGACCAAATGTAATAGATAGGGTTCAGACTAGAGGACTGTCTTTGTAAGTGGTAGATTTCAATTTACAAAAGGTGGATATGGACAAAAATAAAAATGAAATTTATACCTTAAATAAGATTAGGGTAATAGGACAAACTACGGGATCAAGGCAGGTTTGAGCATTTTCTTTGCCTCCAGGATCGTGTTCTATATCATATGTATTTTTGCCCCGTAATATCCTTTGCAGTTGAGAACTTTTGAGATTTTTAAGTAAGCTAATATAATTAAATAGAATTTAGCCAAAGTGATTTACAAGAGTAAATTTAACTCAATGTTTATTTATAATAAATTGATTTATCATATTATCTTTTTCTCTAATGTTTGCCTCTAAACTTCTAATCCTATTATTTAAATCGTAATTTAATTTAATTAATGTTTTCAGTTGAGTTTCTTTCTCCATAATAATTAGATCATACAATTCCTTTATTTCTTTTAAATCATTTTTATATAATATTTTAGGACAAGCTGTTTGTGCATCATTTTCTCTATGGAATTTATGTTTGTCTTCAATAGAAAAAAAAATCGTGTATTGATTTATTAAGAATTTTCGAAATTAGATCCAAAATATCGACTTTTAATGAAATTTCATTATTTTCTATTTTGGAAATTTCTCTCTGACTTAAACCTACTTCAATTGCAAGAGCTAGTTGAGACCAATTTCTCTCCAACCGAAATTGCCTTATTTTTCCGCCAATATCTAATTTTATTGAATTCCTTATCATTATGTTATTACAATTTAGTCAAAATAAAGAACTGGTAGTTCTAAACTAGAACAAAAATATGATTTTATTTTATCATTTCCAAATATTTTTGTATATTATTTAATAATAAAGTTTAAATTAAAAAACAGAAATAGGCATCTAAAATACGAAGTAATTTCTTACCTTAGAGCAAATTAAGGAATAAATATGGAAAAAAAGTTTGAGAGTTTAAGCATTTTTGAGTTTCAGCAGCTTTTCCCTGATGCTGATTCTGTAATGGGTATCTTGAAAAGATAAAATGGAATAAGGGATATAGCTGTACTAAATGTGGGAATAAAAAATACCATAAAGGGCAGGGTAAATTGAGTAGAAAGTGCAGTCGATGTAACCATCAGGAATCTGTTACAAGTTACAGCTTATTTCACAAAGTAAAGTTTCCAATTTTGAAGGCTTTTTATATAGTATACTACATGAGCACTTCAAAGAAAGGGATAAGCTCAACAGAACTGAGTAGAAAATTGGGCTTAAGGCAAAAAACATGTTGGTTATTTAAAAGAAAAGTAATGGAAGCAATGGAGAGTAGTGGTAAATTTCCATTGCAAGGTAAAGTGGAAGTAGACGAAACATTCATTGGCGGAAAGGATAAAAAGTCCATAGGCCGCAAACAAGGAAAGAAGAAATTAATAGTATTTGCAGTAGAAAGGGTTGGAAAAGGAGTAGCCAGAGCCTATGGTAAAGTAATAGAAAATGCTGGCTCAAAACAACTAAAACCATTTATGAAATCGGTAATAGATGAAAATGCAAATGTAAAAACGGATCAATGGCGAGGTTATCGACCATCAAAGAAAGAATTCAAAAAACTTATACAGAAAAAATCTAAAAATGGAAGCAACTTTGACTCATTGCACCGATTTATTATGGGATTTAAAGCTTGGCTGAGAGGAATCCATCATTCCGTTGACCATCTACAAGCTTATATCAATGAATATTGTTATAGATATAACCGGCATTTAATGAATGGTGATATATTCGATAACTTAATGATTAGATTGGTGAACCATGAGCCTGTTTTTTATCAAAATATTAAAGTAAGTTAAATGCCTAATTCAGTTAAAAAATTTAGTCCATAAATTGGCGGGAACTACAGCAATTTAAATAATTATGCATTTAGTGCTGGTTTAGAGACTCTTGTATGTGAATAATTGTTTATTATAGTTTTAAATTTTGTGCCTTTATGTTAGAATGGCAAGTTTAATTTCTTGGAATATTTGCAATTTTTCAAGGTGTTTATAGTATTTACTCACCTTAAGACATAAATACTACCCCATCCAAAGGGTTACAGATGGATTTTTTATTACATTAAATTTAACAAAATGAAGCATTTATTTTTAATTTTATTTTTTGGAGCAGGATTTTGTATTCAAGTGTTAATTTCTCAAACTGGCAATAGTTTGAGTTTTAGTGAGTACTTACCAGATTGGAAACAAAAACTTAGTTTACAACATGAAAATGGATCCTATAAACTATTTACATTATCGAATACCAGTCAAATTACATCTTTGTACAATCAGTCTAGCCTAAATAATTTATCCTTGCAAATAGGTGCTAGGTCAATTAATTTAACAGATATAAAGACGGATATTAATGAAAGGCAAAAGATTTTCACAGGGCAATTGAATCAAGAAGGCTAGACCTCCTCAAAAAA
>DEQQ01000023.1 GCA_002360455.1 Saprospiraceae bacterium UBA3362
TTGTAATATTCTCACCTACTCCTAAATTAATGAGAGGTGAATTACCGGTTACTAGATTTACATCGCTATCGTTATTATCTGTACTCGTTACTGAATTGTCATCAGTAAATTCGTATCCTGTTGGCTTCATGACCATAACAATATACTGATTGGCGAACAAATCCGGGAACAAATAATACCCCGGACCTGATGGACCAGTTCTAGTCACCTGTGTGGCAATTGTATTGCCGGAATTATCTTTTAATAAAACGGTTACTCCGTTTAAGCCCGTTTCTGTAGCATCTTGAACTCCATCACCGTCAGTATCAACCCATACGTAATCTCCAATACTTCCGCAAGGTGTAACATCCACTGTTACCGTATTTGTTCCGGTACACTGTGCTGCGTCTATCACGGTTACTGTATAAGTAGTTGTAGTGTTTAAAGCAGGAGTAGTTTTTATTGCTCCGGCTCCAAGTCCATTATTCCACACATATTGGAAAGGTCCACCTCTTCCACCATTTGGATTTCCTGTAGCGGTCAAGGTTGAAGATTTTCCGGCGCAAATAGGATCAGGATTTGCAGTAGCAGAAACCGTTGGATTCAATAATGCATTGACTGTAATGGTGATTTGATCTGATCTTGTACATCCATTAATTGTTGATGTCAAGGTATAAGTTGTTGTTACCGGAGGTGTGGCTACAGGATTTGCAACTGTATTACTATTCAAATATAAATTTGGTGTCCATAAAAAGCTAGATCCCGCCGGCCCTGAAGGATTACCTCCAATTGTTGTAGAGCCTCCTTCGCAAATTTCTTTATCCGGACCTGCATTTGCTACAGGATTTTGAGTTACATTAATTGGGTGCACATATGTTGATGTACAGCCATTGGCATCTGTCACCGTTAACCTTACATTTCTTGTTGTACCGATATATGAAGTTGACCAACTAACAGAAAAGTTATCTGCTGTTGAAGTAGCTGGAGTTCCTCCATCTGTAGTCCAGCTATAGCTAGCTCCGGTCACAGGAGGGAATGCCTCAAATACTGCTCCTTCAAGAGCACAAACAGAACTTGGTGCGCGTATTCCGCTAGATGGTTTTGCATTAACAGTAACCATCACTTGATCTGTATTTGTACATCCATTATTATCTGTTGCGGTTACAGTATACGTTGTGGTTACTATTGGGTTAACAGTTTTTATTTGCCCTGCTCCTAATCCATTATCCCAATTATAAGTATATGGTGCTGATCCATTGGTTGCATTTGCAGTAAGAGTAACTGCTGTCCCGATACAAGTAGCTTGATCTGCTCCGGCATTAACTATTGGATTTGGATTTACATAAACAATCATTTGATCTGTATCTGTACATCCATTTTGGTCCGATATAGTTACTGTGTAGGTTGTTTGAACTGTAGGGCTCACTGTTTTAGTAGCACCTGTACCTAATCCATTGCTCCATGTATAATTATAAGGAGGAGTTCCACTGCTGCCTGAAGCAGAAATTGTGGTCGACTTACCAAAGCAAATTGATTGGTCGGCACCGGCATTTGCAATTGGATTGTTATTTACGGTTACCGTTACTTGATCTGTTCCTGTACAATTGTTAGCATCTGAAATGGTAACAGTATAAGTTGTTGTGACTGTAGGGCTAACCGTTATTGGTGATCCTGACATTCCATTGCTCCAAGTATATGTAAATGGGCTTGTCCCTGCACTAGGAGAGGCAGTTAAAGTAGTAGAAGATCCATAACATATGGCTCTATCTGCGCCTGCATTTACTGTTACTGCAGGAGTCATTGTAATCGTTGTAACTGCAGTACCAGTACATCCTTTAGAGTCTGTAACAGTGACCGTATAAGTCCCTGCTGCTAGATTATTGATGGTTTGAGTGTTGCCACCATTGCTCCAGGCATAGGAAATGTATGGACTTGTTCCTCCGCTTGGGTTTGCTGTTGCTGTTCCATTAGCTATACCGCAGGAAGCGTTTGTTTTATTAATGGTTACAGTAGGTCTGTTATTTACGGTAACAACTACCTGATCTGTTCCTGTACAATTGTTTGCATCAGTTATGGTAACTGTATAAGTTGTAGTTGCGGTTGGGCTTACTGTAATTGGTGATCCTGACATTCCATTGCTCCAGGCATAAGAATAAGGACTAGCTCCTCCTGACGGAGTAGCAGTTAAAGTAGTAGAACTACCATTACAAATTTCCCTATCTGCTCCGGCATTTACGGATACACTAGGAGTCATTGTAATATTCGTGGTGGCAGAAGCAGTACACCCTTTAGAATCTGTAACTGTTACAGAGTAGGTCCCAGCTGCCAAATTATTGATCGTTTGAGTTGTTCCTCCATTACTCCATGAATATGAAGTATAAGGGCTTGTTCCTCCTGTTGGGTTTGCTGTTGCAGAACCGTTAGCTATACCGCAGGAAGCGTTGGTCTTGTTTATGGTTACATTAGGTCTGCTATTTACGGTAACTACTACCTGATCTGTCCCTGTACAATTGTTTGCATCAGTTATGGTAACAGTATAGGTTGTAGTTGTGGCTGGGCTAACAGTAATTGGTGTACCGGACGAACCGTTGCTCCAGGTATAAGAATAAGGACTAGCCCCTCCTGATGGAGTGGCAGTTAAAGTAGTAGAGTTTCCATTACAAATTTCCCTATCGGCACCGGCATTTACAGATACACTTGCAGACATTGTAATATTTGTTGTCGCTGAGGCTGTACATCCTTTAGAATCTGTAACTGTAACAGTGTAAGATCCTGCTGCTAAATTATTGATTGTTTGAGTTGTACCTCCATTGCTCCATGAATATGAAGTATAAGGGCTTGTTCCTCCTGTTGGATTTGCAGTTGCTGTTCCATTAGCTATACCGCAGGAAGCATTGGTCTTATTTATAGTAACATTTGGTCTTGCATTAACTGTCACTATAACTTGATCTGTGGCAGTACAATTATTGGCATCAGAAACGGTCACTGTATAAGTAGTTGTAACCGTTGGACTCACTGTAATTGGTGAACCGGTCATTCCATTACTCCAAGTATAGCTGAATGGACTTGTACCATTGCTAGGTGTTGCAGTTAATGTCGTTGAGCTTCCATTGCATATTTCTCTATCAGCTCCAGCATTAACATTAACACCATTAGTATTATTAATAGTTGTTGTTGCTGTTCCTGTACAACCTTTGGAGTCTGTCACTGTAACTGTATAAGAACCCGCCGGAAGATTGTTTATTGTTTGAGTTGTACCTCCATTGCTCCATGAGTATGATGTGTAAGGGCTTGTTCCTCCTGTAGGGTTTGCTGTTGCAGAACCGTTTGATCTTCCGCAAGAAGCGTCTGTCTTATTAATAGTTACAGTAGGTCTTGGATTAACTGTTACTATAACTTGATCTGTGGCCGTACAATTTTTGGAATCAGAAACAGTCACAGTATAAGTTGTAGTGGTAGTTGGGTTTACTGTTTTTGTTTGTCCGGCTCCGAGGCCGTTGTTCCAATTAAATGTATATGGTGCAGCTCCACCCGTACCATTAGCAGTTAGAGTAGTGCTTGAACCATTACAAATGGTTACATCAGTGCCGGCATTTGCCACAGGACTTGAATTGACTGTAACTATTACTTGATCTGTACTAGTACAATTTAAATTATCTGTCACTGTAACAGTATAAGTAGTTGTACTTGTTGGACTCACCGTCTTTGACTGCCCTGTACCTAAGCCATTGCTCCATGTATATGTGTACGGTGCTGTTCCATTGGCTCCATTTGCAGTCAATGTCGTGCTGCCTCCTGGACAGATGGAAACATCTGATCCTGCATTTACAGTTGTAGCACATGACTTAAAACCAAAATCGTACGTATGGTTGTTATCACCGGAAATACCTGTTGTAATATTAGCTATTACGTTGGTTCCTGAAACAGTTCCATCATTGTCTCTTTGATCATCAGCATTTCCATTGACGTCTGTCGTTGTTAATGACTTGCCGGATAAACCGGCCTGAGTTGTAAAATTTGGTATTCTTATTTCATAGGCCATACTAGGTAATAATCCACCAGTAACATTGCTATTATTAAAAAGGTATTGTCCTGTAGATGTAGTCACACTAGTTCCAACTAACGTTCCGTTTTTATATAATTGGACAGAAACTCCTGCCAGTCCCATTTCATTTGCGTCCTGAATACCATCTCCATCAGTATCCATCCATACTCTGTTTCCGATCTCTAAAGGAGCAATATTACACAAGACTTCCACATCACCAATTCCTCCTGCCTTACCAAAAGTAGAAACATCGACGGATTGATACAATTCATAATACACCCCTGTTTGTTGTCCCGTTGAGGTATTATTATGATATATACCACCTGCATAAGTATTCACCGGATCTTCAGCTGTCCAAATAATTTCTCCAGAACCAAGTCTGGTTGCCAAAGCTCCAAACCCCACTTCTTCATGAGGGTATCCATTTCCTTCATCGTCATAGAATTCTCCGCCTCCGGGTCCTTGTCCGTTGTTTGGCGCAAAACCCGTAACCCCGCAGACCACGGCATTATTTTCTAAGGTAAATCTGTTGGTTGTGGCATTGTAACATAATTTATGAATGTTTCCTGCCGCATATCCATCTTCTAAAGAACCACCACCCGGAGGTAAATTTTGACGTCCCCACTGAAGGCTTATTCTATCCATCATAGCGACAGTCATATTGCCTCTTTCATCAAACTCAATATCTGATAAAATAGACTGATGGGATTGCCAGCCGTTACAGTTCCATGGACTGAACCATCTTTGGGTATTTGGAAATGTTGTTGTAGAAATCACATTCGTAAAAACACCAGTGGCAGGGTTGAGCTCGTAAACTGTGGCTACCAAATCATTCCAATTCTGTGAAGTTTCACCAGTACATACAATTCCGACATATAATTTGTCCTTGTAGAATTTTAATCCCCACGGTACAAAATCACCGTTTGAGCAGCCCGGATGAGGAATAGACCAAGAACGAACATTGGCTGATGTTAATGTATTGCCTGCTACTGCAGGGTTGCCTATTGTAATTTCATGTACTTTTCTTTCAAATAAATTCACAATGAATAGCTTTGATCCATCATCTGAGATATCTATATCTCCAATGCCACGTTTTCCTGTAGCACAATAGGCATTTGGATCGGTATTCGGTTGTGTTTTATCAGAAGGTAAGCCTGTATGCGGATCAGCACCTAAATTAATACCCAAATTGGAAACATTGACATAGGACGCAGTTGTTGATCCACCTCCACTAGCATTACTGGTTACATAAATTCCCCCAATACCTAGAGGCCCAAAACCAGCATGTCTTCTTAGTACAGCCGAGCTAAACAACTTATTTGTTGATTTTTGATAGGCCAAACCAAATAAAGCACCGGTTTGTGAATTCAATCCACTACAGGTTGCGTTAGGTCCAGCTCCACTTGGATTGGGATTTGCACCGTTATCAGTATAATTATATTGAAATAAAGCGCAGGTAGTCCCTGCATTACCTCCACCTAGTGGATTTCCGTTTGTCCATACAGGTGTATAGAGCTTTGGATTATCCTGACAGTAATTATCAGGGTCATTGATCCCCAAGTTTACATTACTAGTTCCTCCGGTTGTAAACTGAACCGCTGTACCCGAAAAACTTCCGTATGGACCTGAGTAATAGCCTGCAGGCAAGTTGGAGAACTCAATTCTTACTTGGACTCCGCTCGCTACAGGTATAGAATAATTTCCATTTACATCTGTAGTGGCAGTACCCAAAAGATTGCCGTTGGAATCAAATGCGCGAACAGTAATCCCCTGATATCCAAAATCAGCAGAACCACTTGCTCCATTTGCATTGAAATCCTGATAAACTTTACCCGAGACCTGAGCTGTAGTAAAGTAAAATCCTAAAAATACTAGGACCAACGTACTCAAAATCGGTCTGAGATTCTTTTTATGGCTGGAGAGCCAATTTGTGTAGGTAGACATCTTCATTCAACAAAATTTACTGTTTTTAAACCATTTATACGATAATGATCCATTACCGTCACGTTTTTATATTCTAATTTTTTTTATTTCAATTTCACCTTGATACAAAAAAACCACTGCTGTACAGGTTCAATCTGAACGGCAATGGTATTTTGAGGTCGGGGTTTATTTCTTCATCTACATTCATCTATAAGACAAGAGTCCGGGTAAAAACCCCTATTCGATTTTAATATTTCTTTCTGATTTATTAATTTCCTTTTATTAACTTGTTAATCAATGATTTATGAATTAATCTCAACTCTACTTTGTACATTCCTGGTTCTAAAGTAGATATATCTATTTTTAGCTCATTTTGCTCATCCATTTTTTGGACAGCTTTAATCAATTTTCCACCTAAATCGTAAATTTTAATTGATTTTAACTTTTTGGACTTAATAACAATATAATCTTGAGCCGGATTCGGATAAAGCTCAATTCTGTCCAAATGAGTTGGGTCTGATCTCAATACTACTATATGGGAATACTCTCGAGATCCGTCTTCATTATCGATTCTTAGTCTATAGGATCTTGGTTCGTCGTTATAATAATGAAGGTCTACTGTATAATTAAATTTATTCACAGAAGAACCGAAAAATTGATCATAGCAAACTAATTCTGTAAAAGACACAGCGGATTCAAATTTTTGTTCCAAACAAACTTGCTTTACTCCGATTTCTGAGGTCGTTTGCCAATGCAGTATATCCTTGCTATCCTCCGAATGCCCATTAAAATCAAGCAATACCAGAGGTAATGAGTCTGCAACTATGCCAAGGTCAATGCTTGAATTATCAATATTGTAAACCACCGTAAACAGTGAAGTCGTCAATGGTCCTTGAGCTTGTGTAAAGTCAGAATCTTTGAGATCATTATTTCCTTGATCTGCCGGACTCAAAATTTTACCCTGAGGCAATACAGCCTTTAAATAAAATGATCCTTGTGGGGCTAAAAATTGATACCTTCCATTTTGATCACTGGTAGTAGAATCTACAAGTTCTCCTGCACCGTTATACAAATAGAGTTTAACATTTTCGGCGGCTAGCTCATTGTTATTTTGAATTCCATTATTCATATTGTTTCCTGCCCCTTCGTCATACCAAACGTAATCGCCTATCACCGCCGGATTGTAAAGTCCAAAATCCAAGCTCAAATTGGGATTCATGCTGCTTATATCAAAGGTATCCGTAAATCCTGTAATCGGAGAAACATCAGAGTCAATAAGTTCATCACTACCACTGTGCTTTGGAGAAAATTTATAATTCGTTGGTAAAATAACTTTGATATAATAACTTCCAAAATTCAAAGTATCGAACAAATATTGACCAAAACTATTTGTCACTTTGGATTTGACAAAAACATCATTATCGTAATAAAGCTGCACGGTTATTCCTCCCAAACCATTTTCACCAATTTCTTGAATTCCATTTCCATTAACATCCTCCCAAACGAAATTTCCAATTGAACCACACGGAAGAACAAAGACAATCACGCTGTCAATTGCTGTACAATTGTTTTGATCTGTTATTGTGACTTTATACGATTTAGTGAGATTAGTGCTAATCTGAATAGATTGAGAAGTTTCTCCGGTACTCCACAGAAATTGATATGGTGAACTTCCTCCTGATGGCGTTGCAGTCAAAGTGGTGGTGGAGTTTGCACAGATTTGCTGATTTGAACCTGCATCAACCGAGGGAGCAGGAATATTAGCAATGCTGACCTGATTGGTATTGCTGCAGCCATTATTATCAGTAACCGTCACCGTATAGGTT
>DEQQ01000033.1:0-32462 GCA_002360455.1 Saprospiraceae bacterium UBA3362
TAATACCAAAATGAATTACACATTAAAAATTCCTACCGGCCTTTTTCATTTTAGACTTTGTGTTCGTTCAAAAGCGTTAAAAACAGAAAACTGTTTGAGCCCAAACCAAGACAAAACAAAAAAGCGATAGGAGGAGAAAATCAAAAAAGGAAGAAAAAGCCAAAGCGAGTTTTTTCGGTTTAGCTTTTGAATGAATACAAAGGCGTTAAGAAATGAAAACAGCCTTGATCTTTTGGTTTTTTGGATCAAGCCAAAAGTCAGAAAATTCCAAGCTAAAAATATATTGAAAATTCAGTATTAAAAATTTAGAAATTTAAAGCAATAAAAATCTAATAAACTATAAACATTATGCCGCAATTGGAAGTATTAAATTTAGTTGCTTTTTTGTCAGTGAATCATTTTATCTTTGGAATTTTAATAAAACCATTTTAGATGAACTTGATCGATCAAAATAAGCTTGCCTGGGATCAAAAGGTTGCCGTCCATGTTGAATCAAAGATGTATGATCACAGTTCATTTTTAAAAGGACGAAATAGTCTTCCTCTAATCGATCAGGAATTGTTAGGAGACATTAATGGACTTTCGGTTTGTCATTTGCAATGTCATTTTGGGCAAGATACCATTAGCATGTCAAGGATGGGAGCAAAAGCTACCGGTGTGGATTTTTCGCAGGAGGCTGTTGAGTTTGGCAGCAGAACGGCTATGGATTTGGGACTCGATACTCGGTTTGTTCATTCTGATGTGTACTCGATTTCAGAAAAACTGTCCGAGCCTTTTGATATTGTTTATACATCTTATGGTGCACTTTGTTGGTTGGATAGATTGGATCTTTGGGCAAGAGAAATAGATCGAATCTTGAAGCCCGGGGGCAAGCTTATAATTGTAGAATTTCATCCCTTCATTTACACTTACGATAACTCATTACAGAAGTTGGAGTACGACTATTTTCAATCCGATGCCATTATTGAACAAGAGCTAGGAACTTATGCAGATAGAGAGGATAAAAATCAGTATACTATGGCAACTTGGAATCATGGACTTGGCGAAATATTTAGTTCTCTTAATAATGTTGGTTTGCGGATTGTCGATTTTAAAGAATATGATTATTCTCCCTACAATTGTTTTGAAAACATGGTGGAGCACTTGCCGGGTCGATTTTCTTTTGGGCATATTAAAATCAGGATCCCCATGATGTATTCCTTACAATGTAAAAAATAAGAAATCAAAATAATCTTAATTATCTTTGCGAAAGATCAATGGTTTTCAATTCGCAGCTCTGTTGATCTTGCGATTGTAATTCAATTTTAAGTACATATAAAAAGTAAACCGATGAAAAAAATCATCATTCTATTTATCCTCATTTGGAGTAATATTCAAGCTCAAGATAATCTTGTCAATTCTCTTAAGGCTAATGCTTCTGACAGTGCCAAGAAATTTAGATTTACAGCGGTGATTGATCTGGAAGACAGTCCGGTAAAAAATCAAGCAAGCTCAGGGACCTGCTGGTCTTATTCCGGGAACTCTTTTCTAGAAAGTGAGATGTTGAGACTGGGAAAACCATTGGTTGATATAGCAGAGATTTACACCGCACGTTGCGCTTATATCGAGAAGGCAATAAACTATGTAAGAATGCATGGGGCCACAGGATGGGGTGATGGAGCTGAGTTGCATGACGTTCTGAGTATTTACAAAAAATATGGAGCGGTTCCGTATGACGCATATAAGGGTTTGAACTATGGCACAAACAAAAATAAATTTGCTGAGATGCAAGCTATTTTAGAAGGAATGTTGCAGGCTATTGTAAAAAACCCTAATGGAAAATTGACCAAAAATTGGTTGCCTGCATTTACAGCTGTGCTTGATACTTATCTTGGAAAAGTTCCGGAAAAATTCAATTGGAATGGCAAAGAATATACTCCTCTTAGTTTTGCCAAAGAGGTAGTGGGTATAAACGCAGATGATTATATTGAGCTTGGTTCATACAATTATGCTCCATTTTATCAACAAACAATGCTTATGGTTCCGGACAACTGGAGCCTACAAACGCTGTACAATGTTCCCATGAAAGAGCTAACTTCCATTGTAGATAATGCCCTTTCCACCGGCTATTCTGTTGCCTGGGCCACAGATGTGAGTGAAAAATATTTTAGTTGGAAAAATGGGGTTGCAGTTGTGCCTGTAAAGGAGTATGATGAAATGTCGGATGAGGAGAAAGCTAAAATGTTTGATGGGCCTCAAGAGGAAAGAGTTATTACTCAAGAATTGAGAGAAGAAGCATTCAACAACTATACAACAACAGATGATCATGGAATGCACATTGTAGGAATTTTTAATGATCAAAACGGAAAACCCTATTATCTAGTGAAAAATTCTTGGGGAGAGAGCAATGACTATAAAGGTTACCTATTTGTTTCTAAGGCTTTTTTTGATTTTAAAACTATAGCAATTTTGGTTCACAAAAATGCAATTCCGCAATCCATTAAGTCTAAGTTACTTAAGTAAAATAGACAGCCGTTTAGCTTGGAATAGGATTTAGAAAAGAGAATGGGATCTTATTTTTTTTAGTTTATCTTAATACGGTAAGATCCCCATCTTGATTGAATTTGATGATTGCACTGGGTAAAGATTCGGACAAATCATCTCTTCTGTGTTTTACAATATGATCCACTTGAGTAATAATTTCCGAACTAATCTGGCCGAAATGTTTTGGGCTGTCTTGTCCTGAAACATTTGCAGAGGTAGATACCAATGGACAGCCTATAGATCTAATCAATTCTTGACAAAATTCATCTTTACAGATTCTGATAGCGACAGATCCGTTTTCTGCTTTTGCTTCAGGGATTAAATTTTTTGTATCGGGATAAATCACCGTTACCGGAGAATCTGATAACAGGATCAAATTTTCAATTTTGGGAGGAATATAATTTACATAATCAAGCAACATATTAAAATCACTTACCAACAGTATGACAGATTTTTGAGCCGGTCTTTTTTTGATGAGGTAAATTTGTTCTATGGAATGAGCCAAATCGGCTCGACATCCCAATCCCCAAATAGTGTCTGTAGGGTAAAGAATGATTTTACCCTGATTCAATAATTCGGTAATCAGCTCATTTTCATTGAATCGGTATGACTTTAGCATCTATTAATAATTGACTTTTGTGGTAATTTTTTAAACTAAAAATGAAGAAAAACCGTTTTTTAGACAAAATGTTGAACTTGAAAAACAATAACGCACTTTTTATACTGTTATTTTGTCTTATTTCATTTGGATTGCAGGCAAGGCATATTATAGGAGGTGAGATGTATTATTCCTGCGTTAGAATTGACACTGTGATGAAGAAGGTGAATTTTCTAATCACAATGAAAGTATACAGAGATGCAGCAAGTGGTGGGGCATTATTTGATGATCCGGCACTGATAGGAATCTATTCCAAGCAGGCCAATGGTACTTACAGATTTGTGAGGAAGTTAGAACTTCCTTCGGTTGCAACCAAGAAGTTGGATTATAATTTTGATACACGATGTTATGATTTACCCCCCAATATAGAAGTAGAGGTAGGCTTGTACACAGGCCAAACAGGAGATTTGGATATAAGTAATTTATCCTATGTTTTGGTTTACCAAAGGTGCTGTAGGAATGAGAGCATTAGCAATATTATTGCTCCCGGAGATAATGGAGCAGCTTATACCATTGAAATCACTCCTGAAGCTCAGCGCAGTTGTAATAATAGCCCGCAGTTTAAAAATTTTCCTCCCATAGTTATCTGTGCTAATCAACCTTTGAAATTTGATCATTCCGTAGTGGATATAGATGGAGATGTTGTGATCTATGAGTTTTGCAATCCAATAGATGCCGGGGGCAAAAGAGGCTCCAGCGGAAATGGGGGAAGCCCCATGGATTGTGATGGCGTTACACCGGCACCGGAAAATTGTCCACCACCATATCGATTAGTCAAATTCAGAGCACCATTCTATTCTGCTTCCAATCCAATGGGAGGAAATCCCATTGTCACTATAAACGCAACCACCGGATTAATATATGGAACTCCCGTAGATCAGGGTCAGTTTGTTGTAGGAGTTTGTGCTAAGGAATATCGAAACGGAGTTTTGCTGAGCATCATTCAGAGAGATTTTCAGTTTAATGTTACTTACTGCGCTCCTAATGTAAGTGCCAAGCTTAAATCGGACTCATTGGATGCAAGTGGACAATCTTATATTATCAATAGTTGCGGAAACAATACCATAACTTTTCTAAATCAGTCCACTAAAATAGAAAACATTAGATCCTATTTATGGGAATTTGACATCAATGGGAATCTGGAAACAAGAACAACGCGAGATGCAACCATTACCTTCCCCGGATTGGGTAAATATGAGGGAATTATGTATCTCAACAGGGGCACAATTTGTGCAGATTCTGCAAAAATTTCAGTTAATATTTATCCTGATATAGCTGCTGATTTCAATTACAAATACGATACTTGTACTGCGGGCCCGGTTCTTTTTACTGACCTGTCTACCACAGGGTCAAAAAAAATGACGAACTGGAATTGGGTGTTCGGCCCCAATGGAACATCGGCAGACCAGAATCCGAACTTTCTATTCAATACTCCGGGTGTAAAAGCCATTAAGCTCAGCGTCAAAGATATCAACGGCTGCGTGGCAGATACCACACGAAATATAGATTATTTTCCGGTTCCTCCTTTGCTTATTATTGATCCAAGTTCTTTCAATGGTTGTGAGCCTATGAGCGTATTTTTTAAAAACTTATCGGTTCCTATTGATTCCACATACGAGATACTTTGGACCTTTGGAGATGGAGGCACCAGCGATCGAATTTCGCCTTCACATGTCTATACAACTCCGGGTGTTTATGATGTGCATTTAAGCATCAAATCACCTATAGGTTGTTTTATTGAGGCAGATTATCCCAATTGGATCACTGTAAGGCAATCTCCGGACGCAGGGTTTTCCTATACTCCCTCAGAATTGAGCTCATTCAACAAGGAAATCTTCATAGTGGACGAAAGCAAAAATGCTAAAACCATAGATTGGCTGATCGATGGTCGCATCCCTCTATTTGGTTTGAATCCAAGCTACATGTTTAGAGATACCGGCGTACATGAAATACGGCAGATTGTGATTCATGAAAATGGGTGTAGAGATACCCTTATTCAATATATAGACATAGAGCCAAAGGTTACCTTATTCATGCCCAATGCCTTCACTCCCAATGGGGATGGGACAAACGATCTTTTTGGAGGGGTAGGCATTTTTGATGGTATGAAAGAATTCCACATGGGCATTTGGGATCGGTGGGGCAGTCTCATCTTTGAGACCAAAAATCCTGAAGAGGGTTGGAACGGAAAAATTAAAAACACTGAGGACTCGGTTCAAAATGGGGTGTATGTGTATAGAATAAGCTATGTTACACCAAGAAATGAGCATAAAAAGCTGATTGGACAGTTTAATTTGGTAAGATAATCCTAAAATTTTTCAAAAAAATCTAATATTTAATCGGTTTTATCTTATCTTTGCGCCTCTTAGAAAATTTTTAAAGCCTTTAGATCATGGATTACATCAAATTTCTACAAGACGAACTATTGGATGTTAGTAGAATTCCCGAATTCTCTGCAGGAGACACTGTTGTAGTAAGTTATAAAATCATAGAAGGAAATAAAGAGCGTATCCAGGATTTCCGTGGCGATGTGATCAGCATCAGCGGAAGTGGAAAGGGCAAGTCTTTCACTGTACGTAAGGTATCGAGTGGAGTGGGAGTGGAGCGTATTTTTCCATTTTCTTGTCCAAACATCAGCGAGTTGAAGGTTGTGAAAAAAGGTGCTGTTCGTCGTGCTAAGTTGTTCTATCTGAGAGGATTGTCAGGTAAGAAAGCCAAGATTAAAGAAAGCAACGCGGGCTTTAAAGCTGAGTAATTATTTACTTTTCCAATTAATTTAGTTTTATTTTTTATCCTTAGTAGAGGCTATTGACAGTTGTCGCTATTGCGGTAGCTACAGGTTTTTAGCTGATTTTAAGCTACAGTATTGTTATTGTTAAACAGTCTAAAGTTGGGATAATCCCAGAAACCACTTCCGTAGGATCCCGATAAAGTGAAAACATCTCCTGGTGTTTAGGCCCATTTATCTATGCGGTTGTCACTAATTCCTCAACCTAATCTTTTAATCTATAGGCTAATCCTACTTAGAAAGCTACAGGCCATAAAGCTAAAGCTGCAAACTTAGCCCTGGGTGCAATGGAGGCACAGGGTGCCGTAATGGAACACAGGACTCAGGATTTAACAGAGAAATAAGTCTGCTGCTCCAATTTTCTCCATATTAGAAAAAATTATATGTATTATTCTCAAAAGTCGGCAAATGTCAGGGCTTCAGTGGTTCTACTTTTGTCTCAAGATTTATAAATACATATTTTATGAAAAAAATTAAATTATTTTTATTTGCCGTTTTTAGCTGGGGTCTATTAGGCCTGCCGTTGGGTGCAACTCAATTGCCCACTGCCACTTTGGGAGGTGTAACTGTAAAAGGGATCAACGTCACTCCTGAACAGGTGGCTGATATCTTGATCTTCGAAGCAATGAAGTTGAATATTTATGATATCACCAACAGACATGATGTCAATTTTTTGGCCAAGGAAGCCAAGATAGATTTGATGAATTGTTTGAGCAAACAATGTTTGGTTCAAATAGGTCAGCTTGCTAAGCAAGATCATGTTCTGACTGCTTCTGTGGAGCTTTTTGGGAATCGAATTTTTATATCTGTTAGGGATATTCATGTTGCAAGTTCTTCTGTAGAAAAAACGAACAGCATGGAGTTTCTAAATGTGGAATCTGAGTTGAATCAAATGATTTCCTGTGTTTTGCATAGGATGTATGGAGTTCCTTTTGATGAATTTCTCGAGAAAAAACTTACATCAGAACAAACCTTAGAAAACAAAATTCAAAACCCTGCAAAGAACCAACTCAACTTGAGTGGACCGCGATTTGGATTTGCCTATACAGCAGGTCCGGATGGAAAATCCATTCACAGAACGGAAGCGCAGGGAGGGATAGGTACATTTCCTATGTTGTCTCAGTTTGGATATCAATTTGAGATTGCCTATTTGAATGAAGGAACTACACAAGGATTGTTTGAAATTTTGCCAATTGTTTCAGGGATTGAGCATGGAGTTTTTATTCCGAGTCTTTCTTTGATGCATGGAGTAAGATCCAACAAAACCGGTTTGGAGTTTTCTATAGGACCAAACTTTACTTTGTCCAAACGCAATCTTGGGTATTATGATGCCAATGGCAACTGGGTAGTGGCCTCCGGTGAAAGTGAAAATAATGGAAATGTGAGTAAAGAAATAGATCGCCGCGGAAAAATGATGATTGAGGGAGGATTGGTGATTGCGTTCGGAAAATCATATCGCAGCGGTTCTGTAAAATTCCCCTTTAATATTTACACTGTCCTAAAGAAAGATAGCCCAAGATTTGGAATTTCTATGGGCTTCAATTCAAAAAAATTGTAATGCAATGATTGCAACACCCTTCTTTTTGGAGACGTTCTAATTTCGCAATGGCAATATTGAGAACATCCTAACTAAACCCTATTTTGAGTAATTAAAAAGTTGAATAATAATATTGAGAAAATGGATCAAGATTGGTAACGAGCTTGGTCCATTTTTTTATTTTCCTAAAGGAGATTGCGGCAGGTGGTAGAAGTGATGTTTTTTTCTTGAAGTTCTGTGCTCTAAGAATCTTAGTTTTTAGCTTACCTTTGGCTGATGATTTCTCAACTCGTTGCCTTGATAAAAAAAGATCTTCTCATAGAATGGAGGCAGTGGGTTTCGTTGGCCGCATTGATTTTATTTTTATTTGGCATATCCTATCTTATTTATTTTTTTTCTGGCAATATTCATCCTCATCAATGGTTGTTGATGTATTGGATTGTTTTTTTGTTTTTAGGATTATTTATGAGCCAGGGGAGTTTTGAATCTTCAGGACTGCACAGAAAATATTATGTATCGCAATTGTGTTCTCCGGAATTGATTTTTGCATCGAAAGTCATTTACCAAACGCTGAGTATGATGATTTTTGGGAATCTGCTGTATTGGGTTTTTCAAATGTTATTGCCTCAACAACAAATGAATTATGGATTATTGATGCCGGTGTTATTTTTATGTTCGTTGGGATTTGCATTGTCTATGAGTTTCTGTAGCTTTTTGGCGCAGTATGCTCAATCGGCTCAGATCTTAATGTTAATTTTGTCTATACCCATAGTGTTTCCGGTATTGGGAATGTCTTTTGCTGCCAGTGTTCAGATCATGGAAGGAAAAGGCTATGAGGCGATACGATATAGTCTGATGATATTAATAGCTATCAATTGTTTTGCAGCGGCCTTATTGAGTTTTGTTATTCCTTTGAGCTGGAAAAATTGAAGCCCATTGTTAGTCTCATCTTTTTATTCAAAGATGCAATCTTTCTTTTCTTTCTAAGAGGGTCTCGTTGGATTCTCTTCTGTCCGGATCGGGTAAGCAACAGTCTACAGGGCACACTGCAGCGCATTGAGGTTCGTCATGAAATCCAACACATTCTGTACATTTGTCCGGAACGATAAAGTAATAGTCTGAGCTTATGGGATGTTGTTTGGTTTTGACATCAACAACTGTTCCGTCTTCCAATGTGTATTGTCCGGTAAGAGTATTCCCTTCTGCTATTGTCCACTCAATTCCTCCTTCATAAATTGCATTATTTGGACATTCCGGCTCACAAGCTCCGCAGTTAATACAATCATCGGTAATATAAATCGCCATAACTTAATTGAATTTTTGGGTAATCGGAATATAACACTTCAATTACACCGTCATGATTTCTTTTTCTTTTGCTTCCAAAACCTTATCCACTTTAGCAATAGTATCATTGACTAAATTTTGGATTTCGGTTTCTTTTCTTTTAGCCATGTCTTCGGCCAAACCGTTTTTTTGTTCTTTTTTTATTGTATCCAAAACTTTATGCCTTGAAGAACGGATACTGACTTTTGCTTCCTCGCCGTAATGTTTGGCGGTTTTGACATATTCTTTTCTTCTGTCTTCGGTGAGAGGAGGAATGGTGAGTCGGATCACTTCACCGTCGTTTTGTGGAGTGAGGCCAAGGTTGGATTCGAAGATTGCTTTTTCGATTTCTTGGATTAGCTTTTTTTCCCAAGGGGAAATGATGATGGTCCGAGAATCCCCCAAGCTCAAATTGGCAACCTGATTGATAGGGACTGGAGAGCCATAATAATTTACCATCACACCTTCTATGATGTTGGTTGATGCTTTTCCGGTTCTTACCTTAGACAATTCTTTATGAAGATGATCTAAAGCCTTGTCAAATTCTTCTTTTGCTTTTTTAAAACTTTGCTCTACTTCTTGAGACATACTATTGTTTTTTATTGTAAGCTAAAACTGAGTTTTTCCCTTGATTTTAAAACCCTAATCACGCGATGATCCCATGTAACGCAAGATCAAAAAGATCAACATGACCAATGAAGAAAGCGCTGCAGATACGTAGGTCATTGCTGCCCACTTCAAAGCATCTTTTGCTCCCTCATATTCTTCACCTCTTGCGGATCCCGATTGATCCAACCAAGCTAAAGCTCTATTGCTGGCATCGAACTCCACCGGCAAAGTGATGATACTAAATGCTGTGGTAATGATAAAAGCTATAATCGTGATCAACATCAAGCTTGGAAATGTATTGGCCATCATAAAGGCAAACATCAATAAAAATTGCTGTGCCATAGACGCTACTTTGACTATAGGAACAATTTTGGAGCGCAGGGTAAGCATAGAATATGCGGTGTCATGTTGAACAGCGTGACCACATTCATGAGCTGCTACGGCGGCTGCCGCAACACTGCGTCCTTGATATACGTCAGGACTTAAGTTGACCGTTTTGTCTGTAGGGTTGTAGTGGTCGGACAGGAATCCATCCGCCGGCAATACTCTAACATCATGAATGTTGTAATGTCGAAGCATTTGCTCAGCAATTTCTTTTCCACTCATACCGTTTCGCAGCCCAACCTGTGAGTATTGTTTGAATTTAGATTGCAATCTGTTGCTGATAAACATACCAATCAATGACATCACCATGGTAATGCCATAATAGATCATATAATCCGGATTGTACATTGTATATTAAGTTTGTTTTTTATGTCAATAAATACATCTTAAAAAAGAAGTCCATTTATACTGGTCAGGTTTTTAAGATCTGTTTTTTCGCTTATATAATTCTTATTTGCTTCGAAAAGTTTATTTTTTTAGTTAATTTTCTCAAAACATGTGTAAGGAATCAAGGCTTGTGGAATTCTGATGCCATCTTCTGTCTGATGATTTTCTAATATAGAGGCAACAATACGAGCTAAAGCCAATGCAGAGCCATTCAAAGTATGAGGATGTATGGATTCACCTTTTTCATTTTTGAATCTAAGCTTCATTCTATGAGATTGAAAAGTTTCAAAATTGGAAACCGAACTTACCTCCAGCCATCTTTCCTGAGCTGCACTCCATACCTCAAAATCATAGGTAAGTGCTGAAGCAAAGCCCATATCTCCTCCGCATAATCTCAATATCCTGTAAGGCAGCTCCAATTTTTCAAGAAGAGACTTTACATGTTCCAACATCTCATCAAGAGCCGCATAAGATTTGTCCGGATGTTCGATCCGAACGATTTCAATTTTGTCGAACTGATGAACTCTGTTAAGACCTTTCACATGAGCGCCATAAGATCCTGCTTCACGTCTGAAACAAGGAGTATAACCGCATAATTTGGCGCCTAACTGATCCTCTTTTAATATGACGTCGCGATAAATATTGGTCACCGGAACTTCTGCTGTTGGAATAAGATACAGGTCATCTTTCTCTGCATAATACATCTGGCCTTCTTTGTCGGGCAATTGGCCTGTTCCGCGGGCAGAGTCTTCATTGACAAGCAGAGGCGGAATAATTTCTTCATAGCCTGCCTTTACAGCTTCGTCCAAAAAGAAATTGATCAGAGCCCGTTGTAATCTGGCTCCTTTGTTTCGATAAAGAATGAATCCGGAACCTGTTATTTTGACACCAAGTTCCATGTCGAATAGTTTGTATTTTTTGGCCAGTTCCCAATGAGGCAGTGCATTCTCAGCTAAAACTGGTAAAGGTCTTGAACTGCTAAAGTAAACTTCATTGTCTTCTGCTGTTTTGCCATGTGGCACAACGGTATTGGGCACATTGGGCAATTGGAGTTGTAATTCATTGATTTGAGCCATGGTTTGCTCTAATAGCAACTCGAGCTGTTTTGATTTTTCTTTTAGATCAGCAACTGCTGTTTTTTTTGCATTAGCTTCTTGAGCGTTACCGGACTTGAACAATTCTCCGATTTCTTTGGCTAAATGATTGGATTGACTTAAAATTTGGTCAAGCTCTGCCTGCGTTTTTTTTCTTTCGGTATCCAAATGTAAGATTTGATCTACCAAATCGATTTGTTCTTGTTTTAAGTTTCTTTTTTGATATCCCTTGAGAACCCTTTCTTTTTCGGTTCTAAAAATTTTTAGCTCTACCATTTGATTATTTTCGGCAATTTTACAGCATTATACTCATTTTTTTTAAAAAAAACTTGACATATTAGAAAAAACAGTATCTTTGCATAGCGGAATGAGATCAAATCCAATACTTTTGACCCTGCTATTCCGATTCCAACGTTTTTATTTTTTTCATTTTAGTTTTTCCAAATTATTTTTTAGATCCTTTTTTTAGTTTTTCTAAAAATCAATATTAAACACATTATTTAAAATTTTTATATGTACGATATTTTGCAGCTCAATGAGATGCTTGTGCCTGAATTAAGAGATGTAGCTGAGAGATTGGGAGTTGACAATTTCAAAAAGTTATCCAAACAAGATTTAGTTTATAAAATATTAGATCAGCAAGCTTTAAAAGGCAGTGCAGGATCTAAATCGAATTCTGAAGTATCCGATGAATCGGCTCAATACGATATTTTGGAAGACGAAAACAACTTGCGCAACAGAAGAAAACGGGTATTGAAATCTCCTCAGAAAGTGGGAGGAAGTCATGTGACCAAAAATCAAACTGCCGAAACAGTTCCATCCGAAAAAGAAGATTCGCCGGAAGAGACTGAAGTAAGCAAAACGGAAGTTAAAGATAAGAAAATCAAACTGGTAAAGCATACAAAGGGCAAAACTAAGCCTGAACCTGAACAAGAGCCGGTAGCAGAGATGGAGGAAGAAAAAAAGGAGACATCTGAGTCAAATACTGAAGAGACAGCACAAGAACAAGCTAACAATGAAGGACAGGGCCAAAATCGAAATTACCATAAAGAGAATAATTATCAAAAAAGAAATTTCAGGGATAAGCAAAATCAAGCTTATGATAAAAGAAATTTTCACAAACAACGATATACCAATATTGAACCTGTGAATGATCTTACAGGGCCTGCCGCAGAAAAAAATAACGAAGATTCTTCCGAAATGGAAGAAATGAAGCCTGTTGAGCCTTTATTCAATGTAGATCTTGAAGGTGTTGTTGAAGGATTGGGTGTGTTGGAAATGATGCCTGATGGATATGGTTTTTTAAGATCTGGAGATTATAATTATTTAAGCTCGCCGGATGATGTATATGTATCCCCATCTCAAATCAAATTGTTCGGACTTAAGACCGGAGATACAGTTCAAGGAGCGGTAAGACCCCCAAAAGAAGGTGAAAAATACTTTGCATTATTGAGAGTTTCGAGAATCAATGGTTTGGAGCCAAGCGTTATACGAGATCGAATCCCGTTCGACTTTTTGACTCCATTATTTCCCAATGAAAAATTCAATTTAATCAATAGGACAGGTAAAGATTACGGAAACCGGATGATCGACTTGTTTACACCAATAGGCAAAGGACAAAGAGGATTGATCGTTGCCCAACCTAAAACAGGAAAGACCTTCTTGCTCAAAGATATTGCCAATGCAATCTCGGCCAATCATCCAGAATGTTATCTGATCATCTTGCTTGTGGACGAACGTCCGGAAGAGGTCACAGATATGAAAAGGTCTGTTAATGCTGAGGTAATCTCCTCCACTTTTGATGAACCTGCAGACAACCATGTTAGGGTAGCCAATATTGTCCTGGAGAAGGCAAAGCGACTCGTAGAATGTGGACATGATGTGGTCATTTTATTGGATTCTATCACAAGGTTGGCAAGAGCTTATAATACTGTTGCTCCGTCTTCCGGTAAGGTATTGTCCGGAGGTGTGGAGGCTAATGCATTACAAAAGCCAAAGAAATTTTTTGGTGCAGCGCGAAAAATCGAAAATGGCGGTTCACTTACAATCTTGGCAACGGCATTGATCGATACAGGCTCCAAAATGGACGGGGTTATCTTCGAAGAATTCAAAGGAACAGGAAATATGGAGTTGCAGTTGGATAGAACATTGGCCAACAAGAGATTGTACCCATCTATTGATCTTACCAAGTCCAGTACAAGAAGAGAAGATCTTCTTTTGGACGACGGTATTATTCAAAAGATGTTCGTACTCAGAAATCATCTTGCAGATATGAAGCCGGAGGAAGCAGTCGAATTTATCAAAAAACACATGATAGGAACGTCTACCAACGAAGAATTTTTGATATCTATGAACAGCTAAAAGCGGGAACTAAACAATATTTTGTAAAATAGTGTCTAAAATTCAATACAATATATATAAAAACAGTATCTTTGCGCTCCTGAATTGAATTGATAAAATTGAAAAAAGAATAAAAAAGATTAGTTTCTGAAAAATTCAGAATATCTGATCAAAAAATATTAAACAGTCAGTAAAAAATTTTTAAGTAATGAAACGTACATTTCAGCCTTCAAGAAGAAAAAGAGCGAATAAGCATGGATTTCGTTCACGTATGAAGAGCAAAAATGGTCGTCGTGTGCTTGCAGCAAGACGCGCTCGCGGACGTCACAAGCTCACTGTGTCTGATGAGACAAGATTGAAATAAACTAAAACTCAATCTTAATGACTGCCGAAAAAGTTGATTTTCGGTTTGGGAAAGCATATCAATTAAGTTCGCAAAAAGTAATAGACCAGATCTTTACCCAGGGTCGGTCAAAAGTATTTCACCCCTTTTTATTTAAATGGATTTCTGTTTCTGATGAGATGGAGACCATGCAGATTTTGTTTTCAGTATCCAAAAAGAAATTTAAACATGCTGTCCAGCGAAATAGGGTCAAAAGGCTGATGCGGGAATCTTTTAGGCTGGAATTTGGAGCATACAAAATGCTGAGTTTTCCTAAGAGTAAAATTTGTTGTGTGTATTTGGCATCAGAGATTCAAAATCTGGAACAGATGCGGAGGCAGATGAGAAGCTTCTTACTCTATATCAGTAAAACTGAAAGATAACTTTATTTCTATCCATTATTCATTTGGCTTCCGGGTATTTGAGTTGAGGTCTATTTAAAAAAAAAATGCCCGTGACTTTTCACAGGCAAAAACGAATTTTACATTTAATAACCAAAACTTACACAGTACAAGTATATTAAATATTATTTATATTTGTAATATGTATTGTATTATTTTTTAATAAATTAAATACAATAAAATATATTAATATATAATATATTGAATATTAATAAATAAAATCAGTCAAAGAAATTGAATTTGGACCATAAATTTCCTTAATGATGGCCATTACTGCCTTTCTTCCCATCTCTGACATGCTAATAGAATAAGGGTTGACATAGAGTGAGATGTGTTGTTCTTGAACCGTTTGGCTCATTTCCTGGGCATGGCAATGGATGAACTGTCTCAAAGCTTCCGGCTTCGTTTGAGCTTGTTGAATACTTTGTTGGATGAGAAAATTTACCTGTTTTTTATCCTCGATGGTAAACGATTTTTTGATCATTATGAGGCCTAAGGGAATAGCCTGACCGGATATGTGAACCCATTCTTGACCTAAGTCCTTAACCAAATGGAGGCCTCTTGTTTGATAAGTAAAGCGATTTTCGTGAATGATTACTCCGGCATCCGCTTCGTCGTTGAGCAGTAGGTCTTCAATCAAAGAAAAATGGACAAAACTTTTCTTTTTAGCTTGGCCTACAACAGCATTGAATAAGAAATGGGCGGTTGTTTTTTCTCCGGGCAATAAGACGTGTGCATGCTTTATATCTTTGGGTTCAAGTTTTTTTTTGCTAATAAGCAATGGCCCGCAATCCAAGCCAAGAGCAGCACCCGAATCTAATATATCATACCGATCCAACAAACTGCCCGCATGGGCTGCCGATACCTTTATCAGGTCGATTTCCCCAATGGATGCCATATTGTTGAGTTCTTCGATGTCAAAGTATTCAACTTTTGAGAGTTTTATCCGTTCATTGCTAACTAAGCCCAAGATCCATGATCCAAAAATATAGGTGTCATTTGGACAGGGGGAGATTGCAAGACTAAGTTGTTTGTGTTGGATCATGAAGTTCAAATTAAAAATCCTTTACGAAGATAATCATATCCTTGTTGTAGAAAAGTTCCCTGGGGTACTATCGCAACCGGATGCAACAGATAACCCCAATATGGTGCATATTGTTAAGGATTACTTGCGTATAGCCTACAAAAAACCAGGGGATGCTTATGTTGGTTTAGTTCAGCGTTTGGACAGACCTGTAGGTGGAGTGATGGTCATGGCAAAGACAAGTAAAGCTTTTGAGAGATTGCAATCCCAGATGAAAGCCAGAGAGGTTAATAAATATTATCTGGCTGTGAGCAATCAAGCGCCTCCTCAGGAAGAAGATTTACTGCACCATTGGTTGTTGAAGAATGATAAAGTAAACAGGACTTCTGTCTATGAAGAAGAAGTAGAGGGTTCCAAAGAGTCTAAGCTCATTTATAAGCTGCTGGGAGAGCATGAAGGCAGATATCTTTTTCAAATTAAACTTATAACCGGAAGATCTCATCAGATAAGATCACAGATGGCGCATATAGGATGCCCATTGTTGGGAGATGTGAAATACGGACATCCCATGTCCAAATTGGGATATTATTTGGCCCTTTATGCCTTTTATCTTCAATTTACTCATCCTGTCACCAAAGAAGAATTGAGTTTTTTTAATCTTCCAAGAGTCAAAGAATATTGGGTAGGATTTGAGGAAATTTTTCCTAAGGAGAAGCCTGCCGAAATGAAATATTCATCTTCGCTTTAGCCTGTTTTTCTGAGAAATAAAAAAGGCTAAATCCTCTATTTTTTTGGTAAAGAACGCAACAAAAGAACTATCTTTGCGGCGGTAAGTGTTCATGATCAGCTCCTGCTGAATCCCCCAGGGTAGAAATACAGCAAGGGTAGGTGGTTGAGCGATGGATGGATGCTTACCATTTTTTTTTCATAAGCAAATCCTTCCCGAAATGAAATTTTTTATCGACACTGCCAATTTGGATCATATAAAAGAAGCCAATGATCTAGGGATACTTGATGGGGTGACTACTAACCCAAGTCTGATGGCTAAAGAAGGAATTAGCGGTAAAGAGAATATTTTTAGACATTATAAGAAAATATGCGATCTTGTAGATGGTGATGTGAGCGCTGAGGTTATTGCAACAGATCTTGAGGGCATTTTGAGAGAAGGAAAAGAATTGGTAGAAATAGCAGACAACATTGTTGTAAAGGTTCCCATGATCAAAGACGGGATTAAGGCCATCTGCGAGTTCAGTAATCTAGGGATTAAAACCAATTGCACTCTAGTTTTTAGTGCAGGGCAGGCTATATTGGCGGCAAAGGCCGGAGCCAGTTATTTATCTCCCTTTATCGGAAGAATAGATGATTCGAATTGGGATGGAATGCAGCTGATCAAAGATATATTTGAAATCTATTCTATGCAGGGTTATGATACAGAGATTTTGGCAGCCTCTGTAAGATCTTCATTGCATATTGTAGAAGCCGCTAGAGCCGGTGCCGACGTAGTTACCTGTCCTTTGGATGCAATTTTGGGATTGCTCAAGCATCCTTTAACAGATATTGGACTGGCTAAATTTTTGGAAGATCACAAGAAAGCCGCAGTCAAATAAAAGAAGTTTTTTTCAAAAAACTGAGTTGCACTTTTACCTCTTTGAAAGAAGCCTATAGGCTATTCTTTCTTACCTATTTTTCATTTTACTTTAAAGAATATTTTGATATTGAGTTGGCTTTACAAAGAGCAAGGGTAGAATGAGGCAAACCTAAACCTGATAGCAATGGAGGCGCAGAGCGCCGTAGTGGATAGCAGGACTAAGGCTAAAAGTGTAACCGAAATTCTAATTTCCTATTTGGTTTTATACTCAATTGTAATTTCTTTTGTAATCTTTAATAGCTGGTACAAACCATCACAGTAATCCGTGCAAATTAGTCCCTTTTGTTCCAAGTCCGGCACAAGGTATGTCCATTCTATTTTATCCTCTTTTAATCCAATTTGGTATTAATAGGCTTTTGCGAAAAGGACTCTTTTGTTGGATGGTTTTCCGGAAAAAATGCAAAGCCCTGGCTCCTCTTTGCTATCTAGAGGAATGCAGCGAATGGTCGCTTTGGTTCTTTCCTTGATAGCCAGTTCGGTTTCTATGGAGCCATCCCAATGAGCATACACAAAGCCCGGGCGATTTTCCATAATATCGACAAATTCTTCCCAATTGTCCACGGAGTGTGTGTTTTGACTTCGGAGCTGTAATGCTCTATTGAAGAGGTTGGATTGGATGTCTTGCAATAACTGCTCAACAGCATCTGCAAGCCCTTCTATGGGTAAGCTTTGTTTTTCTTTGGTATCTCTACGGGCAACTTCTGCAACACGTTGCTCAAGATCTCTCGCCCCAATGCCAATTCTCACAGGAACACCTTTGAGTTCATATTCTGCAAACTTAAATCCAGGCCTGTTTTTTTCATCCTGATCGTATTGGACGCGGATGCCTTTTGACTTTAGCTCGATAATCAATTTGTCTGCTACAGCCTTAATTTCGGGAGTTGGCTTTGGAATTGGGACTATAATCACTTGCAATGGGGCAAGTTTTGGAGGCAAAACAAGCCCATCGTCGTCAGAATGTGTCATGACCAGGGCGCCGATGAGACGAGTTGAAACTCCCCAAGAAGTGGCATAAACATATTCTTCTTTGTTTTGATCTGTGAGGTATTTTACTCCAAACGCAATGGCAAAGTTCTGTCCAAGATAATGAGAAGTTCCTGCTTGCAAAGCTTTTCCGTCTTGCATCATGGCTTCAATAGTGAAAGTGTCATCGGCACCGGCAAAACGTTCATTTTCGGATTTTGCTCCTTTGATGACGGGCATGGCCATATAATCTTCTGCAAATCGAGTATAAACTTCATGCATTTTGAGAGCTTCCTCCATGGCCTCCGCTTTGGTAGCATGAGCTGTATGTCCTTCTTGCCAAAGGAATTCTGCCGTTCTAAGGAAAGGTCTGGTTCGCATTTCCCATCGTACAACGTTGGCCCATTGATTAATGAGAATAGGAAGATCTCGATAAGAATGAATCCAATCTCTATAAGTGTTCCATATAATGGCTTCTGAGGTAGGCCTTACGACCAGTTCTTCTTCTAATTTGGCCTCAGGATCTGCTATGAGTTTACCCGGTCTTGTTGGGTCCGTTTTGAGTCTATAGTGAGTTACGACGGCACATTCTTTAGCAAAACCCTCAGCGTTTTTTTCTTCAGCTTCAAACAAACTCTTAGGTACAAATAGAGGGAAATAAGCATTGACATGGCCGGTATCTTTGAACATTTTATCCAGTATATCTCTCATGTTTTCCCAAAGGGCGAAGCCATGAGGTTTGATCACCATGCAACCGCGCACAGCGGACTGATCTGCAAGACCTGCTCTATAGACAAGATCGTTGTACCATTGTGAATAATCTTCGCTTCGAGGAGTGATTAATTTTGCCATAAGCTTAGTTGAATATGAGAGACAAAGGTAGTGAAAATAAGGGAGATTAAAATATTCTCCAAATCTAAATGTCTGAAAACATGGGATTTAGATTTGCTTTGAGCTAATAGAGCTGAAGTGTAGAGGACTGAAATTGCCAATACAAATTGCAACTGAATTTGCAGGCAGTAGAGTTTTTACTAATGCTGATGTGGAACCTTTGGTCAACAATAAGAAACAAAAAAACAAGCTAAAAGTAATGATCAAAGCGATCTGCTCAGGCCTTAGAAGAAGCTTTCATGGTTCAATTCCAGCACTGAAGGATTATTATCGAAATTTAATTTTATTGTGCTAAAATGGTATAGCTTTGCTTAATTAGTATACTTGAGTTATTATTTTTACAATATGAACCAGCTGTTTTGTATCAAATGTCAGGGCACAGATCTCATCAAAAGCGGTATTGTCAAAGGAAGACAGCGCTATAAATGTAAACAATGCGAATACAGTTTTACGGTACTCAAAGACGGAAAAGCGATTAATCCCTATTATGTCATCAAAGCATTGCAGTTGTATATAGAGGGGATTTCGACGCGTGAAATTGAAAGAATTCTGGGGGTGAGTCATGTTAGTGTCTTGAATTGGGTTAAAAAATACAAGGTGTCTGCACCAGAGAACTATGAGTATAGGCCTAGTTATAAAGTATTGAATCATAAAGAGTTGATCGAATATTTGAGCCGAGAAGATCAGCTAAAGAATACAGGATTTTTGATTACTGAAATTGGAGATAAGTTTATTTTGATTAAGTGGGAACGTTTTAAGAAATAACTATACTTTGACCAGTATTATAGCTATTTTGCGTTTGTGCTTATTTGTGTAATACAATTTTGTGGTATCGTTAAAATTCAAACAAAAAAGTATGAACAGAAAAGCACAACTATTTACATTGTTCTGTTTTGCTATCTTGTGGTTTAACCCATTTCGGATAGCTGCGCAGACAGCAGCAACGACCTCCGGGGTTGATCATAGCTATAAACCTGTTATAATAAAACTCGATAGCGCAGGCAAGAAATTTCTACGACTTATTACATGGCATCACTTCTGGATCAGCCATACGAGTAACAATCCCGGTACTTTGGATGTCAACAACCAAACTGTCAGTTCTACAACAGACATTGCATTGAGGCGATCTCGTATTCTTATCCAAGCTCAAGTTTCGCCACGATTTCTAATTGTATCTCATTTTGGTATAAACAATCAAACCTTTATTAATGGAGGTGCTGCAGGAGTTTTGGGAAGTGGATCCAGTGCAAGTGGGCAGGGTGGCAAGAAACCACAAATTTTCATACATGATGCTTGGACAGAATATGCTGTCAAGCCTGGTAAATTGCATTTAGGTGCCGGGCTGCATTATTGGAATGGAGTTTCGAGGCTATCCAGTCAAAGTACATTAAATTTTATGACAATGGATGCTCCAATCTTTAATTGGCATAACATAGAAGCCACAGATCAATTTGCGAGACAGTATGGAGTCTATGCAAAGGGTCAGATCGGCAAATTGGATTACAGGGTATTTATCAACAAGCCATTTGCTTTTGGAACAGCAAGAAATGCTATATCAAGCACTACACAGGCAGTGAATGTGTTGAATGAAAATTTTGCAAATGGAGGTTATTTGGCTTGGCAATTTAAAGATAAAGAAAGTAATGTTTTGCCGTTTTTTGTTGGATCGCATCTAGGAGCAAAAAAAGTTTTCAATATTGGTGCAGGATGGTATAGTCATAAAGGGGCAACAGCAACAAAAATATTAAATCAGATAGACAGTATTCAAGACCATGACCAACTCAATCTTGGAGTCGATGTCTATTATGACGCTCCGTTGAATAAGGCTAAAGGTACGGCTTTGAGTATTTATTCGGTTTTTTATATGAATGATTTTGGGCCAAATTATTTGAGAAATATCGGAATTTTGAATACTCATCCAAATGCCCAATCTATTGCTGTTAATGCAGAAACAAGTTGGGCCGGTGGTGGAAATCTACAACCTACTCTGGGGACAGGAACTATTTGGTACACACAGTTAGGATATTTACTACCACGATGGAATAATGGAACAGGATTGATGCCCTATGTATGCTATACCTACAAAAATTTTGAGCGTATAGGAAAATCATCAAGCCAATTCGATTTTGGATTGAATTATTTAATTTCAAATCACAATGCGAAAGTTACAATTCAGTACAGTACCAGACCTGTGTATAAAACGGTGAATAACGTCATCGAGCGCAATGGAAGTAAAGGTCAATTTACACTTCAAACCCATATTTTTATTTAATCAAAAATTACGAAAATGAGTAACGGTAACGAAAATCAAAAAATAGGATTTGTCATTGGTGCCTCATCAGTAGGTACATTAATTGAGTGGTATGATTTTTACATCTTTGGGATGTTAGCCACTATAATTTCAAAGCAGTTTTTTCCATCCGATGCCGGAACTTCTGCTTTGCTGAGTACATTGGCCATATTTGCTGCCGGTTTTATTGTCAGACCATTTGGCGCATTATTTTTTGGCCGATTAGGAGATCTCATTGGGAGGAAATATACATTTCTAATGACCTTAATATTAATGGGAGGATCAACATTTGCCATAGGATTAGTCCCGGGTTTTTCAAGTATAGGTTGGGCAGCGCCGATTTTAGTTTTGATCTTAAGATTATTACAAGGACTTGCTCTGGGGGGAGAGTATGGAGGTGCCGCTACTTATGTGGCTGAGCATGCTCCTGCAAACAAAAGAGGTTATTACACCAGTTGGATTCAGACCACAGCAACATTGGGATTGTTCTTAGCATTAGGGATTATCATTTTGATTCGTCAATCTCAGGGAGTTGAAAAATTCAGCACAGAATGGGGAGGTTGGAGATATCCATTTTGGATTTCGCTGGTCCTTGTTATTATTTCGATCATTATTCGATTGAGGATGCAGGAGTCTCCAATGTTTGCAAAAGTAAAATCTGAAGGAAAAATTTCTGTGAATCCATTGAAAGAGAGTTTTGGTCATCGCGGTAATTTTAAGATGGTATTGCTTGCATTGTTTGGTGCCGTGATGGGACAAGGAGTAGTTTGGTACACAGGTCAATTTTATGCACAATCTTTTATTGAAAATACCTGTAAGGTCAATTTTATTGAGTCTAGAAATATTATCTTATACGCCATTTTATTTGCAACTCCGGGTTTTATTTTATTTGGTTGGTTGAGTGATAAGATTGGAAGAAAATGGATTATGCTCTTAGGAATGTTGTTTGGAATAATATCCTATCGTCCCATCTATAAGAGTTTTTTAGATAAAACAAACCCGGCAGCAAAGAGAACTATTGTAGATGTTTCTGCAACAGTTGTAAACGGTCCTGCAGCTACTGTGGACAACAAGGACGGTAAAAAAATATTTTTAGTCACCAAAATAGATTCTGCTTATCAAGATGGAGCTAAATACAGTTTTACCAAAACAGATACGCTGTATCTTACCGAAGCTTACACAGGAAACACAAAATCTATCTCATACAGTAAGGCCAATAAAGATAATCCTTCTCTATTTGATACAATCCAAGTAGCAGTAAAGGCAACTGCTTCTTCAAATTTAACAGAGGGTTCAAGTTTTGTGAATGTGGAGCGTTCTTCTGCGAAACCAAATGTCGTTGTAGAAAAATCATTGGATAAGAGCACATTTTGGTATATGGTGTTCTTTGTGTTCTTGCAGATTGTTTTTGTGACAATGGTTTATGGTCCTATTGCAGCATTTTTGGTTGAACTGTTCCCGACAAAAATTCGATACACATCGATGTCGCTTCCATATCATATTGGAAACGGAGTGTTTGGCGGATTGGTTCCTTTTTTAGGAACACTGATTGTGGAATTTACTAAAACCGCGGATAAACCTGCTGGAGATCCACTTGCCGGCTTATGGTATCCTATAGGGGTGGCGTTGGTATGTTTTATTATCGGTGCAGTGTATCTTAAAAATGAAATCGATCAGGATGTTATGGATTAATTGTTTAATTACTAAATTAATATAGAATATGAATAGTTTAAAACGATATTTGGGAGTATTGTGGATGATCATGGCTCCATCATTAGTTATATTTATGTTATGGCAGGCAGTAGAAAAAATTGGACATGCCACTGCAGCAGCAAAGTCAAATACTATGTTGCAATGGATCATCATCCTGACGATTTTTATTCCGGTCTGTGTAGGGTTTTTCATTTTTGGGTATTATTGTCTAAAGGGAGAGTACGATCACCTTCCTGAAAACTCTAAAGAGGTGTAGCAATAAAATTTTGAATTAGGTATTTTGAAGCATAGGTTTGAAAATTCGAACCTATGCTTTATTTTTGTTGCATGTCAAATCCAGGTCGAACCGTAAAACATTATTTTTTTAGCTTGTTTATTCTTGCGCTTTTATCTTATCCTTTTCTTTCTATTGCAGATAAAGCAACGTTTTTTTTAGGATGGCCAATTTCTTATCTGTATCTATTTGTTATTTGGATTGTTGCAATAATAGCACAGTATTTTTTAATCCATCGCCAAGATTCATCCAAGAATGAGTAACTGGGTGGTCATTCTAACCTCTTTAGCTTATTTGGCTTTGCTGTTTGCTGTTGCGCATGCATCAGAGAAGAGATGGTTTTCTAAGAAGAGTTTGATTGATAACGGTTATGTGTATGCTTTATCTCTTGCAGTGTATTGTACTGCATGGACTTATTATGGAAGTGTGGGACGTGCAAGCAGTAAAGGATTGGATTTTCTTACGATATATCTTGGTCCAACAATTGCATCCTTTTTATTTTGGCCGGTACTCCGTAAAATTATCAGAATCTCAAAAGTTCAAAGGATAACAAGTATTGCAGATTTTATTTCATCGCGTTATGGAAAAAATATCACACTCTCCGGATTTGTTACTTTACTTTGTGTTATAGGGATTATTCCTTATATATCGCTGCAGCTCAAAGCGATTTCTATAAGCATCAAAATTATTACCAATCAGCCGGAACAAGCTACAACCCTGGATTCATTTTGGAATGATAATTCCTTTTACATATCCATTATCCTCATTTTATTTATTTTCTTATTCGGGACTCGCTCTGTTGATACAACGGAGAAACACGAAGGAATGGTCACAGCGGTAGCTTTCGAATCATTGGTAAAGTTATTGGCTTTTATGGCAGTAGGGATATTTGTGGTGTACGGAACATTTGAAGGATTTGGTGATTTGTTTCAACGTGCATCGCAAAAAGTGAATGTAAGTGAACTCTTGGATATTGAACTGTCATCAGGATATTTTGCATGGTTTGGTATGATGTTGGTTTCTTTTTTTGCAATATTCTTTTTACCTCGTCAATTTCAAGTAAGCGTGGTCGAGAATATTTCTGAGCAGCATATAACTAAAGCCACATGGGTATTTCCACTTTATTTGTTGCTGATCAATCTCTTCGTTTTGCCTATAGCTCTAGGAGGAAAAGTTTTGTTTGATGGAATGGCGGTAGATAGTGACACCCTTGTTTTGAAAATTCCATTGCTGTTGGGTCAGCCTCTATTGAGTTTGTTGGTCTATATTGGCGGATTTTCAGCAGCAACAAGCATGATACTCATTGAGACCATAGCATTGAGCACTATGGTGAGTAATAATTTAGTATTGCCATTGTGGGTAAAGAAAAATGAGTTTCAACGAAATTCAGATGGGTTTTCGGGCAGCGATATTATATTGATCAGAAGAATTGCCATTGTAGTAATCATTATTTTAGCTTATGGTTATGATCTATTGGTTGCTCAACATTTGCAGTTGGTTTCTATTGGGCTTGTTTCCTTTGTAGCAGTTGCGCAATTTGCTCCTTCTATTTTCGGAGGTTTGTATTGGAAAGGAGCTTCGAAGAATGGAGCGATTGCAGGATTAGTGGCAGGGTTTGCACTTTGGTTTTATACTTTGGTTGTTCCGAGTCTTGTAAGTGCCGGAATTTTGCCTGATTCAATTTTGACTGAAGGATTGTTTTTTCAGTCCTACTTGAAGCCATTTTTTTTATTTGGGATGGAAATTGAAGACCATATTGTTCATTCAGCTTTTTGGAGTTTGTTTGTCAATTCAAGTTTGTTTGTTGTTGTTTCTATCTATTCTCGACAAAGTACTTTTGAAATTTATCAATCTGAATTGTTTGTGGATATTTTTCAGCATAAAGATGGAGGATTGCAAAAACCAATTTGGAGAAGAACTGCATTGAGAGAAGATCTACGAATGATTTTAGCCAACTTTTTGGGGAATGAAAGAACTGAGAAAATGGTGCAGAATTTTGCCCATAAGAATAAAATTGATCCTGATCTGGTTTATGCCGATCCAAAGTTAGTCGAATTTTGTGAAAGAGTGTTGTCCGGGATAATTGGTTCTGCCTCAGCAAGAATATTGGTCGCTTCAGTCACAAAAGAAGAGGAGATGAAAACCGAAGAGCTCATAAGCATCTTGAGAGAATCTCAACAAATGATAGAGCTAAACAAAGAATTGAAGAAAAAATCACTTGAGCTGGAAAAGGCCGGATTGCAGTTGAAAGCCATCAATAATCAGTTAGTTCAGATGGATAAGGCCAAAGATGAATTTCTGTACACAGTGACACACGAGTTGCGAACTCCCATTACGTCTATCAGAGCAATGTCTGAAATATTACATGATAATCCTGAAATGGAAGTTGAGACAAGGAATCATTTTCAATATTCTATTATTAAAGAAATAGAAAGATTATCAAGATTAATTAGTCAGGTATTGAGTTTGGAAAGGTTTGAAAGTGGAAAGCAAAAGTTGGAGTATCAGTCTGTCAATTTAAACAGTATGCTGGACTCTGCCGTCAACTCCATTGCTCCATTAGCAGAGGAAAAGAGGATTCATCTTAGAATTCAAATCCCAAATGCTATGCATCTTGTGCGATGTGATGAAGATATGATTATGCAAGTACTTAATAATTTGTTGTCTAATGCAATAAAATACTCGGATGACGGAACGGACATTGAGGTCATTCTGGAAACCAATTTCAATGAGTATCAAATTTCTGTAAAAGATAGTGGACCGGGCATACCCCTGCATTTGCAAGAGGCCATTTTTGATAAATTTTTTCAAGTAAAAAATCAAGTTTTGCGTAAACCAGAAGGCTCGGGATTAGGTTTAGCTATTAGCAAACGCATAGTTGAACTTCATGGAGGAAAAATTGGAGTGGAAAGCGAATCGGGAAAAGGTTCGAAATTTTATTTTAGTTTGCCCTTGAGTTAATTTTAAATAAAGTGGAATTAAAAAAAATTTTAATCGTTGATGATGATCCCTATATTTTAATGTCATTGGATTATTTAATGAGAGTCAATCGATTTGACGTCTTGGTAGCGCGAAACGGAACAGAGGCATTGGAGAGCATAAATAGTAACAAACCTGACCTGATTTTGCTGGATATTATGATGCCCGATGTAGATGGTTATGAGATATGCAACAGACTAAAATCAGATCCGCAGACCAAAGAAATTAAGATCGTTTTTATGAGTGCCAGAACCAAGCCCTCTGACATTCAAAAAGGCTATGATCTGGGAGCTTCTTTGTATATTACCAAACCCTTTAGTACCAGAGATTTGCTCAAACAAATCAAAGAGTTGCTTTCCCATCGACTATACTAATTTACCAATTTTGATTTGCGTTTGATCCTCTTTAAGGATTAACTTCGCCTTTACTAAAAGTATGAATTATGTCTTATCCATTCCAAATAAAAAGTTTAGAAGAGTATCAGCAACATTATCAGAAAAGCATTCAAGATCCTGAGTCCTATTGGGCAGAAGTAGCTTCTCATTTTGAATGGAAGAAAAAATGGGATAAAGTGTTGGATTGTAATTTTACAGAACCAAAAGTGGAATGGTTTATCAATGGAAAGCTGAACATAACCGAGAACTGTTTGGACAGACATATCAAAGCCGGCAAAGGAGATCAGCCTGCATTAATCTGGGAGCCAAATGATCCGGAAGAACATCATCGGGTTTTGACCTACAAGGAACTGTATTTTAAAGTAAATCAGTTTGCACAGGTGTTGCTCAATAATGGAGTGACAAAAGGAGATCGAGTATGTATTTATATGGGTATGGTGCCTGAGCTTCCTGTGGCCATATTAGCATGTGCAAGAATAGGAGCAATTCATTCTGTTATTTTTGGTGGATTCAGCGCACAAAGTATAGCCGATAGAGTGACAGATGCTCAAGCTGAATATGTTATCACCTGTGATGGTGCCTACAGAGGGACAAAAGAAATTCCGCTTAAGCCAGTTATTGATGAAGCTCTTGTGCAATGTCATGGAGTGAAAAGAGTTATAGTCTTGACACGAACACGCACACCGGTTTCTATGATCAAGGGGAGAGATGTATGGTGGGAGGATGAGATCAAAAAAGTGGAGACACTTGGCAATCCAAAAGTGGAAGCGGCAGAAATGGATGCCGAAGACAAATTATTTATTTTATATACATCAGGAAGTACGGGCAAGCCCAAGGGTGTGGTGCACACATGTGGTGGTTACATGATATGGGCCACATATACCTTTGTCAATGTTTTTCAGTATCAGCCGGGAGAAATTCATTTTTGTACGGCGGATATAGGATGGATTACAGGACACAGTTATATATTGTATGGTCCATTAAGCGCAGGAGCAACATCGCTTATGTTTGAGGGAATTCCAACATGGCCGGATGCCGGAAGATTTTGGGATATTGTAGACAAATATAAAGTCAATATTTTGTACACTGCACCAACGGCCATTAGGAGTTTGATGGCCTATGGTTTGCAGCCGCTTCAAGGAAAAGATTTGTCCAGCATTCGTTTATTGGGAACAGTTGGAGAACCAATCAATGAAGAAGGTTGGAAATGGTATTATGAAAATATTGGAAAATCAAAATGCCCTATTATTGATACCTGGTGGCAGACAGAAACCGGAGCTTGTCTTATTTCCAATTTGGCCGGAGTGACAGCACATAAACCGTGTTGGGCAACGTTGCCACTTCCGGGAGTTCAACCATTGTTGGTGGATGAAAAAGGAAACGAAATTACAGAAAAAGATTCTGATGGATACTACAAAGGCAACTTGTGTCTCAATGGGCCATGGCCTGGGATTTTAAGGACAACTTATGGAGATCATGAACGATGCAGGCAGAATTATTTTGCAACTTATCCCGGACTTTATTTTACAGGAGATGGAGCATTGAAAGATGATCAGGGAAATTTCAGAATTACAGGTAGAGTGGATGATGTGCTCAATGTAAGTGGCCATCGCATAGGCACAGCCGAACTGGAAAATGCAATCAATATGCATAATGGAGTTGTAGAAAGTGCAGTTGTAGCCTATCAGCATGATGTCAAAGGGCAGGGAATTTATGCCTTTGTAATTTACTCAGGAACATTAGAAAACGAACATCTTACAAGACAAGATATTTCTCTTACAGTAAGTAAGGTGATAGGAGCTATAGCTAAACCGGATAAAATTCAATTTGTCTCCGGACTTCCAAAAACAAGAAGTGGAAAAATCATGCGAAGAATTCTGCGCAAAATAGCAGAAGGCGAATTGAATCAATTGGGTGATACAACAACACTATTGGATCCGCTGATAGTCGATGAGATTAAGAACAACAGGATCTGATGTTGTTGTTTGTCTGAATAACCGTTCCTAAAGACTATATTATTAGAAATTTTTATTGTTAGTTATTCATATAACGCTTTTCTCTAATGTGATTTATAAGCACTAACTCATGCAAACAGTTTCAGACAGGCATGATAAATCATTAAATTTTCAAGAAATGGAAGGATCAAATTCCCATGTATAGTAAAAATTCTACACTGTAAGGTATTGATTTTGAAAGTGGTTTAGGTGAAAGTTGAGCATTGAATTTGAGTTTTTTTTCTTTTTTACGAGCTGAATTCAAGCCTTTTGGCTTTAAAAAATTTAGTTTGGTGAAACCAATGCTTTTTTAGCTAAATTTGTAGAAATTTACTATTGTTTAAACTCTTTGAATGTTAAATAACAAGAAATCCATATTACAGCAAAAGCTGCTCATCCAACACCAACTTGGTTTTGATGTTTACAATTGTATAGACATTTTCTGGATTGAAGCACAAAGGTCTTATTCCAAAATCCATCTAATATCAGGAAAGAGTAAACTATGCTCAAAATCATTAAACAAATTGGAAATAGACCTTCCTGAATATTTTTTCTTTAGGTCTCATAAATCTTGTTTAGTAAATCTTTACCATGTCATTCGCTTTGAAAAACATGATGGAGGGAGATTGGTATTGACTAATGAACATCAAGTGCCAATTAGCCAATACAAGAAATCGGAGATTATCAAGCTTATTACAAATTTTCATCAATTGTGAGACTTTAATTGATATCAGTACATTTTTAAATATCAAGCTCTAAATCTACTCAGGGAGGTTAAAAAGTAGGTTTGGGAAAGTAAATAAGTGTTTTTAAATAGTTTGCATGAACTTTGGAATTAAATGAAGAGCTGAAATATTCCTGCTTCAATAAAGCCGTATTTTTAAATAAAATTAACCAAAAAAACAAATTTATGAAAAAGAAAACGCTATTTTTTATTAGCTATTTTTGTTACAACTTAGTTTTATTTGCTTCAAATTCCGATTTATTAGCTGTATTTAAAAACAATCCTGCTAGAGAATATTTTTCTACTTTATTTAGTTCAAGATCATCACTGTTAAATCCCGGTAGTTGCTTTACAAATATTTATGGAACATCTGGACAGAATTTTTTTAGCAAATCCATCAGAGTTGGAAATGATTATTATGTTACAGGCTCTGATGGTATTCATGCAACTTTATCTAGAATTGACCTTTCAGGCAATTTGATTTGGACAAATGTACTAAACGATACATCTTCATGGGCAGATCTTATTGAGTCTTCCGGAAATATATTGTTGGTTGGGCAAAGAGATAGAGATAATACTTCAGGATCGCCTGGAGGAAGGGATCTATTGACAGGTTTATGCTCTCCAAATGGTAATTTTTTATCTTTATTGGTGACTGATTATAGTTATCAGGAGACTCATATTAAAGTTGTGCGTCACCCTAATCCTTCTATTCCCGGTGCAATGTTTTATGTTTTAGGGCAGGTTGAAAATTCAGGTGCAGACAAACCTGTTTTAACTTTTTTAAGTGCCATTGGTACGGAAATGGGACGAATTGTGATTGACGGACAAGATGATGATGAATTTTATCAGGATATTGCTATTACAAATACCGCCGGAGATCTTTTGATTTCTGGTACTAGAGGAAGTGTAGGCCATTTTACTAAACTTAATCGCCATGGGTCTATTATTGCAGGCGGTGCAGATTTACCAACTAATTATTCTATTAGCTCTATTTGGCCTAAATCAGATGCTGGCAATACTTTCGAATTTATTTTTGGTGGGAGAAATGCAAATGGTGCTATTCTTTTGTATTACTCTAATAATATTCAATTCCAGTATCAATTATCCGGATTGAGTACTATAACAAACATCATACCTTTTTCGAATACACAATTTTACGCTATTGGGACTGGCTCTCATCTTGGTGTTTCAAAATCTATTATTCTACAATTTAATATCTCCGGCGGGGCAGTTACCAAAAATTGGTCGCGATTTGTTAACGATGGAAGCAATCCTGCCAGTGTAGGCGGACGAATGTTTATAGATGTCGGGACAAATTTGGTTTATACTGACACTCGGACTAATGCTTTAGGTGGTTTCGGGATGCAAGATGGATTGTTTAGTGTTCAAGGACTGAATATGTTGGAATGTAATAAAGATTCAGTAAATACCACTTTGACTCGATCCAATTTCACTCTTAGCTCTTTTCTAGCAAGCAGTAACACTGAACCTACTAACAACCCTAGATCTGATATTGCATCGTTGATTGTTCCAATGAGTCAAAACATAATATGTAGGCCACCAATAGTATGCAATGTTGATTTGCACCTTTCTCAAAGTAACTGTGGAGTTCTGTCGGCCAATTGTTCACATAATTTATCCGGCAGTGTAAACTACTGCTGGGATTTTGGAGATGCTCCTCCTTGTGGATCAACTGCTCAGCAAACCAATCATACATATAATAATAATGGAGCATATAATGTCTGTGTCACAGTGACCAATGGTATCCAATCTTGTGCAAAGTGCCAGACTATAACAATTCTTAATGCAGATAAAATTCTTCCTGTAATAAAGTGTCCTAAAGATGTATCTGTCAATTTTTGTGATGGTGTTCCTCTCCCGATAATAAGTGGATTTGCAACAGCAACAGACAACTTGGATCCTAATCCGGTTGTAACTTACAATGATATTTTACAAAGCGTGGCCTCATGTCAGCGTGTGTATATAAGAAATTGGAAGGCACGAGATTTTTGCGGAAATGAAATTTTTTGTCAGCAAAAAATTTTCCTACAAGATAAGCAAAAGCCTTATATATCCTGCCCTGCTGACATCACAATACAATGTTTTCAATCTACAGATACAACGGTTACAGGAGGTCCAAAATATCACGATTATTGTAGATCGGCTCCCGGTTTAAGTATCAAAAATGATACAATACTTCATAATATTTGCACTACAGAAATAAAGAGAAGTTTTATTGTTGTAGATGCATGTAATAATAGAGATACCTGCATTCAAAAAATATTTGTTGTTGATAAAACTCCCCCACAGATATTATGTGTAGGAACCAATCTAAATCCAATAGAATGCACCAGTACTCCTAATTTTGTGCAACCTACAATTCTTAGTAATCAATGTGGCGGCAAAGTCGCAATCACTCACGTAGATTCAAGATCAACCGTCGGATGCAGTACTACTGTACAACGAACTTATACGGTCACAGATCAATGCGGAAATAGCACAACTTGCTTACAGGAGATTAGAATGGTAGATACAAAGCCACCTGTGATTACAAATTGTGGAAGAAAAATCGAAGCACAGGGAATAACTCAAACGAATGGTTCGTGTGCGGCTACCGTTCAGATTATTTCTCCAACAGTTACAGACAATTGTGGAAGTGTCGGAATCATCAATAGCTATAATAATACCTCTGATGCTAGTGGAATTTATCCGGTAGGGCAGACTATTATTGTTTGGACAGCTATAGACCAGTGTGGATTGAAGAGTGAATGTAGAGATACGATATTGGTACTTCCATGCATACCTAATTGTGATCCATGTGATCAAGTTCAAATTATAGCTAGAGAGATTAAAGTTGATAGCGCTACATGCTGTTATGCAATAGATCTCAATAATCCTTGCAAGGAAGATTATTTTGGAAAATTAGAGATAGAAAGCCTCTCGCCAGATATCATCTTCGGTTCACATACCAAGCTACCATCATGGAATTATTGTAATTCACCAACTCCTACAGAAATTTGTCTAGATAATGGTCAGCCATTTCTACCACAAGGATTGACACAGAATGTATTGCAGTTTTGTATTGATAGCTCGATGATTGAGGAGAATATGGGTTGTTGGAAAGAAATCAGTTCAGGT
>DEQQ01000033.1:32677-37721 GCA_002360455.1 Saprospiraceae bacterium UBA3362
CTTGGGGATATAATGGTTATGGTCAATTGGGCGATGGTACGAATGTAGATATAAATATACCAACTCGAATAGGAAGTCTAAATGATTGGAAAGAAATCAGTTCAGGTGGCCTTCATACTTTGGCAATCAAGACAGACGGAAGCTTATGGGCTTGGGGATGGAATTATTATGGACAAATAGGCGATGGTACAAATTCAAATAGAAATATTCCAACTCGAATTGGAAACCAAAATGATTGGAAAGAAATCAGTTCAGGTGGCAATCATACTTTGGCAATCAAGACAGACGGAAGCTTATGGGCTTGGGGATATAATGGTTATGGACAAATAGGCGATGGTACAAATTCAAATAGAAATATACCAACGCGGATAGGAAACCAAAATGATTGGAAAGAAATCAGTTCAGGTGGCTATCATACTTTGGCAATCAAGACAGACGGAAGCTTATGGGCTTGGGGATGGAATTATTATGGACAAATAGGCGATGGTACAAATTCAAATAGAAATATTCCAACTCGAATTGGAAACTTAAATGATTGGAAAAAATTAAATGCTGCATACTTCCATACTGTGGCAATCAAGACAGACGGAAGTTTATGGGCTTGGGGATATAATGGAAATGGTCAATTGGGTGATGGTACGAATATAAATAGAAATATACCAGTTCAGATAGGAAACCAAAATGATTGGAAAGAAATCAGTTCAGGTGGCTATCATACTTTGGCAATCAAGACAGATGGAAGCTTATGGGCTTGGGGATGGAATGGTTATGGTCAATTGGGCGATGGTACGAATATGTATAGAAATATACCAGTTCAGATAGGAAACCAAAATGATTGGAAAGAAATCAGTTCAGGTGGCTATCATACTTTGGCAATCAAGACAGATGGAAGCTTATGGGCTTGGGGAAATAATGGTTATGGTCAATTGGGCGATGGTTCAAATATAGTTAAATACAACCCCACCATCATCCCATGCCCTGAATCATCAGGATTAAGGAATAATACATCAAATCTGTTAAGTTCTGTAACTAGTATGTTCAAAGTAAAATTTTATGAAGCTGATGATATCACTTTAGCTTGTGATACCATGCTTAGCCTTGACTGTGGTATAGACACTGTATCTACTTGTATATCCATTATAGATTCAAGAGCAGAATGTGATTGGGCTACAAATACTTATCATGTTACAGTCAATGTAGATAACATCTCTTCACCAGGCTTTAATGCAGGACAAATATTAGTTCAATCTTCAGATGGGAATATAGCATCTATCACACCTTCAGTGATTAACCTTAGTCCCCCACTTAGTCCTTCCGATCCACCAAGAGCTATAAGTTTTGATGTAGTGACCAGTCCATTTCCTGATCCAGATGGGCAGATCAATCTTTACTTTCAGCTCATAGATGTAGATGGTAATGTATATTGTAATCAGACAGTCCAGACTACAGTCACTGCTAACTGTTGTAATCCATGTGATGAACTCAGTATTCATGTAGAACCAAGCCGTGATCCTAAAGACTCTTGCTGTTACAATATCGACATCTCCAATCTATGTGCAGATGGATACTTCGACAAAGTAGAACTATGTAGTCAAGATCCTTCGGTTGTGTTTGGAAGTCAAACACTGAATCAGGCTTGGAATTATTGTAATTCAACCACAGCAACTACTACTTGCTTTGAACATAATTCGGGACATATTCCTGTCGGTACTCACGCAGATGTATTGAAGTTCTGCGTGGATACACAGACGAACTATATTGATACTATTTGTTGGAGAAAAGTAGTAGGTGGTGAAAAACATACACTTGCCATTGATAATCTTGGTCGTCTGTGGGGCTGGGGTGGAAATCAAGAAGGGCAATTAGGTAATTCTATTGCACTAAATTATCCATACCCGATATTAATTGATGGCAGTACAAACTGGAAAGATATTACAGCAGGAGCTCAGCATTCAATAGCATTGAAAGATAATGGTACTCTTTGGGCGTGTGGCCAAAATAACTATGGACAACTTGGAATAAGTCCTTTTGGAAATGTAACAGCGCTAACGGATATATCGAATGGGCAAGTGTGGAAAGCAGTTAGTACAGGGGATCGACATACAATAGGATTAGATGTGAATGGTAAATTATTTGCTTGGGGAGATGACGACAGCGAGCAATTAGGCAATGGGCCTGGCATAAATTCTAGCTCAACACCTAGCCAAATTGGAACAGATACTTGGACATCAATCGAAGCTGGAATTGTTCATAATTTAGCAATTAGAGATGATGGTACTCTTTGGGGATGGGGCGAAAATGATGGAGGTCAAGTTGGGGATTTAACATTTATAGATAAGGATGTACCAACTCAAATACTCTCAACTTATAATGATTTTACAAAAATCAGTGCAGGATATGTGAGCTTTGCATTGCGATCCAATAATGAACTATGGGGTTGGGGAGCTAACTCATACGGTCAACTCGGAAATAATACTTCAGTATGGACAAATACACCATCTATAATTCCAAATCCTGCTTCACCAAATTCAATTATTGACTTTTATACAGGTAGGTTACATAGCATATTATTAGATAATGCTGGAAATGTTTATGGTACTGGCTATAATCTTACAAATCAACTCTGTGTCAATAATCCATTACTAGGGCCATATAATGATATAACTTTAACATGGATTCCAACAGGTATCACAGGAGCAACTCAAATATTCCAAGGATACGATCATAATTTTGCAATGACCACTGGCAATCAATTGATAGGTTGGGGATTTAATCATCACGGCAATCTTAATATTGGAACACTTACATATAGTGAATGTAATCAAAATGTTTCTTGTTTGGTAGAAAATAATCCTAGTCCGACCACTCAACCACCATACTCCTTCAAATTAAAATTCTATCATGATGGAGCAGTAGCCTGTGATAAGATGTTTGAGGTGGATTGTATTCCAGATACCTTGAATGCATGTCTAGATGTGAGTAATATAACGACAGAATGTTTATACGAGCAGAATAAATACAAACTTACCTTCACGGTAAGCAATGTATCTAATCCTGCTTTCACAGCATCTTCTGTCATTGTAAGTTCACTGAATCCAAATATTAGTTTTTCACCTTCAACTATTGACTTCAATCCAGATATTAATTCTGGTCAGTCTCAATCCGTCATGACTTGCATTATGACAAGTCCATTTCCATATTCTTCTAGTGTTGCCTTATTACAATTTCAACTTGTCAGTGCCGATGGAAGAACTATCTGCACGGAAGCTGAACAGCATCGTGTCCTGCTTGATGAATGTCCTAAACCATGTGGATTTACATGTTGTGAGGACGGAACTCCAGAAGATTTTGAGAGTAAGCCACTAGGTCCTTTGACCACATTCCAGAATGGATATGTGAAGTCACAAGGCACAGTGGATGTCGTACAAGGCGGATGTGATCAATCTGCCAAAAGTATTCTATTAAACGGTGGAGCTAAAGGACTTCAGCCTGGTATTGTTTCACTAGTGAGAGGTGGAGTTATTGGCCCTATAGATTTTGTGAAAAAGGATTCAATGTACTGTATAAAACTTTGCGCTTATGTGCCATCCTTCAAAACAAGTCCATATGATGCAAAGATTGGAATATCAGTTGGTAACATACCATTTCATGTGCCAGTAGGAGAAATAACTATACCATTAAATACTGTTGGTTGGTATGAGTATACAGTTCAATTTACTTCACCAATTACAACAAATATAGTCAACTTTACAAATAACTCTCCTGCACCTGTAGATGCGCCTACTAGTGTTCAATTGGATAATATTTGTTTTGGATCTTCACGACCAGTATTTGACGACCCTTTACCGCCCGTATTGAATTGCCCTAGTGATCTAACGATTACTGATACTGATCAAGATTGTATTGTACCTTATATTATTCCTAGTATTAGTATTACAGATAATTATGGAATTGCATCGACTTTCGTATATTTAGATGGAACAATAACAAGTATTGGCACTTCACATAATCTAAGTAATTCTTTAGTTCATGAAATAAAATATGTGGCAGAAGACCTATGTGGCAATCGAGATAGTTGTTTATTTGCACTTATAATTAATTGCTTAGATCCTTGTGGGCAATTTTGTTCAAAACCAATAGTTTATCAAGATTTTCAAAACTTTGCATTTAATACTTCAAATTTCTATGATATTTCAGTAATTCAACCTGCTTTTTTATCGAATAGTGGGTGCTCATCTACTAAAAGTCTATTACTTCAAAGTGGGCTGCAACCACCAGTTAGCCCAATGACAATTCCACCTTCAGAAATTAAATACCAAGAATTAGTTAATGGGGTTCCTAATTTACTTCTTAAAAAAGATACCACATATTGTTTTATGACTTGCATGAAGCCAAGCCAGGGCTATAGTATTGCTAAGCTTCAAACTACTTTTGGAGATATCACTTTGAATAATAGTGAATGGACAACTTATCAAATTTTTTATAAGCCGTCGAATGATATATACTTTTTAAACTTTAGAAATTCACCAGCATATATTAATAATGGTAGAGGGCCTAATATATTTATTGATAATATAACTTGGAGCAAGGTGCATTTTGTGTACAATGATCATACACCTCCAGATATTGATTGTCCTAATGATATAACTGTTTCTGGATTAGCCTCTGATTGCAGTTACGTTCTTGCAATACCTTCAATCCCTATAACAGACAATAGTGGTCTGGCCTCTGTGAATGTAGAGTTAGATGGTATAGCTGTACAGATAGGGAACAGCTATACATTAATCGGGCCTGATGATTTTAAAGTTGAATATACAGCAGTGGATTTGTGTGGTAACGAAAGTGTTTGTTCTTATGAAATTTCAGTCAATTGCGATTCATCAAGTTGTAGCTGTAAGTCTATTCTAAATACTCATTTTTACAATTCAGAATTTGATATAGATGTGATTTGCAATCAAAGAGCACAAATTACTATTCCTTGTTCAGAGAGTGCTAGTTCATTTGGTTTCGGCGGTCAGTTAGGATGTAGTGATACATGCAAGTC
>DEQQ01000043.1:0-427 GCA_002360455.1 Saprospiraceae bacterium UBA3362
AATTTTCAACCTCCTTTAGCCTTTTTTCATTCCGTTTTACAAACTTTGACTTTGAAAAATTCACCCCTCAAAATTGAATTGAAAGCATTTTTCTGAAAGGCAATTTAGCTCATAATCATATTTTTTATATATGATTAATATCAATATACAAACCGAAAATATGGGGTTGAGCATTGCTTTTGAAACATCAAAAAAACAAGCTAAAATCTCACATTCTTTCATTTCAAAATAGCATGATCTCTATACTACTTCAAGCAATCCAAATACATAGGAATAACATTGCCTAGTCCAAAATATAAGCAGTCTGATATGAGAGCATGTCCTATAGAAACCTCAAGCAAATTTGGAATTTGCTGTCTAAAATAATTCAAATTGTCCAAATTCAAATCATGTCCTGCGTTCACGCCTAAGCCATTTCGGACACATT
>DEQQ01000043.1:489-13260 GCA_002360455.1 Saprospiraceae bacterium UBA3362
CCTAAGCCATTTCGGACACATTCCATGGCTGTGGCTTTGTACTTTGATATTGCTTTTTCTGCTGATAATGTAAATTCTTCTGCATAGGGACCTGTATAAAGCTCTATTCTGTCTGTTCCTGACTGTTTTGCATAATATACCATTTCGGGTTCTGGATTGAGGAACAGTGAAACCCTAATGCCTTGATTTTGAAAATGATGTATTATTGGTGTCAAAAATTCAGCATTTTGTTTGCAATCCCAGCCAGCATTCGAGGTAAGAACTTCCGGTGGATCAGGAACCAAAGTCACTTGATCAGGGCGGATTTCACATACCAATCGGATAAATTCTTCTGAGGGATAACCTTCAATGTTAAACTCTGTGGTTACAAGTTTTTTTAGAGACTTTAGGTCAGAATACTTTACATGCCTTTGGTCCGGTCTCGGATGTACTGTAATTCCCTGAGCACCATACAATTCGCATTTTTTTGCAAATTCAAACAAATTGGGCAGCTCCGATCCTCTTGAATTGCGAATCAAAGCTACTTTATTAATATTTACAGATAATCGAGGATTCAATGTGGTTGTATTTTAAGTTTTAACAAATAAGATTGCCTTAGTTCTTTGTATCGACTTATTTTTATGCCTTAAAATTTAAATTTGGACCGTAAGCCTTTATACTGTTTGCTTGTTTTAGCCCTGCTCGTCATGGCTGGTTTGACTTTATTTTCATTAATAACCGGACTAATTTTAGTTTATTTTGGTTCAGGTGGCGATTTGTCAATGGGAGGGAAGCCAAATCTAAGTGAGATGGATGGAATTCAAATTTGTGCATTGCAAATTTGCAGTCATATTTTTGGTTTAATTCTTCCGGCGTTTTTAGTTGGAAAATTGTTTCCGGAAGTTCAACAGCAACTATCTCCACAACTTTTTCAAAGGAAACTTTTTGGCCTCATCGTTCTGTTTTTTATTTTGTGTTTGCCTATTGTAGCACTCAGTGCTCATCTCAATAGCTTAATTTCGCTCCCTGATTGGGCAAGCTCAAAAGAAAATGAAATCGAAGAATTGATAAAGAAAATTTTAGAGGTAAAAACAATAGGTGCCTTCATTGTCAGTTTTATCACAGTTGCGATTATCCCTGCTATTGGCGAAGAATGGATTTTTAGAGGTGTTTTACAAAATCAGTTGATCAAATTGTCTTCTCCTGTAATTGGCATTATTTCGGCCTCTGTATTTTTTGGAGCTATTCACCTTCAGTTCGAGGGGATTCTGCCCAGAATTCTTTTAGGATTAGTATTAGGAATTGTGTATTATAAAACTCAATGCCTTTGGTATTCTATTCTTTTGCATTTTTTGTTCAATGGTTCACAGGTAATTATTGCCATGAGTGTGGGAGATTTCAATACAGAAAAAATCGATATAGAAACTGGGCAAATATTGCAACTTATAGGACTAAGTCTGATATGCTTGTACCTTTTGTTCTTGTTGAGCCGAAAACTAAAATGGCTGGGTGATACAAAATCGGATCAATATGCTTAAGAGAAGTATCACCGGATTTATTTTGGGACTTGTCATGGTATTGGCTATTATTTTTAGTTTGTGGACTGCTATTGCTCTATTGCTCATTATTTATCTTTTTTCTCAAATAGAATGGCATCAACATTTTGTAAGTAAAAGGAATCAAAAAGTAAACGCAGTATTTTGGTTTTTTACAATCTTATGGATTCTTATAGACTGCTATGTTCCTTTTCGATACATGGGAACAACAACAGTAGATCACTTCTTGGGATTAAGCTGTGTTTCCGTTTTTTTTATTGCTGTATTTACCCATTTTACATTTTATCCCAACTCATTTACAAAAGAATCTATTCATTGGGCGAGCTCCATGATTTATATCGGCTTACCTATTTATATTGCAATTAGTTTTCTTGTATATAATCCCATAGTAAACTCAAAAATATTACTTGGGTTTATCATAATCAATTGGAGCAATGATGTCACGGCCTACCTTGTGGGTCGATCCATAGGCAAACACAAACTTGCCCCGGAAATTTCTCCTAAAAAAACTATGGAGGGATTTTTAGGCGGAGGAGTGGGCGCAATTATTGCTGCTTTTTTAATCAATTCTTTGATGTTGAATTCTCTTTTTAGTCCCATAGTTTGTTCGGTTTTAGGCGTTAGTCTTTGGTTAGCAGGTACAGCAGGAGATCTTTTCGAATCCAGGCTCAAAAGAAATATTAACATCAAAGACAGTGGTCATTTGCTTCCCGGCCATGGTGGCTTTTTAGATCGATTTGACAGTTTCTTTTTTATTATTCCAATAGGAGTTTTAGTTTATTTATTTCATATCATATTTTAATTTCATGATTCATAAAGAAGGTACAATATATCTTATCATCAGTTTAGTTTTGTTGGGAACTATTGTGTTTTTAGCGCATACATTTTCATGGCCTTGGTTTCCATTTATTGTCATTGTTTGCAGCATTTTGTTTCTATTAATTCTCAATTTTTTTAGAAACCCTGTGCGCCAAATCCCTGTACAAAACAATCATATCCTTTATGCCCCTGCTGATGGTAAAGTAGTGGTCATAGAACCAACTCAAGAGCCAGAGTTTATTAAAAAGGATTGCATTCAAATTTCCATTTTTATGAATCCTCTTGATGTTCATGTAAATCGATATCCAATCTCGGGGAAAGTAATTTACTCCAAATATCATCCGGGCAAATATCTTGTAGCTTGGCACCCGAAAGCCTCTTTTGAAAACGAAAGAACCTCTGTAGCAATCCTTACCCAATCGGGAAAAACTATAATGATGCGACAGATTGCAGGAGCTTTGGCCAGAAGAATTTCTTGTTATTCAAAAGAGAATGATATCGCCATCCAAGGCGAGGATATGGGATTCATAAAATTTGGTTCGAGAGTCGATCTTTTCCTTCCCTCTGATTCAAAAATAAAAGTAGAAATGAATCAGGTAGTAAGAGGAAATTTGGACATTATTGCTGAAATCTGATCCGAGACTTTGATCCAATTAATTGGATCCTTCTAATTTATAATTTTGATCAAAGAAAGCCTTATACTCTTTAAAGGATTTTTGCTTGAGGATTTCTCGGTAATTCGTTTGGTTAACTACATAAACCTCATAATTCGTAAAATTACCCATATACTCTTTGCTTCTTTTCATCACAAAGTTATAATACCGCATTGCTGCAGCTTTATTTTCAAATTTCCTAACCAAATAAACAGGATCAGGATCATCAATATTCAATTGGATTGTACTCAATTTGAGATTGTCTCCTTTGTGATATTTGACATGATAATCAGAAATTGAAATCTTCAATGCGTTTTCTTCCTTGGGTGTAGGTTTGTAAAGATGTATTGTGATAAAATGAACATCGTCTTCCTTTGGTGAGAATACCGTCGGCTTGTTTTCGTCAGACCGAATTACCTCAAAAGCGTCTGTATCTCCTTTAAGGAATCTCAATATTTCTTTGGCCTTAGTTTCTTCCGGTGTAGAAGCAAAGTTTGCCACAACATCTCTCAATGAATTTACATAAGCATCCTTGCCCTCTGTATTTCCAATGCAAAATGCACTAAGCAATGCAATTTTGGATGTGAGCAGATGCTGAGGTTTTAGCTTGTTTTTGAGTATTTGGAGAGTCTCCAATGCTTTCTTGTATTCTCCGTTTGAATAAAGATCAAAAGCATTTTCATACGCTTGCATGGACTCATCTTTTTTATTGACTTCTGCCAATACCGATTGTGGATCTTTGAGAAATTTTCCATACCTGGTATCCGGAAATTCGTACAAGATTTGATCCGAATAAGAGTTAGCACAAGCTTGATCATTGAGTTCTAAGCAATTCAAATATAAAAAGTATAATGCGTCAGGTTTTCTCTGAGTCGATGGATATTTGCTCAATAATGAAAGAAGTGTTTCTTTAGATTTTTTACTGTTTTGCAACTTCTCTCTGTATAATACTCCAAGAGAGTAAAGGGCTTCCTCTATTTTTTTATGGGCCGTTGCCAATTCTTCCGGAGTATCAGGAATGGAGCTAAGAATTTGGGCAAGGTCGGCTTCCAAGCTGTCATTTTCTACTTTAGCTGTATTTCCAATTGCGACATTAGAATTATTGAATGAAGTTTTGTTTGATCTTCTCCAATCATCCTCCAAAATTCTATTTCCCCACTGTTGTTCAAACTCCGATCTTCCTCTGTTTGTAGCTCTTATATCATATGCAAAAAATGAACTGCCCTTGGAATTATCATTTTTTGAACTTGGACCGACATCTGCGGTAAGTCTTTCGCTATTGAAGCCCGGAATATCTTCAAACTGATTGCCTCTCATACCGGGTCTGATAAATTTATTGTTATTGGTTTGTTCCAATATTTTGGCGCTCTTAGAGTTTTTTATTTGAATAGCCAAAGCCCGTTTTTCTTTTACACTTAAAGCTGACATTCTGATGAGACTGTCTTGCAAATTAATAATCTCCAATTGCTGTGCAATTTCATCAAGATTGGCAGCCATCAATGAAAATTCCTTTCTCCTTTCATCATTCTTGGATAAAACCGAAAGCGTACTGTCGTAGTAATATTTGGCTTTTAAATAATCTTGATTCTTAAAGTTAATTTCCGCAAGAGTTGCATAGGCATCTGCCTTCTGATCGTTATTGACATTGGCAGATCTCAAGCAAGAATTTAAATGATTAATCCCTTCTTCCTGATTTCCTTCAGACAAGCTGATTTCGGCAAGACTATAATAAATTTCTCCTTGAAATTCTTCATTTTTTGAGTCCGCTAAAAGTTTTTGCAAATCGGCTTTAATTGCTTTTTTATCATCTACTCTTGATGATTTATTTACAAGCAGATTCAGTTTTGCATGAAAACTCATGCTGTATTCAGGTTTAAAGCTTATCGATTTCTCAAAAAACTCATCAGAATCATCATACTGTTTTTGGTCTTGATATATTTGAGCTAAAATGTATGCATATCTAGCCTTCAATTTTTTCTTTTTTGTATATTGAATAGCCAGTTTTAGAGCAGAGATAGCTTTATCATATCGTTTTGTTTTAAGGTATAAATCTGCACTTGAAGCATAAAGCTCTGAGCGCAATTTCTCAGGCAGAAGTTCATCATTTTGCATTTCGCGAAACATGCTTTCTGCCTCATAATGTTTGCCTCTCTCAATAAGATTTTTTCCTGACCAAATCACAGCTTCCCAATAAGCTGGAGTATGCTTTATCAGAAAATTGCCCTCATTGGTTATAGCCGAATTTGCACTTGACTTGGTTTTTTCTTTGGGCTCAGGAATTTTGGCTTCCGGGAGCGAGCTTGTTTTGGCCGGCTCTTCTTTTGAAGCTGCACTAGTCTTTCCTTTCTTTTTATCTTTGGCTGCTTGTTTTTTCTTTTTTAATGCCTCTTTTTTTGCTTTCTCCCTAGCTTTAGCTTTTTCCTCTGCTTTTTCTTTTATTTCCTTTTTCCTGTCTTTAGTTTCTTTTGCGCGTTCTTGAGATGTTTTCTTTTTGAATCGCTGTCTTTTTGATGAGTCTTTGTATGGATTAAATTCATCCACCAGATATCTGAAAGAATTCTCGGCAGATTCGTAATCTTTTTTGAGATACTGAGCCTTTGCTAATAACAAATAGCAGTCGTCAGCCCATCTTGAAACTCTATGCAAAGAAATATCGAGGGATACTTTCTCAATGGCTTTATCCAAATTGGCTTTCTGGCCCTCCGCTTGGTCTGTGGCATTATAGGGGAAAACAGCCAGGGTTTTGGTGTAATTGTCCTTATACGAATCCTCTAATGTTAAAATACTGAGCTTCAAAATTTCGTTGGCATTGAAGTATCCATTATATTTGGCCGTTGTGTTGTGGTAAAACTTTTTTATGCCAGACACCTGCCCTTTCTTTTTATGAGAAACGCAGGACACAGTGCTCAAAAGCCCAACAAAAAGAAAGAAAACAGTACTATATTTGGTAAATTTCATGAAATTATAAAATATTCAAAAACAATAGATCATAACTAAAAAACAGGCAAATTTATTTTATAAAATCCAAATTTTTTCATGGCAATACAGTGGAAATCGATAAAAGAGAAAATAAAACTCCATTTGGAGCATAGTTTTCTGTTCATTATCAGAGATGAAGACACTTTTGAAGAAACCGGAAGTTATCGGATCAGCTTGCTCAATATCTATATTTTGGCCAGCAGCATCTTTGTAGCTGTGGCTCTCATTCTGTTATTATTGATTATTGGAACCCCTTTAAAACGCCTTATCCCCGGCTACGGAGACGTTAGATCACAGTCCGAGTATATAAAACTGGAAAAGCAATTGAGTAAAATAGATGAAGAAATGCGTGCACAGCAGACTTATATAGAGAGTTTGCAAAGGATTCTTGGAAATCAGCCTCAAACCACCAAAGATGTCACAAAAGACATCAAACTGGTGCAAGAAAATGCTCAGGCCATTCCAAAAATCCCTGAAGATTCCGTTTTACGTAAGGAATTTGAACAATCAAGCCGCAATGCAGGCTCAAATTCAGTGCAAGCCAGACCTAAAACTGTTGGTAATACCTTCAACTTGAGCTTGGAGGATCTCCATTTTTTTCCACCGCTCAAAGGTCCTATAGGGGCCTCCTTCAAAGCAGAAAAAAATCATATAGGGATCGACATCATGGGGCAAGAAAAAAGTCCCATAAAAGCTGTTTTGGAAGGAACCGTAATTCAGTCTGACTGGACCTTAGAAAGCGGGTACACTATATCGATTCAACATGCCAATAATTTGGTTTCGTTTTACAAGCATAATTCAGCCTTGCTAAAAAAAGCAGGAACTTATGTCAAAGCAGGAGAAGCTATTGCCATTATAGGGAATACGGGGACTCTTACAAACGGACCTCATTTGCACTTCGAACTGTGGCAAAACGGGAAACCCCTCAACCCAATCCATTTTATCAATTTCAATTGAACTTATTATTCAGTTAAGTTCGGCTTACAACGATGTAGCTCCTATTGTTGATTTGGTCGAGCAAAGGCCCTATTAAACTTAAATTGCCAAGGGTTATTTCTATAAGCAGAAGTCCCTATGAGTAACATAGCATCAGGATCAACTTTGACTCTCCATTGCGAAGATGTATCACGCTTGGAAGACCTCATCTCCAGAATGGTTGTCTTCTCATCGTAAGTAAATCGCCCCTGATCTTTTACTTCATTATAAACGCCAGAACTATACTCTCCGTTCTCTAATAAATCCAGCCACTCCCCTCCTCTAAAAATAACAGGATCCGGGCTATCCATTGTAATCGCAACATGAAAATGCCATACAGAGTCTGTGATCATCGCGAAGGCTTTGGTACTTCCTGACAATTTTGTAAAAGCCTCATCTACTTTTCCGTAAACAGGCGGACTTTGACTTACAGGCTGTAAGCCTTCCCTAGGCATCTCAGGTTTCGTTGCCACAGTGGGTGTGTTTGATGTAGGTATCGTTGTCTTTGTATTGTCATTCTTACAGGCTACAATCACAAGAAAGTTCAATGCCAAAAGAGCAGAAATAATTTTCATCTAATTAATTTTATATTGTTTGTTTTATAATTCTTTTGAAACACACATAAAACGAAACAGAAACAAGCTCTATGAGTTTGATTCAGTATTTTTCGGTTCATGTCTTGAGAATATTACATCTTTGTGTAATGAAAAATCTGCACAAAGTTATTACAAATCAATCGCTTTTTACAAAAAACAATAAGCTTTTACTTGCAGTCAGCGGAGGAGCAGATTCAATGGCCTTGGCTGATGTATTATTCCGTGCTGACTATAAGATTGAGATCGCTCATGTGAATTATAATCTGAGAGCCAATGACTCCCTATTGGATATGAATTTGGTCAAAGATTGGGCCGACAAAAGGGAAATTCCCTTTCATCTATTGAATGATTATAGTCTTTCTAAAGATACTGCAGATCTCCAACGTAAAGCACGTGAAATAAGATATCATTTTTTCTTTGAGCTATTAGAAACAAAGCAATTGGACTACCTCCTAACCGCTCATCATCAAGATGATGTTGTAGAAACTTTTTTCTTACACCTTCTGCGGGGTTCCGGGCTCAAAGGATTGAAATCCATTGAGGCTCATCAACAAAAAATAATAAGACCTTTTCTTAAATTAAAAAAAGAAGAATTGTTAGAATACAACAAACAATTGGATGTACCGTTCCGAATTGACAAAAGCAACGAACAATGTGATTATCAGAGAAACAAAATTAGGAATCTTATCCTTTCTCCCCTTAACGACATCGATCATCTGTCTACCGAAAAAATTGGGAGGAGTATTCAATATTTAAAACAAGCAGACCAATTTATTGAAAAACAGTATCTCCATTGGAAACAAAAACATGAAATCCGTTTTGAAAAAGAAATAATATTATCAAAATCTGATGAATTGATTTTTATCCAATATTTATTGAAAGAATTAGAATTTAATTCAAAAGAAATAGACAAGATCATAGACCCTTCATGTCAAACAGGGGCGGTATTTTATAATTCAATAGGGCACATTCTTTTTGTCGAATCATTGCAGTACAGGATCAAACCATTTTCTTCTTTAGCACCGGAGACCCTCTTTATTGACATGCCTTATCCTGGGACTTTCCATTTTGGGTCTATTCGATTTAATCTTTCCAAAATAGAACATTTTGAATATTCCAACCTAAGATCATTAATTAAACCTAATAGATTATTTTTTGATTTTGATAAAATTAAATTCCCAATCCAAGTCCGATCATGGAACGAAGGAGATCGCATTCAGATTTTAGGATTGAATGGCAAATCTAAGAAAGTGCAAGATGTCTTTACAGATAAAAAAATTCCGTTGGCAGAAAAAAATTCTCAAGCCATTTTCATTTCCAATCAGTCAATTATAGCTGTCGATATGCTTGTGAGTTCGGAATTATTTAAAGTCGATCCCAACACTCAGAATGTATTGATTATTGAGCGCAATTAAGATTTTCTGGGCCTTCCAAAAAGATCCTTATTCTTTGAATCAAGAATGGGCTTTTCTCTTGGAGCTTCCTTAAGATACTGAACAGGCAATTGAAGTGTATGATTCCAAACAGTCCCATCCCATTGAATACTTTCGTATGTTCCATCCGGTATTCGCAATAGATTTCCTGAAGTATTGTATTGCCCATCTTGTGCAGCAATGTGATCAAAGGTTATCGTTTGAGTTTGCTCATCATATTCCATTGCGCAATTGGCTTCTTTGGAATACTCAATGACCAGTCTATTCTTCAATTCGGTTCCTTGGCCTTCAGATTGCATTTTAAATACTTTTGCTCCAAAACTTAGGCTCTCTGTATTGTAAACAATATGTTCAACAATTCTGTATTTCGATCCTTGATGGTCTTGAGCGAAACCCATAACAGGAAGTACTGTGGATTGGGATATCTCGTAACTGGGCATAGCTGCATAATACATGGCGCCATACCAAACGGAAGGATCAAAATTCTCATAATTTATCTTAGCGTAATTTCTAGACTCTCTGCTCAGCTGGATGACTTTGCCTTGTGGCAATCTTGCAATACCGCTATAATTCCACTCTCCGTGATCAGTCTCATATTGCCAAGTGAAAATAGTAAAACCGTCCCTTGGATTGGTAATTTTTACGATTCTATTTTTAAAGTCAATGGACTCAATAAGTTGAAACTTTGAGCTCAAATTTTGATCCATCAACAGCTCAAATTGCTCCGCAGCATAAGTTCTGAATTTAGGCTCCGTGCTGCACAGCATGACGTCACTCCAAAAAATCAAACTATCTTGCAATGACCATTTTTGAGCCTGACAAGGTAATTCGTTCCAAGCTAAAAGGAGTCCAAAGAGGAATTGAAAAAACTTGTTCATATTGAGCTTAACGCAATTTCTTCTAAAATAATTTTCTACCAATCAACTAAATACCAAATAAATAAAAAGCATCTTTGTTTTAGCTGCTTCATTCTTTATTTGTTAAAATTTGACCGGCCTAGGCTTGCAGTAAATCCGCGATTTCTAAAATCCTGCTTACCGCCGAAAAGAGAATAGCTCAACAGTCCATGACTATTCTCAGCCCAAATTCGTAAAAATCAAGCTAAAATAGATTGCAGTTTATTAACTTAATTCTAAGATAAATTGTTATCTTGCTCAAGATCTATTATTTTAGATTTGTTTTTTTATTTCAATTCCCGGAATACATCAATTTTTCAAAAAGCATTTATTCCCTTATTATTCATAAAGCATGAAAAAAATAGTGATTTTAGGTTCAGGTGGAAACTGTATAGATATATTAGATACCATTAATGAAATTAACTCCATATCCAAAAAATATGACTGCATTGGTTTTTTAGACGATAACCCTGACCAAATTGGAAAAGAGTTTTATGGTGTTCGCGTTATTGGATCTTTGGATAGCGCTGTGGATTTTGCCGATGCCGTTTTTGTGAATGGAATAGGAAGCTCTCTCAACTTTTGGAAAAAGAAAAGCATAATACAAAAAACCATGATTCCGCTTGAAAGATTTGAAACCATAATTCATCCTTCTGCCAGTGTTTCAAGCTTTAGTCATATTGGTATTGGTACAGTTATTTTTCAAAATGTCACTATAACCTCTAATGTTAGAATAGGCAATCATGTTATCATTTTACCTAATTCTGTAATAAGCCATGATGATGTCATTGGAGATTATACATGCATCACCGGAGGAGTTTGTATTTCAGGAGGAGTAACTATTGGTGAATCTTGTTATCTGGGAACCAATTGTTCAATAATAGGAAATATCAAAATTGGAAATAATTGCTTAATTGGGATGGGCAGCAATGTTCTTAGAGATGTCGATGATAATTCTGTTGTAATGGGAAATCCGGCCAAATACAAACGAAAAACAATTGAATAAATTTAAATTGGAAAAACAACAACTGAAGTACTTTTCTTTTAGACCCTAATCACATTTTGAATTTTGAAAATATTTTAATCGCCAAATTGATTAATACACTTATAAGGATCAAAGTAGTGATTGGAAAATAAAAAGAAAAATGCTCACGCTCTATTCTGATGTCTCCCGGTAATTTGCCTAGCCACCCAACATACTTAGCTCCAAATTTAAAAACCAAACCAGCTGCAATCAATATTACTCCGACTAAAATAAGAATCTTAGACATTGATGGATGCTCCATAATTCCTTATTTCACCGGACTTCCGGGCTGCCAACCTTCAGATGGAGAGACAAAATTAAGTTTCCCCTCAGCATTTTCAGCCAATAGGATCATTCCTTTAGATTCTATACCTCGGATAGTTCTTGGAGCAAGATTTGCCAAAAATAAAATTTCTTTCCCTATTATTTCTTCAGGCTTATAATGCTGTGCAATTCCACTTACTACAGTGCGCAGCTCATAACCTAGATCAATTTTGAGCTTGAGTAATTTATCTGCTTTCGGAACAGATTCTGCCTCTACAATTTTTGCTGTCCTCAAATCCATTTTAACAAATTCATCGATTGTAATCTCCGACTTTTGCTCAAGATATTGAATTGCATTTGCAGCTTGCACTTTTGGAGTATCCATTGTTTTAGATTGTTCTAATTTGTCCATTTGCTTTTTAATTTGTTCATCTTCTATTCGAGTAAACAAATAGTCCGGCTTCGAAAGCCTATGCCCACTCTCCAACAACAATCCTCCCTCAGCAAGTACATTGAGCATTTCTACGAGCTCATCTTTCTCTTGCAACTTTTCCAAACCCAGCATCGCTCTCATTTTATCCGATGTATTAGGCAGAAATGGCCTTATACATACACTCAATGCAGCCACATACTGCAGACACAGATTGATGACCACAGCGACCAATTCAGGATCATATTTGATCTGCTTCCACGGTTCGTTTTTTTGTAATAAAAGATTGCCGGCAGAACTGATTTCCATCAAAATTTTTAGCGCTCCACGAAAATCAAATTCGCGCAATTTCTGATTCATCTCCTGGATCTGATCAAACAAATACACCAGTTCTGTATCATGAAATCCACCTAAATCATCTCCCGCAACACCTTCAAAACTCATATCCAAATCAAAATCCGGAACCTGAAGTTCATAATATTTTTCAGCAAGAACCATAACTCGATTTACAAAGTTGGAAAGATTATTAACCAACTCTGTGTTATGGGCTTCTTGAAAACTTCTCCAAGTAAACTCACTGTCCTTTTGTTCCGGCATATTCTTGATTAGAGAATATCGTAAAGAGTCTTGCATTCCCGGAAAATCATCCAAATATTCATGAACCCAAACTGCCCAGTTTCTTGAGGTTGAAATTTTTTGACCCTCCAAATTCATAAACTGATTGGCAGGAACATTCACCGGAAGATTATAGTCTCCATGAGCTTTTAAAATAGCAGGAAAAATGATGCAATGAAAAACGATATTGTCTTTTCCGATAAAATGAATCAAGGCTGATTCTTCATCTTGCCAATAGGATTTCCAATCTTTTCCTTGATCTTGAGCCCATTTTTTGGTAGCAGAAATATAGCCTATAGGGGCATCCATCCACACATAGAGTTTCTTGCCTGCACTTCCTTCTATCTCTTGTGGCACATCCACTCCCCAATCCAAATCCCTCGTCATGGAACGCGGACTTAATCCACCGTCAATCCAAGATTTACATTGTCCAAGAACATGATTTTTCCAGCTGTCCGGATCATGATGCTCCTGCCCTCCTATTGTTCCCTTTTCTATCCATTCTCTGATCCAAGGTTCATACTGATCCAACTTGAGAAACCAATGTTTGGT
>DEQQ01000031.1 GCA_002360455.1 Saprospiraceae bacterium UBA3362
ACATAAAATGATTGTTGCCAAATCCGGCCAAATATATTTGTAAGGCTTAACATCAAACAATTCTTGAACAGCATAAATGGCTAAAAATAATCCCAAAAGCAGGATAACACTGTACACTATGCCAATGATAAGCTGAGATAATAATTCTACATTAAAATTCCAAAAAGATTTATTCTCCGATTTATTGTAGAACCAAGCAATGGAAACCAACAAGCATGACACACAAATCAACATAAAATTCTGTATGGCCTTGAATTCACTCACAGGAGTGGTCACGGTTAAAAACCAAACAATAAGCAGAAGAATAGAAACAAAACCGAGAATGTATCTCCATCGGGGTGTATTGGTCTGATGCTCTGCAATAAGTTTTGCCGCTGTGCAAAGCGGAAAACCAAGGATAAATGAAGTAAGATATTTTATGTACTCATCTTCTTCCAGAGAGTTGACTCTGGTGATTATAAACAAAATGCTTGCAACACCAACAGCCATAGCAAAGCTAAGCGGAAATCGCTTGATGGTAAGCCAAACTTTGTCAAGGATCATCGGCCAATTGAAAAATTTTTTTAAAAGCATGCTTCGATTTGTTTAATTCGGTTTACAGTTCATTCCATTCCTATACACAATATCTATAAAAATTCATTCCATTATTTAGATTAATATTAAAAATCAATTTGAACAATTTGTAATTTTCCATCCACTTCGCTAGGGATAATTACCCTATCTGCATTCCTTTGTAGTGCATCTACAATCCTTAGCTGGAGTTTTTGTTGAGTTGTATTCAAAACACTTTTTCTTATATTTTTTCCGGACGGGCTCAAGATATATTCGGAAACCGTGGACTGAGATTTAATTTCGTCATTAAATAATATTCTGAAAAAATCTTTTGTTTCTACAATAAAAAATGAAGAATAGTAACCCTCATCATCTTGACTAAATTGTTTTTTAAAAAGAACATCGGACCACTCCTGATCTCCATTATGATCAAAGCAAGCTACAATTACCTCATCAAAATAATAATCAACCCATTTTGAGGACATATTCATTTGATCCGCTGTGGCAAAATAAGGTCTTCGGTGATATTGCTTATTGCTCTCACAAAATAATATTAAACTCCCATCAACTTTCCAGCGCAATGATTGAGTAATAAGATCTACATGTTTATATGAATTTTTACCGGTCCATTTTTTAATTAACTCTTCGGACAATTTCGTAAACTTAGTTTGAAAGCCGTCCTTCCAAATATAATAGAAGAAACCGGCAATTTCTTCTTTTTTATCTAAATATAAACCAACTAGTGTAAATTGATTTTTTAGATTGTGAAAACTTAATTGAATGTCGGAAGGAATATTATCTGAAAATTCTAATTTTTGCTGTCTTAACAAATCCAACTTAGACCCGTACTCAAACAATTGCAATACTAATTTATGCTTCATAAAACTGCCGTCCTCTTTCATTCCCAACATAAATAAATGACCTTCATTGGACACCACCATCTCTTTGACGGTCTCTCGCTCTACTTCAGCAAGTTCCTTGGTCTTGATTGCAAAGTAAACAGAGTCTTGTTCTCTTTGATATAATAGCAGCTCTCGTTCGCCCTTAGAAGTTCCGAATCCCAAACAAAACCATCGTGAGTCTTCAGATTTCGTAATTTTAAAACCTTTTTCATAGATCAACTCTCTTTTGCGAATTAAGGCCCTGTGACTGATAGCTTCTCCCGTAGAAGAGAATACGCTGTACCACAAGGCAGACTCATTCTCCTCTTTGGCTAAGTAAAATATTCCGATTTGATCTTGATGTTCGACCACCTCAATAAGCTTCCATTTTTTCCCTTTTAACTCAATACTGTGTTCAGAAGACCAATTCAACTGATCGTTTAGGGATTGAACAACAAGTTTGAAAGCCTTATCTCGAATAAGCAAACAGGATTCACGGTGAGGAACCAAAAAATAGGCAAAATCATTTTTTAAACTTAACTCATCCGACACTAAGACCTGTTGTGAGCGCCCCTGAAAGGAGAGACCCAAAAAGAGGACACACAACAAAAACCCTTTCATCGTATGGTTTAATCTTATAGAAATGGACAATATTTTTTTAAAAAACAATAAATTCAATGTTTTCGGTTTTGTATAATCAAATTTTAGTTCATCGTTTGCCTTGTACAGAGCCCAGTATTTGTATTTTCGCATTTCTTTTTAAGGATTAAGAAATATGAAAATTCCACAAATTATTGAGTGTGTACCAAACTTCAGCGAAGGCCGAAATTTAGCTAAAATAAATGAAATAACCCGCGTCATTGAAACAGTTCCCGGAGTCAAATTATTGCACACCGATCCCGGGAAATCGACCAACAGAACAGTTGTAACGTTCGCCGGATCACCAAAAGCTGTAATTGATGCGGCTTTCCTTGCAATTCAGAAAGCTGCAGAGCTTATAGACATGGCAACCCACAAAGGAGAGCATCCAAGGATGGGAGCTACAGATGTTTGTCCGCTTATTCCTATTTCGGGAATAACCATGGAAGAAACAGTAAAATGGGCTAAAATTCTGGCGGAAAGAGTAGGAAAAGAGCTCCATATTCCGGTGTTTCTTTATGAAGCAGCGGCCTCAGCTCCGTATAGATCCAATCTCGCAGATATCCGCACAGGGGAATATGAAGGTTTGGCAGAAAAAATGCAAGATCCTCGCTGGAAACCCGACTTTGGACCTCATTTATTTCAAGAAAAATGTGGAGCCACTGTGATCGGTGCTCGAGATTTTTTGATCGCTTATAATGTTAATCTTAATACAAAGTCCACCTCTCTGGCCAATGAAGTGGCTTTCGACATTAGATACAACGGAAGACCAAAGCGAAACACAGAAACCGGCAAACTCGAAAAAGATAATGAGGGAAACGTAATCAGAATTCCGGGAACCTGCCCCGGAGTCAAAGCTATTGGCTGGTATATAGATGAATATAAGTTGGCCCAGGTCTCCATGAATCTCACAGATATGAAACAAACCAACCTGCATCAAGCCTACGAAGCCTGTGCAAATTCTGCCATTAGCAGAGGCATGCATGTCACCGGTTCCGAGTTGGTTGGGCTCATACCCCTTCATTCGATGTTGGAGGCCGGGAGGTATTTTTTACAAAAACAAGGCAGATCCCTTGGTGTTCCGGATTCCGAACTTATAGAGACAGCAGTACAATCTTTAGGCTTGAATGCCGTAGCTCCTTTTCATCCTCAAGAACGAATTATAGAATATATGTTACAACAAAAACAACAGCCGTTGATCGGTCTTAATCTTCGTCAATACATTTATGAGACAGCAGCAGACAGCCCTGCCCCCGGAGGTGGATCTGCCTCAGCCTACCTTGGAGCCCTGGGAGCAGCACTTGGCACTATGGTTGCCAACCTTTCTGCTCATAAAAAAGGCTATGAAGCAGATCATGATTTCTTTAGTCAAGAAGCCCAAAAAGGACAAGCTCTTTGCGAGGGATTATTAAATCTTGTAGATGCAGATACCGAGGCTTTCAATGAAATCATGAAAGCATTAAGACTTCCAAAAAACAGTCCTGATGAAAAGAAATTGAGAAAAAAAGCCATCCAAAAAGCGACCATACAGGCCATCGAGACTCCAATGAATACCATCAAACTTGCTTATCAATGTTTTGACCTAATTCGTAAAATGGCCTTAAAAGGAAACCCCAACTCAGTGAGTGATGCCGGAGTAGGCCTTATCTCCGCTTATGCCGCTATGCAAGGGGCAGCACTCAATGTAAAAATAAATGTGGTAGGGCTTGAAAACGAGAGCAAAAAACAAGAATTCTTAGTCCAAACCAACGAATACATGGCCAAAGCTCAAACAGAGTTTCCTGAAATTATGAAGCTTGTTGAGCAAAAAATAGGCTTGTAAAATAGGGCATGCCCTGCCCATTGGGGCAGGTCGCCACCCTACAGGGTTCGCTATCGCTCCGTACTTCGTACCCCTCATTTCATGAGGGCCTTCCGGTCGGCTCATGCTGTGCGTTCCAAAGATTAAGATGAAATCAAAATCTTAATTCATTAAACAACTACAGCAAATGCCTTAATTTTGTCCCATGGAAATCATCAATGATTTTATTATTCTCCACATAGACCAAGAGCTTGACATAGAGAACTCATTTTGTGAAACCGCACAAAGCAATACTCATATTTTCCTCAATTTTGGACTTTATGCCAATGATTGTCTCTTTGATCTAGCCAAAAGCAGCTACTTTTTCAAAATAACGATAGATAAATCCTATTTAGAAAAATACCAAGAACAACTGGAATTAAACATAGAAAAACAAAGCATTTGCTGCAATACACAAAGCAAATTACTTGAAATAATCAATTGTAAATTAACAGGCCTACACAGAAAAATATTTTTAGAAAGTCAAATCCTATTTTTACTTTATCAGTCACAAAAGAACAACTTGATATTTCAACTTCAATGCGACAGTTGCGATATATTGAATAAACCTATTGAGCTCAATAAAATTCAAAACGCAAGAAAATTTATATTGGAACACTTATCAGAAAACATCACAATTCCTATAATAGCCGCACAGGTAGGGACAAATCAATGCTACCTAAAAAAGGGCTTCAAAGAAATTTACAGACAAACTATTTTTGAATTTATTCAAGAAAATAGAATGATTAAGGCAAGACATCTTCTGCAATCTCCTGTACAAAATATTACAGAAATAGCTCATGAAGTAGGATACTCTTCGTTGAGCAGCTTCAGCCAGGCCTACAAAAATTATTTTGGTATGAGTCCAACAGATCAACTCAAACAAATAATTTCCAATAACTAAAACGCTTTTCCTTCTCACTAAATCAAAAAGCCATAAATTCTTAGACATTTGCAGATGAATTAATCGCAGAAAGGTCTACTTAGTTTTATAAAAAAACAAGCTAAAACAGGATCGGCTCACTCTGCAATTCTTGGCTCAACATTCTGTAATTGTTCTTTTTATGATGAAGAAAAATATCTTGGTTTTGCTTGGACTTATTGGCTTTAGTGCACTGTGGTCACAGCAGACAGCGTTGGATACCGTACAGACCATTTCTGAGGTAATGATCATTGCAGACAAAGCCAGGTCAATGCCGGGATCTGCACAAATAATAAATAATAAAACAATGGATAAACTGAATCAAACCAATATCAACACAGTGCTTAGAACTATTCCTGGAGTGAGCATTCGAGATGAAGAAGGATTTGGCCTTAGACCCAATATTGGATTGCGCGGAACCTCACTCAACAGAAGTGCAAAAATTACACTAATGGAGGATGGAATATTGATAGCTCCTGCAGCATATTCGGACCCTTCAGCTTATTATTTTCCAACATTTGCAAGAATGCAATCTGTAGAAATATTAAAGGGAAGCAGTCAAATTAAATATGGTCCGTATACCATTGGTGGAGCAGTAAATCTCATTTCTACACCAATCCCATCAGAATTCAAAGCACATGTACAGCTGTCCTATGGAAGTTTTGGAAACAACCAACAAAGAATTTGGCTTGGTGATAATAAAAAAAATCTGGACTATTTATTTGAGCTCAACAGAATTGCAAGTAAAGGATTTAAAAAATTGGACAATGGCGGAAATACCGGATTTGATAGAAGAGATATATTGGCCAAAATTCGATGGCATACTGATGAAGAAAGTAGACTGAAACAATCCTTAAGTTTAAAGTATGTAAATTGTACTGAGGATGCAAACGAAACCTATCTTGGTTTATCCTACGAAGACTTCTCCCAAAACCCTTTGAGAAGATATGCAGCATCACAAAAAGATCATTTACAATTGAGTCATCAATTCATTAGTTTGACACACAGCATTATACCACTTAAGGCGTTATCATTAAATACAGTTGCTTATTATGGTTTGACCTTTAGAGATTGGGGACGAGTAAACAGTATCAATGGAATTTCATTGCTCAACATCATTTCAGATCCCACAACTTATCAAAGCGCTTATCAAGTGATGAGCGGTCAAGCCATGGGATTAATAGACTATCAAAATGCAGCAAGGTCCTATTTTTCAAAAGGAATTCAAGTCAATACACAATATCTTTTTAAAACCGGAAAAACAGATCATTCTGTTTTTTTGGGGCTAAGATACCATACAGATCAAGCCGATCGCTATGCCACAAAATCGATATACAGCATGGACAATAAAATCATGAGTTTGACAAGCTCAGGAGTCCAAGGAAATCAAGAAAATCAAATTCGCAATGCAAACAGCATTTCTGCATATCTAAATTATGATATCCGTTATTTAGGATTAAAACTAAGTCCCGGAATAAGATTTGAGCAAATTCAATTCGAATTTTTGAACTATGGAACTGCAGACAATGCAAGAACCGGCAGTGCATTAAAGTCAGCACAAAACAAATTAAATATTGTACTTCCGGGCTTAGGATTTAGTTATGAATTTAATGAAAAAATGAACGTAATTGCCGGAATTTATAAAGGATTTTCTCCTCCGGGAATGCCCTCCACAAATACTACCCAAGGTCAAGCAAAAGTAGAAATGGCTTGGAATAGTGAATTGGGTTACAGAATACACAGCAAAAATTTTAACGGTCAATTGTTGGGATTTTTAAGTCAATACAGCAATATTTTAGGCTCTGATAATATGTCTGCCGGAGGTACAGGAAGTGGAGAAATGTTTAATGCGGGACATGCCACAATTCAAGGTCTCGAGTTGAGTTTGGAACTTGATTTAATGAGTATATTCAAAAATGAATATGCACTAAAACTACCACTCTCCATAGCATATACTTTTACGGACGCAAGGTTTCAAGAAGAGTTTGTCAATGGTGGAGGGGATTGGGGAAATACAACAATTCATAAAAAAGATATTATCCCTTTTGTTACTCCACATACCTTAAGCAGCTCTCTCAGTTTAGAAAGCAATAAATGGCTCTGCAACCTCAACTTTAGAGTGATTGCTGCAACTAGAATTAAACCCAGTCAATCAGCACTTATTTTTCCGTCTCCTCAAGTAAAATTTGACGATGTAAATGCAATTGCAGCCTTTAGCACAATGGATTTATCAATAAACTATAAGCTGCAAAGACGACTTAAATTATTTTCAACTGTTCAAAATCTAACCAATAATCAATCCATTGTGAGCAATCTGCCTCAAGCCTATAGACCTGCAATGCCCATTAGTTTCAATTTTGGTATTAAAGCAGAATTGGATTAATGCACTCTCCGGTTTAGTAAAGGAAAGGAATAATATTTTTTTTGGAAATTCTAATTAGATTTGCAACAGGACTCATTTTGATCTATCATTATTAGAGAATCGCATAAAAACCTAAACGAACAGAAAAAAATTGAACTTTAAGATAAAGAGCAACTCTAAATTTTATCTGCGCATGATCCTAATTATGCCGGTTTTAAGTCTGTGTTCATGCACCCAATTACTGTATTCTGTTTATGGCATCAAACAAATGGAATCTCTTACAGAATATGATATTATAAAGTTGACTAAAAAATATAATATTCCAACCAATGACAGTTATGCATTAAATAAAAATTTCTTGAAACTTCTAAAGCAAATAGAAGACAGTCTAAATACTGAGAATATTAAAAACCACTATCAGCCACTTCAGGCCATTTATTATGATCAAAACCGGAACATGTGCTCATACTATGTGAACTGTTATGCCGGAGGATTTCCTAATTTGAAATGGAACAGAAAGCACTCGTTGGAATTTTTTCCACCCACTACGCAAGCGCCTATTGATAGCATTATTTCATTAGATCAATTTATTCAATATTTTCAAATATTAGATCCCTCACAACAGGCTCCAACCATAGAATCTGAATATATCATATTGGTATTTTGGAGTAGATTTATGGGTAGGCAATCTAAACGCTTTATTAGACTAATTCAACACAACGCAAGTCTTGGAAGAAATCACAAGATCAAAATAATTTATGTCAATAATGACAATATGTTCTTAGAATAAAAACAAGCTAAAATGAATATAGGGCTGTTGAAAAAAATTGATAATTGCAATAAAGTTTAACGCATTAGTTGTGCCCCCGCAGTAAAGATGCTGCACTCATCCAATACACATATTTTTTTTGCTAAGGTTTTTAAATCTTGAGCACAAAATTGACTAATTGCCTGATTCAGTTTTTGGAATGCGGATTGTCCTCCATACTCTGTAACCAAAATTTTTAAGAACAATGTAGTTTGCATTGATCCATCCATGAGCCGAAGAATATGTCCATACAAATAATTTTTAACCATTGTCAATTCATCTTCGGAAATATCTTCTTCCTGCAATCTAATGAACTCTTCATGAATAGCAGAAATAGTTTGTTTTAGTTTTGATGCGTTCAACTCAGCGCTAATGTACCAACAACCATCATACCTCTGGCAGTCTAAGGTGCTGTGAATATCGTATGTATAGCCCTTTTCTTCTCTAATTTTTTTCATCAAGCGAGATCCAAAATAATCTCCCAAAATAGTATTGAGCAAGTAGCTTCCCAAGAAGGATGAATCGGACTTTGCGAAAAGACGTTTTCCTAGTTTTAAACTGATTTGATCACAATGTACAATATCTATATGTTGTCTGATGGGAGCAATGGGCAGTATTTCGTGTTCTACAAGTTTGGGTCTTATAAAAAAGCTTCGGTTCAAATCCTGAGTAAGTCCGGACCAAAACTCCTCATTCATGGATTCATTAATTTCTCCGGTAAAAAATATTTTTAAAAGCTGACTATGATATGAGCTTTCATGATATTCGACTAAATCATCTACTTGAATTTGTTTTATTAACTCTTCTGTAGTGTTGTAACCATAAACGGAATCCTGTCCGTAGATATGCGCACTGAATTCTCTATAAGAAACATAATCAGGCTCAGTAAGCTGGTGTTTGAGCTGAGACAATAAAGCTTTTTTTCCCTTGACAAGAGACTCCTTTTGGAACTTAGGTTTAGCAAGAATTGAAATTACAAAGGGCAGTAATACAGATAAATGTTTTTGTAAGCAAGAAATAGAAAATATGGTAAAATCCAAATCGGAATGAAGACCATAAGAGGCTCCATAATAGTCAAAAAAATCTGCAATTTGAGTTGCTGAAAACTCACCATTATGCTCTAGAAGCTGTTGTGCAGTCATTCGACTGGTCAGTTTTTTTTGCTCTGTGTTCCTTCCATTTTCTAATACAAACTCGCAATAACAACAACCGTGTTGACCACCGGGAACCATATACAACTCAGTGCCATTGGACAGAGACAAATATCGAAATTCAGGAAATTCCATGTCCCAGTTTGGACGCAATGGTTCAAACTTAAATCGTTCTTTTCTTACAGATTTTTGTTTCAAAAAAATGCTCTTTAATCAGCAAAGATAAGATTTATTTCAAAGTGCTTTTCTCCAATCATTCGAAGGGCAAGAGCCCACTCTATGGAACATGATATGCTTTAAAAAGCTTCTATCAAGGTCAATTAAGAACATCGATCCATTAAATAGAGGTTTGAGTCTTATGCCAAGATCATTTTTGAATATTTAAGCTTGTTGAAGGTACAATGACGATGTTAGGATCAATGTCTTTATTTGTATTGTTTAAAATGGACTCGTATTAGGCTTTAGCAGATCCCCAATAATACCAATTAAAAAAGGGTCTCAACATTCTGAAACCCTTGATTTTATTGAGTGGGAGATACTGGGCTCGAACCAGTGACCCCCTGCTTGTAAGGCAGGTGCTCTGAACCAACTGAGCTAATCTCCCTTATTCAAAAAAGGAACGCAAATATAAAATCCTTTTGTATAGCTTGCATCTCTGTTTTAAAATTTTAATTTTTTAATATGTATGCTGCTCTCTATGAATACTCTGGATTAAAAATAAAATCCAATGCCGTAAATAAAATAATCTGCCTTAAAGCCGGTATCTGTAAACATTTCTGTAAAAGCTCGTTCATAACTCATACTCAGAACCAAAGGTCCTAGGTCTACAGCGGCACCAAACAATGCTCCAAACTGAAAATCTCGAATTTTATCATGGTTATATCCATAAGCGTTTTCCTGAATTTTAAGTGTATATGTTGTTTGCAATCCGGCCTGAAGGTGTATATCAAAAAATTTCGTATTTAAAACTTTGTAGCCTATTTGAGTGGGTATTTTTAACAAATAAACTGAAGGCCTGTCAGCAAAAGGCTCTATGAGGTTACTAGCCTCCAATAATACCTTATGAAGCTCCAATCCGGGTCTCAGATACCAATTACCATCAGCAAAACGAGCCGAAAGGCTTGCATGCCAGCCACTCTGAAATCCGTTTGTGTGATTTACAATCGGATTGTCAGTGTATCCGGTTGTAAGGCCCACCGATACAACGGCTCCTGATTGGGCATTAATTTTTATATAAAGGCTTAATATACAGAAAACTATAAATAACGATTTCTTTTTCATTGAGCAAATATAATCTAAAACTTGAATGAAACATACCAAAAATTTTAACGTAGCTTCAACTTTGGTTACTTTTACCTCTTGTTAAAGTTTATTTTCAGCTTAGCCTATGTTTCCTGATCTATCGTATATCTTACATGCTATTTTTGGTACAGCACCGGATAATGCCTTTTCAATTGTAAAAACATTTGGCTTTTTACTGTTTTTATCGTTCTTGGCAAGCGGTTATTTATTGTATTTAGAGCTTATCCGAAAAGAAAAAAACGGGCAGCTGAAAGGCAGAATGGAATTGGTTACTGTATATAGACCGATTGATTGGACAGAGATTGCAATTCAAGTTTTGATTAACTCTCTGTTTGCAGCAAAATTTGTTTATATCTATCAGCATTTTAAAGAAGTGAATTCTGATCCTGCGCAGGTCATTTTTTCTACTAAGGGAAACTGGATAATAGGTGCGGTTGTAGCGGCGTTGACAGCAGCATATTGGATTTATAAAATGAACCTTCAGACGGATAAAGAGATTAAAAAATCTGAACTCTTTGTCAGACCAGTGAATAGACTTTATGAAATAACGGGTCTTGCCGCTTTGTGGGGAATTATTGGCTCAAAACTATTTTCTATCCTTGAGAACTTTGGAGACTTTGTGCGTGATCCAATAGGCACTTTTTTTAGTGGAAGTGGATTGACAATTTATGGTGGATTGATTTTGGCTTTTATCATGGTTTATAGATACGTCAAAAGCAAAGGACTTCATCCTGTTCACATGATGGATGCAATAGCTCCCACACTGATGATTGGTTATGCGGTAGGAAGAATGGGTTGTCATCTTTCAGGAGATGGTGATTGGGGAGTTGTCAATGAGCTTGCAAAGCCTTCGTGGTTTATTTTTCCCGATTCTTGGTGGGCTTTTGATTATCCTCATAATGTAATCAATGAGGGAATCAAAATAGAGGGCTGCACTTATTTACATTGCAGTCAACTTTCACCCAAAGTGTTTCCTACACCTTTATATGAAAGCCTTTTAGCTTTCATAATTACTGGGTTTCTTTGGCTTTTAAGGAGTAGAATTCTTGTACCGGGAGTATTGTTTTTTATATACTGTTTATTGAACGGAATTGAAAGAATAACAATAGAGTCCATTAGGGTCAATCCCCGTTATCAGCTGTTAGGGTTTAATCCTTCTTTTGCCCAAATCATAGCTTTTGGATTGATTATACTGGGTACATTGGGAATAATCTATTGCTATAAAAGAAATACAGACCATCAGGCCAAGGCATGAATTCAGATCAAATTCATAAAATTATAAGTTCGGCGCAAGAGTGCATCAACATAGAACAGACGGCACTTCAAAGACTGCAAGAGACAATAAATTTATCTTTTGCAGAGGCTGTTATGCATCTTAATCAATGCAAAGGCAGAATAGTCATCACAGGAATTGGCAAAAGCGCAATTATTGCTCAGAAAATCGTTGCGACATTTAATTCGACAGGCACACAATCTATCTATATGCATGCTGCAGATGCAATTCATGGCGATCTGGGCATGATACACAATCAAGATGTGGTGATCTGCATCTCTAAAAGTGGAGAGACCCCAGAGATAAAGGCATTAATCCCATTAGTCAAAAACCTTGGAAGCAGGCTACAATGCATTGTGAGCAATCTTGACTCAACTCTTGCTCGACAATCGGATGATGTTTATTATGTCCCCATAGATCAAGAAGCAGAACCCAACAATCTGGCTCCCACTGCAAGCACAACTGCCCAGTTAGCACTTGGCGATGCCCTTGCTGTTGCATTACTTTCGCTCAAGGGTTTTACTGCTCAGGATTTTGCTCAGTATCATCCGGGCGGCTCTCTTGGCAAGCAGCTTTACCTCAAAGTGTCTGATCTATCCCATACCCATCTGGCCCCGGTCGTTATGCCTACAGATTCGATTAGAGCAGTAATTCTCGAGATGACCAAAAAAAGACTTGGCGCCACGGCTGTTTGTGACAAAGAAAACAAGCTCAAGGGAATGATCACAGACGGCGATCTTAGGAGAATGTTGGACAAAAATGAAAACATCTCAAGCCTACAAGCTCAAAATATTATGAACCCTAACCCAAAAACCATCCACGCAGATGAGTTGGCCATAGAAGCCTTTAGATTAATGCAAGCCCATTCTATTACTCAACTTATTGTCATAAAAGACGATCAATATTATGGAATGATTCATCTTCACGATTTAATCAAAGAAGGATTTATTTAAAGTATTTTTTATGAGAAGCATATACAAAATGCTACTTGGGTTCTCAGTCCTGCTTTCCATTGCGGTGCGCAGCACCTCCATTGCAATCAGGTCTATGTTTGCATAGGCCGGGTTTTTGCCAAGGAAAATAGATTGTTATTCAGAAATCTATTAAGGATTGAAAAGGGAGAATATTGATCATAAGAAAGCTAATAAAAAGCAACAGAATCTGAAACAATTATTGTAAATTTGTCAACTAACGTCATTTGACAAAAAGAAGAAAAAAGAAGTAAAACATGCCACGCAAATCTAAAATTAGTGAAGAAACAGCATTAAAAACAAAAACAAAACTTGTCAAAGAAGGAGATGTAATTTCAGGAAAAACTCCTACAGAAGCAAGAACAAATACGGTGAAAAGAAAAATCAGGGCAAAACTGCATAATGAGGCAATCGTTTTGAATGAAAAAATGGATTCGGGAAAAACAGAAGAAGAAAAAAAGAAAAATGCAGAAGTTTTCCTCAATAATTATTCACAAGACGAAAGAAAATATATACTCAAGTTATTACTCAATGAGCTTGAATCAAAATCGATAAACAAAGTACAAGGATTAAACCCCGATGATGAGCTGGCAGAGGATTGGCATAATGGAGGATATCCATATAAGAACTTAATGTCTCGAAAAAACTACGAGAAAGAAAAATACAACCTTCAAGTAGAGTTACTCAAACTTCAAGCATGGGTCAAAGAAACAGGAGCAAGAATTATCATTCTTTTTGAAGGAAGAGATGCTGCCGGAAAAGGAGGAACGATAAAAAGAGTGATGGAACATCTCAATCCCAGAGGAGCAAGAGTTGTGGCTTTGGAGAAACCAACAGATGAAGAACGCGGGCAGTGGTATTTTCAACGATATATCAAACATTTGCCAACCAAAGGAGAAATTGTTTTGTTTGACCGTTCCTGGTACAATCGTGCGGGAGTAGAAGTTGTAATGGGATTTTGTACACGCGAAGAGTATATGGAGTTTATGAGACAGGTTCCTGAATTTGAACGAAATCTTGTAAGAAGCGGAATTTATTTATTTAAGCTTTGGTTTTCTGTAAGTCAAGACGAACAGAAAAGACGATTCAAAGACAGAGAAACTCATCCTCTAAAGCAATGGAAATTGTCACCAATTGATAAAGCCTCATTAGATAAATGGAATGATTATACTGAGGCCAAAGAAAAAATGTTTTTTCATACCGACACTTCCGATGCTCCATGGATAGTTGTGAAATCCAACTGCAAGAAAAGAGCAAGAATCAATGCTATGCGCTACGTTCTGCATAAAATTCCATATTCCAAAAAAGACAACAAACTTTTGGGTAAAGTGGATCCATTAATTGTCGGTAGGTCCAATGTGATTTATGAAAAAGGAGAAGGTAGATTATTAGACTCCTAGATAAAAATGTAACGAAGCAAAGGATAGAGCATCCTTCTTATCGCTTTAAATGATTTGTAAACAAAACACAATTTTATGAACTCAAAAACAACTGCTGTAATTGGGGCTAGTCCAAACCAAGATCGATATTCTTATAAGGCTGTCGAAATGCTTACATCCTATCATCATGAGGTTATAGCCCTGGGACAAAAGACAGGAACAATTGCAGACGTTCCCATTAACACCGATAGACCAAATATCAATGTAGATACAGTAAGCTTATACCTCAATCCAACCAATCAAGAGTCTTGGTATTCCTATATCCTTCAACTAAGACCAAGAAGAATAATTTTCAACCCGGGGACAGAAAATCCGGTTTTGTCGAGTTTAGCACAGGCTCACGGCATAGAATGTACAGAAGCCTGTACTCTTGTGTTACTGAGCACCGGCCAATACGACTAAAGGATCTTGTATTTTACATAATTATAATAAAATCAATAACTTATATATATTATAATTTATTTATACAACTAATTTATAAAACTTAGCTTAGAGTATGGTTTGGTTTTCATTTTTGGAATAGTTTTTGTTCTGTCTTGGGTTCAAGAATGACTAAGAACTAGAAAATAAAGAAAATGAAACCTATTCGTATTCATAGCTTAATACTAAGCTTTGTTGTATTATTTTACTCGGCACACTGTTTTTCAAGCCCTAATATTTCGTCAATAAAGTCGAGTTCAAACACAATTTTATTCAACGGTATTGCCGGCACATTTTCTAGCATTAAGGCTCCGGGAAATGAGGTTGATTTTATCAATCCGGTCTTGCCTACCTTGGTAGTTTGCGGGACTTCCGGCAGAGCTTCTATCCAAATTGTAAAGCTAGCCAATGGTAATAATATAACTGGAAATCAACTTACAATAGACTTAGATCCGGGACTGATTTACGATGGTAATTTTTCTGCCAACGGATGTTCAGGAACCAACTCAGGGGTGAACTTTCGAGCCGATCTTTCCACGGCCGGAAAATTGGTATTTGATTTCCCTAACATGAGCTTTGGCACTTGTGGCTCCATCACTCTGAGCTTTGATCTAAAAGTGGATTGCTCGATTTTAAATTTATTGGCGGCCAATCTCAATTTGCAACTGAACTGGATTTATACTTTTGATTATTCTGGAGGATTTGATACTAAAATAGAAAGCCCGATTCCATCTCTTGGTAAACCACAACTTACGATATCAAATCCTGGAGGGATCACCACAACATCAGGATCTGTAGTTGAGAGAACATTTACAATTTGTCAAACCGGTGTAGATGCTTATATTGATGATCCAATCATTTTAAAGGATCTAGGTTCTTCAGGGATGAATGTAAGATCAGTAAAAGTAAATGGAGGTTCAGAAATTGCATCTTATGTTACAGGAAGCGCCGGGAACAAAACGATTACAATTCCACCTTCTGAGTTTGTCAATGCGAAATTGGCCTTAACAAACACATTAGGAAATGCCAATACTGCATTAAATGGGCCTGTTGGAGGAAATCCAAGCTCAAAAGCAGAATGTATGACAATCACAGAAGTGATCGAGGTAAACTCTTGTTCTAATCTTAATTCCACGGTGTTTGCAAGTTGGGGATGCAATTCTCAACAATGCGAACAAAGTGAAACACTAAATCCGGGAATAGCCATTGATCTTTCTGCAGGGCCGGTGATAGGACTAACAGAAAACATAACAACAGAATTGTGCATTGGTCAAAATTATACTCACGAGTTTACTCTAAGAAATAACGGAACTGCTGCTGCCATAGATTTGGATGTAGATGTATTTATATATACCGATGGAGTACAACCAATGTATACCTGTAATGGAAGTTCATTGGATCCAAACTCATTTCAATATAGTATCAACGGAGGAGTTTTTCAATCAGTTATACCATCATATAATCTAGTACTGGGAGATTGTTCAAGCTTTTTATCATGTTTCCAAGGAGAACAGGTAGTATCATTATCGACGATAAGAATTCCTAGATTGAATGTAGGAGATCAGGCGGTGATACGATATATAAAGAAAACATGTTGTCCTTCAACTTCCGGATATTATTTTGCCAATGGAGAAGCTGTGAAAGCAAACTTTAAAGATGCATGTGGCAATTCTAAGTCTATGCAACCGCAAGCGATGAACCAAATTTATTCATTAAGCCCGGCTCAAATTATCAATGAGACGGCTACGGATGTAGATTTCAACAATCCCTTTTCTATCAATTTGGTATATCATGAATTGGTTTTTTCGAATACCAGTGTCAACACATATTTTGAAGTCAATTTTAGCCTGCCTCCGGGAGTCATTTGGACAGGAAATGTCTCAGACTTTATGTGGAGAGATCCTAGAGGAACTATGTTAGTCCCCTCCAATTTGGTTTATCAACCGGCTACAAGTTCAGTTTCAGCTCGCTTCTATGTTGACCAAATAATAAATTCCGGATTTGCAAGGGCAAACACAGAAATTATATTAAAAGGATTAACTGTTGACTGCAACAATGTTCAGAACAATCCTGTAGATAATATTTTTGATTTTGATATAAAATACATCATTGACCCTAGCTGTACCTGCGGTGTTTCTGTCGCTTCTTCTAGCTTTCCTGTAGAAATTCACTGCGACAAAGTGATTCCGGTATTGTGCGAGGGTTTGGATTTTAGATCCTATAATTTGACAAGAACAACACTAGGACTGAAGGACTCTAATGGTGATGGATTACCGGACGATGGCTCTTCTGCCAATCCCAACGTAGATGCACTTAAGCTCAACAGAGTTATCGCCGGCGATGAACTTACCGGAACTTTTATAGGTGTGATACAGGATACTGCAGCTCCTACAACTTGGCAATATTTATATGCAGAATCAAAATTTGTGAATGCAAGTGAAACTGAAATCACATCTGCTAAGATTGTTATTTATGATAAAAGTACGGGTAGACAAATCGTATGTAATAATATTCCTTATACATTTACAAATGATAATTATATTTTTGACCTTAGTCGAAGTACATTGTTAAGTAGTGGATGTGCAGATGCAGACCTTGCATTTTTTGGAGAGTATGCAGTGGGAGACTCAATTGTATTCGAAGTAAAGTATCATTTTATTAAGAATATTCCTTATGCAATCACAGATAACTTTGTTGATAATACAATATACTTATCACAGGTAGCCAATCCTACTAAAGAAGCCGGACAACGCAGTTTATGCGGTGATTACAGTTCACGATTTACATATTATGGATATGTATTTGAGCAAGTCGCATCAAGTCCAATTTTTAGTGGTTGTGAAGAAAAAAGTTTTAACTATCAATATACATACAATAATGAGTATGTGTTCAACTCACCTCCATCAGATCTTTTCCCATATGAATACAGATCGCAAATGATCTTAAAAGAGGTTTCTGTACAGATTCCAAATGGATATAAATTTGTTCGAGCAGAAGCCATATTGATTTCGGGAAGAGGATCAGGAATTTCAATAACTTCATCTCCGGAAAATATTGTCCCAGTCAACCCTGCTTCATCAAACTTAGTCTTTAATTTAAGCAATTTATACAAATCCGTAAATGCATCAGGACCTTGGCAAGATCCAGATGATGGATTTACAGTTTCGTTAAATTTATTTTTATCACCGCAATGCAGTTCACCGGAAACCGGAAGAGTATCCGGACTTGCAACCGGAGAGCGTAGAACAGTTTTAAACTCAATAGCAGCAAACGGAAATAACGCGGATCCATTAGACGATATATCCTTGCCATTTAAATCCAATACACAATTTGATATTGTTTATTATTCTCCATCATTAATCATTCAATCGCCTCAACAAAATATTAATGGTAACAATCTTGTCGTTCAATGGCCGGTTGTGATCAATAATTTGTCACCAAGTACATCTGCAAAAAATGTTTGGGTTTCCTTCACCAATAGTTCCGGACAAATCCAAGTCAATTCTGTACAAAGAGGATTGACCACCATAACTCCCGGACCGGGAGGATTATTTAGATTAGGAGATTTATTGGCAAACGGAGGGCAAATTGACTTGAAGGTGAATGCAACGATAAACAGAAACTGTAATAAAGACAGTTTGATTGTCTTGATGTCTTGGAATTGTAATGAATATCCCAACACTGTAGCTCAATCAGTTTGTACTCCTATAAGTTTTCCATTATACGTGCAACCACTGAACACAGACCTTGAGCTTACAGTATTAACACCAAAAGAGACCGCAATACCAAAAGTATATGGGCTTTGTGAGGATATCGAGTTCGTTCTCCAAATTGATAACATAGGCCAGGCAAACGCATTCAATGCTTTAGTTGATGCCTATCTTCCGGCAAATTTTGAATTGATTCCAAACAGTTCGTACATTCAATACAAAGTAAACTCCATCGTACCACCTTCACCAAATGTATCTTTACCAAATTGGGTAAAAGTTGGGGAACCTACAAACCTAGGAGCTTCTTCATTGGGTCAAAAAATGCAGTGGAATATCTCTTCATTATGGACAACTGCAACAGGTAATACGGCGTTAGGCTCCGGGACAACCGGAATTCCATACCAAGTATTGAATCCGGATAGCAGTAAATTTTATTTAAGATTTTTAGCACAAACCAAATGTGGCTTTATTACCAATACAAGAATTCCATTTGTTGCTTCTGCACAATCGCCGTGTCAGGTGGGCAGTTCAGACTATATTAAATCCATTGTAGAATCCTCCACTCCAATCCATATCATAGACCCTAACTCATTGTATGGAGCAAGATTAAAGCTCAATGCAGATACGCTATTGTTGCAAGTTTGTAGCTCCAATGAGGTAGAAATATTAATGTATAATTTTGGTCCGGGATCAACAAGGTTAAACGACTCAATAAAAATTGATTTACCATTAGGATATAATTATGTTTCAGGAAGTACAGTAGCTATAAAATCATTTGGAGGTTCAGAACCAATAAGAATGAATAGAGGCACTGCAGGAACAAAACTGTGCTGGCCGATTGCAGCAAATGTAGCAGCTGGAGATTCTCTGAAATTTAAGTTTAGTTTAAGTTTAGATCCTGCAATTTTAGCTTGTTCCGGGCAAGCTGAATTTATTAATATGGTCCTTACTACAAGAGATTTGTTCTGTGAAGATAATGCACAATTGTGTAGAACTCAACTTGTACTGGCAGAAGCAAATCATCCTGTAAAATATCAAAAGTCTTTGATCAGCCTTAGCTCGCAAAACGTAACCTGCCCTGATGTAAAAGGTCAATCCACAGTACAACTTCAAATCAAACTTACTCAGTCTTCAATGAACTCAAGTCATTATGTAAGAGTGAGAATTTTTGAAGACTTAAACAGAAATAAAATTCTGGATGCAAATGAATTAGCCTCTACTCCTCTTTCAGATAAAAATTTCAATGGACCATATAATATGGGTACCATTTCGCTGCAATATTTAGTTTCAATTCCTCTATCAAAACTAGAAAATTCTATTTTTTACATTGACGGAGATTGTCTTTGCTCAAGCATTACACAGGTTCTTTATGCTCCTATTTGTAAATCCTGTATTCAAGTTGGAGACTATGTATGGCTGGATGAAAATAAGAATGGTATTCAAGATCCGGCAGAAAGAGGAATCAATGGATTGGAGGTAAGTCTATATGACGGCTTAACCGGAAGATTAGTGAGTACTTATATCACAGGAAGAAAACCGGGAACACAGTCCGATGATGGCTATTTTAAGTTTTGTGAATGTGAAGGATCGTATTATCTAAAATTCCAAGCGGCAAACAATTATACACACTCTCCTGTGCAAGCTGGAACAAACAGAGCGTTGGATTCTGATGTAAGCAATGCAAATGGTCCTAATACTACCAATACTTTCAAAATAGTCGATGGACAAATGTATTGTGATATAGACGCCGGCTTTTATAATGGATCTTCCTTGGGCGATTATGTTTGGTTAGATCTTAATGCAAATGGATTGCAGGATATCGAAGAACCAAAAGTAAAAGATGTAAAAGTAAAGGCCATAAATTTGAATGGAGAAACATTAGGAGAAGCAATAACAGATCAAAAAGGATACTTTGTTATTAAGGCAGTTCCCGATGGATCATGCTACCTCAAATTTGATCCACCTTCAGGGTATAGTTTTACAAAAGCAGATGCAAATAATGACGACAGCAAAGATTCTGATGTCACAAATGTTATGGGCTTTGGAACAACAAAGGTTATTCAGACATCCAATGCTTTAGAAGTGATGAATCTTGATGCAGGACTTTCTTTTGCAGTTCTTTCTATAGATGAGCTCAGTCTTAAGGCAGAAGTTTGTGGGTCAAGTACCTGTGTCAACTGGTCAATTGTACACGATGGCGATTGTTCGGAAGTTATCCTTGAAGCCATGGATGATCCTAAAGAAGGATTCAAACCAATTCACAGAATAATAGATGGATTTACTTCCGGCAGACAGGACTTTGAGTTTGTAGATTCTCGCCCTTATTCGAATGCTGTAAGATACTACCGAGTTCGTGAAGGATTAGAATCAGGTATCGTTCACTTCAGCAATATCGTGAGTGTTAGTAAATCAAAAGACAATACAAGCTACCTTACATTATATCCCAATCCGGCAGAGTCTAATCTTTTTGTCCATGCGAAATTGAAGTCCACAGAAGAACTTACAATCAACGTACTTTCTATCGAAGGAAAACAATTAATTCAATTGGATAAAATAAAAAACAGTAGATCAATATATTTTGATCAGAATTATGATGTTAAACATCTCCCACAGGGACAATACATTTTGGAGCTAGTCCAAAAGACCTATACTCAGTCAATCCCATTTGTCAAACAATAAGACATTTAGAAAGTGGCGCAGAACAATTAAGGAATGTCAGAGAATGAATAAAGAATGTTAATGAAAAAGGCGACCCGTATGGATCGCCTTTCTTTTTTTGGAGTGCCGAAGGAGGGACTCGAACCCTCACGAATTTTAGGTTCACTGGATTTTGAGTCCAGCGCGTCTACCAATTCCGCCACTTCGGCTTCGTTTGGGATGCAAATGTAGTAAAGTCCTAAACACAAGATACTATTCCAAAGAAAAAATTCATTGAATAACTGAAACTAATCCTTACAATTATCAGTAAACGTGTATTCTAAAAATTTTGTAATAAAGCATTGATAATCAAGTTAATAACATTAATTTTAGAACAGACTATTAAACCAATGATCAATAATTAAAGTATTGATTGTCAGATACTTGCCTAATGATGAGAAAAACAAGCTTCAGGGATTCCGTTTAGGGTTTTTCGGGACAGGATCTTCTCCGCAATGACCCCAGGGATGGCAACGACTAATCCTTCTCAGACCAAGCCAAAAACCATAGAATGGACCCCATTCCTTCACCGCCTGAATCATATAATTTGAACAGGTTGGTTCAAATCGACAATTTTTTCCCAAAAGAGGAGACAAAAAAATTTGGTATAATCTTACCGGACCCAAAATGAAATAGGATAGTAATTTAAAAATAGAGGACATGAACCGTTTTAACTAATATACAAAGTTAGAATAAATCTAAGAAACCCATTGAGATCATCAATGATATGGTTCATTTTTTACTCTTTTGGAAGAATAAATTATTAACCTCAAAATAGCATTTTTAAACTAATTTTGTCAATTGACTTATGCAAAATTTTCCTGCAAAATTATTATTGATTGGAGAGTATTCTGTTTTATTGGGAGCTCCGGCTATTGCATTTCCTCTACAACAGCTATGCTCTGCCTGGTCTTTTGAAGAAGGAATGGCTATTGATCCGGAATTCATAAAAAGTCTCGAGCGCAATGATTTATTGAAATCAATACTTAGTTTTCAAGAATTGAAATCTGATTTACAAAATGGACTAAAACTTAATTCAGCAATTCCAAGTTCTTATGGACTAGGTAGTTCCGGCGTACTTTGTGCAGCCCTATTGAAAAAATACGGACCCCAAAAACCCTTACCCCTGTCTTTAGTTAGGGAAATTTTAGTTTCAATGGAGTCATTTTATCACAGCAAAAGCAGTGGTTTAGATCCACTAATTTCGTATTACAACTGCGGAATTATGGTCGAAAATGATATAGAGCTTCTTCACTCTACAACCGTATGCCAATTAAAAAATTACCAACTTTACTTATTGGACAGTAAAATTCCAAGAAGCACTGCTCAATATGTCAATCTATTTAAAGAAAAATTAAAAAATCCAAGTTATCATATTCGATATGAACAAAACATTGTTCCACTGAATAAAATATTAGTCAATCAATTTCTTCAAAATGAAACTAATCGGTTTTATTCTTCGTGGGTTGAACTTAGTCAACGTTCACTTGAATATTATCAAGAAATGATTCCTCCTGGCGTACAAGATATTTGGCTCAAAGGAATAGAAACAAAAGAGTACTATGTCAAATTATGTGGTGCTGGAGGAGGAGGATATTTTTTAGTTTTGTCCAATACCTCACAAAAAGAAATGATAAAACTTGAATTCTAACTTAAATGGACGAATAAAACCAGGGAGGGATAGATCGATTGGTCAATTTGGGAAGTATAATTTATTCAAATAAAAAGTGTTGAAACTTAATTAGGATGAAAGACGAATTACTCTATATTCTAGCGGGGGGATCAGCGATGCTTATTGTCATAGTTTATCGCTGGGTGATTAAAGATTACAAAGAAAACTTTGATGAATTTACAGATGAACCGAAGAGAAAACAATCCAAATAAAAGGAATAAAAGGCCATATCAGAGGGCCTGGAATCTCATGAATTAAAAAAAATTAGCATTTTATCAAATATTTACAGTATCTTTGAGCTAATTAGTTTAAAATTGATTGATCGTATTCTATAATTTAGTCCATTGACACCCGCAACAAGTATTTATTTTTCTTTATTTATAATTTTTTCCACATGAATCTTTACGTAGGAAACCTTGATTATTCCATCAAGGAAAGCCAATTAATGGCAATGTTCAGTGAATTTGGTGAGGTAAGCTCAGTAAAAGTGATCACTGATAAAATGACCGGTCGTTCCAAGGGTTTTGCTTTTGTTGAAATGCCAAATGATGATGAGGCACGTCAAGCAATTGCTGAATTAGACCAAAAATCTGTTAAGGAACGCAACATTTCTGTTTCAGAGGCTCAACCGCCTCAACCAAGAGAGCGCAGACCTTTCCAAAACCGTGGAGGTGGCGGAGGGGGATTCCGTGGCGGTGATCGCGGCGGAGACCGTGGTGGAGACCGCGGTGGATTCAAAAGAAGATAAAAATTCTTTGTTCCAAGCTTCTCATGCGGAGCAGAAGCAATTTTCGTAGTTTGGTTTCCTTTCGCGTATTAAGATGATTTAACTTGTTTAATGAATAGCAAGATTCCGTAAGACTCCAAGAAAGTTAAAAAATTGTTTATGATCCTATCAAACTGCCTTTGATCAAATCAAAGGCAGTTTTTTTTAAAATAACCTTATAAACAGACCTTATTATACTAAAGCCAAATTTCGTTTTGCATTGGTCAGATGGTGAATTGAATGATAAATAGTAAAATAATACATCTCTCTCAATGTAAGCTTTCCCAAGGCCGGATGGGGCATGATGTAAAGATCTAACTCTTGTTCAGAAAACTGATTTAGTTTTTCTATCAAAAGTTTCAACTCATTTTGCAACATTGATTTTAACTCTATTCCTCTTTGCTGTGTGACAGACTTTGGAACAAAGGGCGGTGGAGCTTTCGGCCCACCATCAATGCTTGCTATTCTCTGAAGATATTTTTTAACTAACTCATCGTAAGATTTGCTGGGTCTGTTGGGTTTTCCTAATAGAAATTGGAGAATAAATTTTGGAAAGCGCAAAAATCTCCTTAGTGCTTTGACAGAAAGATATATATGTTCTAATTCCTGGCCTGCCGACCATTTCTCTGCTGTATTTTTCTCAAAATCAGCTTTATTCAAGCCTAAAACAAAATGGATCAATTCAAGATGAGATTCATTCAGCTTTGCTTCAATTAATCTTTTTTCCATAATTTTTAATAGACGACCCAATATCAAACAGGGTTGATCCGACTATTGTTTTCATTTTAAAAAAGAGATCAACAATGTAAAGAATGATTCATATCATATAAAATTTTGTAATCTTGCAGTCAAATTATATCAAATGCACGAGCTAAAACAGATCATAGAATCCACTTGGGATAATCGAGAATTATTGAAACAAGAACCCAACAAGGAAGCCGTAAGAGAAGTTATAGCATTATTGGATAAGGGTAAGCTAAGAGTTGCTCAATCTGTTTCTCCGGGAAATTGGGAGGTAAATGATTGGGTTAAAAAAGCAATATTACTCTATTTTCCAATTTCGGAAAACAAAGTAATCCAAGCTGGAGATCTTGAATTTTATGACAAAATTCCAACCAAATCAGGATATGCAGATCTGGGAGTGAGAGCAGTTCCTCACGCAATAGCAAGATATGGATCTTATGTGGAAGCAGGTGCTATTTTGATGCCTAGCTATGTCAATATTGGAGCCTATGTGGGCAGTGGTACTATGATTGATACATGGGCAACGGTGGGTTCTTGTGCACAAATAGGAAAAAATGTACACATAGCAGGAGGCGTTGGTGTCGGGGGAGTCTTAGAGCCGCCACAGGCTCAGCCTAATATCATAGAAGACAATTGCTTTATAGGTTCTAGGTGCATCATTGTAGAGGGTGCAATAATAGAACAAGAAGCTGTGTTAGGTGCGAATGTGGTAATAACCGGATCCACCCATATCATTGATGTTACTGGCTCAGAACCTAAAAAATATACCGGAAGGGTGCCGGCAAGATCAGTTGTCATTCCCGGATCTTACACCAAGTCTTATCCAGCCGGAGAATATCAGGTTCCTTGTGCTCTAATTATTGGTCAACGAAAAGAAAGTACAGATAAAAAAGTATCGCTCAATGATGCCTTACGAGATTTTGGAGTGAGTGCATAAAAAAAATAATTCATTAGACACCAAACATGACAGAGGCCATATTGAGCGAGCCGGCAACAAATTCTTCATTGAAAAATTGAGCTTGTTCATTTTTATTTTGTAAAGCTAATATATAAATCAAGGGAAGGTAATGATCAGGACTTGGGATAGCGAGTTGAACGGATTTATTCAATTGATCATAGCGGATAAGTTTTTTATGATCCTTTTCAGATATGGCAGCTTTCAAAATAGAATATGACTCTTGTGCCCAATCAAAGCCGTAATTTGGTTTATTAAAATTTTTAAAATCAATCAAACCTAAATTATGGATTAAATTTCCACTACCCACTATTAATACACCCTGTTTGCGGAGTTCTTTAAGTTCCTGTGCTAAAGTGTAATGCTCCTGTGTTGACTTAGTATAATCAAGACTCATCATAACAACAGGAATATCTGCTTTAGGAAAAAAATGCTTGAGAACAGACCAAGCTCCATGATCTAAGCCCCAGTTTGCATCCAACTCAGACTTAAAAGGAGAGAGCAATTGTACAGACTTTTGAGCCAATGAAGGCAAACCCGGAGCCGGATATTGAACTTGATAAAGTTCTTGAGGGAAGCCTCCAAAGTCATGTATTGTTTTGGGCCTTTCCATTGCAGTAAATTTGGTTCCTCTTGTATAGTAATGAGCAGAAATACAAAGAATGGCCTTTGGCTTCGGAAGGTTTTGTGCAACAGATCTAAATTTTCTAACGAATTGATTCTCTTCTATTGCGTTCATTGGGCTTCCATGTCCCAAGAATAAGATGGGCATTTCTCTAGGAACTGAATTTTCCTCTTCCGGATTTTCATTTTGTAGTCCGGGTAACCATTGCCCGGGAGTGATAGAAGCCATACCAATAAGTTTTAAAAATTCTGATCTTTTCATAACCGATAACTAAAAAAAGAACTAAAAGAAATCAACAGGATTCAAAGCTGTTTTGCCTTTCCAGATCTCAAAATGCAGTTGAAATTGGCTGTTCCCTTTGTTTGAGGCTTTGCCGATTTGTATGTTTTGATGAATCGTTTCTTTTGGCCTAACCAATACAGACTCTAGTTTTGAATAAAGTTGATATAGGTCACCATCTCGAACTAAAACCATAAATAACCCATCCGGCATCTGTCGGATTTGGATGACCTCTCCACCATGAGCAGTAGTGACAAACGACTGATTGCTCTGGATATCAATTCCATTATTATTGGATTGAATTTGGCCGGATTGAAATGTTCTTCCAAATCTTCCCGTGATAACTCCGCCGGGAAGCGGAAACCGCCAATCGGTTCTACTCACAATAGTCTTAGACGAATTGAGATTTGCATTAGCAAATTGGATTCTTGCTTCGTCTAAAGCTTGTGTATATTGGGACTGTTCCAATCTGTATTTTTGAATCTCTTTTTCTAAGCTTTGTTTTTTTGTTAGTATTTCTTTAGATAGAATTTTACTTTGTTCTAAATCTGTATTTAGTTTCTTCTTTTCATCATTGCTCCAACTGATAACTTGTTGAACACTGTCTAATTTTTCTTTGAGTATATTTTCTTTGTTATAATATCCATTAAGTTTCTGAGAGTAAAATTCGAGTTCTTTTTTTTGATGTGCTTCCCATTGCTTTAACCAATACCAATACAGTTTTTGTTCGATCAACGTTTTAGCATAAATCGAAACAGGAATGGCATGATTGGATTGCTTAGAAATCCACTGAAGCTGTAGCAATTTGGAATAGGCAGATTTGATCTGTTGTATTTGCTCCAGATCATTTTGGCTTCCGGCTTTTAAAGTATTGAGTTGATCTTGGATGCTTGTAGCCTGTTTTTCCAACTCTTTAATCAAGTCATTTCTATATGCAATTTGGCTGTTGAGTAATTGTAGTGCTTTTAACTGTGTTGCCTCATCTTTTTTTGTAGATTGAATTAATTCATTTGTTTTAAAAATGGCTTCCTTTATTTGATTAATTTTTTGTTGATTTTGATCCGGCAAAACATAAAATCCCAGTGCTAAAATTACACTGCAATAAATTGCTAATATCTTGACGATGTTCATAATCCAAAAAGTTAAATTTTTGTGTAATGTGCAGGAATTTCAAACTTCAACTTTTCAGGTTTGTTCCAGCTTATCTCGTCCAATAAAATTCTTATTTCGGTTTTTCCATAATTAATCTCATATAAGGTAATATAAAGTTTAGATGGACAAAAAAACTTCCCGTCGGTTTTCCACTCTTCCATTTCTATACGGAGTTCTTGTCCATTTTGATTTAATACATAAAGATTTGGGAGCAAATTGTTTTTATCAAACTTAGACTCCGCCCAAAATAATTCTGAACTTCCAAGAAGAGAATAATGATTCACACTATCTGCCACAGAATAACGCAAATAATCGGATAGGTAAACTCCGGACAATAAAATGTCTTGTAACAAGTAGGTATCAAAAGGTAAATTCCATTTATCTTGAAACTCTTGGGTGCTTTGATTTGAGAATTGTTGATTGAAACGATCTAAAACGGTTAGAGTGTCCGGTCTCAATAATGCTCTGAACACTTCAATTCCTACTTTGCGAACAGCAATAAGTGAAGCAGAATCAACGACAGAATATAATGATATCTTTGCGCTTTGATCGATAGCTTTATTTCTAATATCTATACTTCCTTTTGCTGTGAGAAATTTACAGTCTGTTCGAGATTGGGATAATCTGATCAAATCTTGGGCCGTATAGATTTTTTCAACTGTCGGCGAAACCATAGTTTTTTTCTTGGTTGCACAAGAGAAAATTAATATGGATAAGGAAAAGAAAAGGAAACTTTTTCTCATTAGGATTTAATCGATTGTAATAAAGTTTCAAATGGTTTTTTGTATTCTGCAATTTCCTGACCTTTGAGTAGCTGTTGTTTAGCTTCATTTGGTTCGCCCAAGACCAGATATACTTTTGATAAAAGCAATATAACCTCCGGTGTTTTTTTATTAGGATTTTGAATCAACTGCTGTAGAAGTTCTTTAGATTTTGTATATTCTTTTGTACAATAATAAATTTTAGCCAAGAGAAACTGTTTATAATCTTCATTGATCTTTGTGCTAGAAAATGCATCCATCCAGTTGATTGGCTTTTCATTTTTCTCACAAATCAAATAGCTATTGTATTCAATGGCAAATAAATCTTTCTCATGGATTGCTTTGGCTTTGTCCCAGGCAACATCAGCTTCCTTCCATTTCTTTTCTGCAGAAAGAATTTTAGCTTTTAAAATTAATGCCTCGGATTTTTTAGAAGCATTGTTTTGAACCATTAATAATAATTGATCTGTTTGAGCTAAGGCGTCTTGATAATTTTCTCTTTGAAAAAATGATTCTGCCAAAGCATAATACAAAAAACTTTGATTTGGATATTCATCTAAAGCTTTGTTACAATAAAGCTCCAAGCTGTTCCATTCATTTGTTTTAAGTAATGAGTAGATCAAGTGATCCCACACTGTAAAGGGAACTCTTCCGCTTTCAGCTGCTTTTTGGTAAGCCTGCCTTGCAGACCTGTATTGTTCTAATGCAAAATAAGTATCCCCTTTTAGACTATAGGGCTTGGAGTCTTTTGGATATTGGCTTATAAGCAAATCCGTTTTATCTAAAATTTCTTTTTGCAGTTGTGGATCTTTGGTTATTATCAATTGATCTAATAAAGGAATCATAGTGATAACTTTTTGGTCAATTCCTATATTCGGATTGTTTAGATCTATACTGGACGAAGTTTTTGATTGTTCTTGTTTGGAGTTTTGTGAAATAAGTGGATGATAAGGCTCTTTTATTTTTAATGTATTTCGGGCTTCATTGGCTTTATCATTCAAATAATTCAGCTCATAAAGCGGAATTATTTTTGCCAACAATGCAGCATTTCCCGGAAATAAAGCCAAAGATTGCTCCAGAGCTTCTATTGCTTTATTTTGTTTGTTGAGGCTGCAGAAGACCTCTGATTTTTTTATGCTCAACTCCACCTGAGCGCCAAATTTCTTTTGGGCAAGATCTAACAATTTCAATGCTTGGTCGGGCATTTTGGCTTTCATGTACATGTAAGCGGCATTGTCATAAAATGTATAATTTTCCGAATCTAGTCCAATCAATTTTTCATAGCTTTTTGCCGCTTCCGGATAATCGCTGTAAGATTCCATAAGATTGGCCTGATATACCCAAAACCATGAATTTTTAGGGTCTGCTTGAGTGCATTGAATAATTGCTTTAATGGCTTCTTCATGCCTCGATTGCGATTTATATAATCTAGCCAAATAATAAAATGCTGTAGCTCTTGTCTCCAATTGTTGACTCAACTTTTCAAACGCTTCAATGGCTTTATTTGTATTCCCAATACTTTCTTCTTTGAGAGCATCAATCATTTTGCCTTGAAGGTCCAATTCCGGAGATAGTGCCTCATCCTGTGACCATATAGAACTATACAGTCCAAGCAAGAACAGTATCCATAGCCATGAGTAGGATTTTGGATTTTGTAATTGAAGCCTTGATAAATTCATTCTACTATACATTAATAAAAAATTGCAAGTGCGAGATGTATAAAAGGAAATGATTTTTCCTTAAGCCATCAAACGTATTTTAGCCTTAAAAAATTCTATTCAACCTCAGTTACTTTCATCATGTTGGTTCTAAGTTTTTTATGCAGCGGCATACTCCCGGTATTGACGACAGTATCTCCGGTTGTTACTTTGTTTTCTCTTTTGAGAATGTCTACTAAGTCCTCTATGGTTTCATCGGTTGAGCTGTTTTTATCATAGTAAAAACAACGAACTCCCCACACTAAATTCAAAGTTCCAAGCATATGGACTGCGGGAGAGAAAATATAGATAGGGCATTTAGGTCTGTAACAAGAAGTTTTGAAGGCAGTATAGCCGGAAACGGTTAATCCGACAATAGCTTTTGCACCAATATCTTCTGCTGTTTTGGCGGCATTAAAACAAACTACATCGCTATAAAACGTAGATGATTTATCTGAGGCCTTAGGTTTTTTAATTTGAATAGAATAATTTTTTTCTGCTTCGGCAATGATTCTATTCATCGCTTGCACCACCAGGATAGGGTGTTTTCCTACAGAAGTTTCTCCGCTCAACATGACGGCATCTGCTCCATCAAAAACGGCATTGGCAACATCAGTAACCTCAGCTCGTGTAGGGCTGGGATTATTGATCATAGAGTCCATCATTTGAGTTGCTACGATCACCGGTCTGGATCTTTGGATGCATTCGTTAATGATCATTTTTTGAATGCTTGGGAGTTTTTCAATGGGCATTTCCACACCAAGATCCCCTCGAGCTACCATAATTCCGTTGCTGGCTTTAATTATCTTATCGATATTTCGAACAGCCTCCGGTTTTTCGATTTTAGAAATAACTTTAGCAAAATGGCCTTTCTTCTCAATTCTATTGACCAAATCTTCAACATCGGCGGATTTTCTTACAAAAGATAGCGCAATCCAGTTGACCGGTTGAGTGAGTATAAAATCGAGATCTTCCAAATCTTTTTCAGTGAGAGATGGGAGACTTACCTCAGTATCAGGAAGGTTGACTCCTTTATTTGAGCTCAATATTCCACCATAGAGACATTTGAGTTTGACAGTATCTACCTTATTGGTTTCGACTACCTCAAACATTAGTTTGCCGTCATCTATTAAGATTTTTTCGCCCGGTTTGACATCCTGAGCAAAATAATCATAACTCATATAGATCTGATCCTTGGTTCCGAGACACTCTTCATCTTTGAAAGTGAGAATATCTCCCGGATTCACTTGTATACCGTTATTTTCGATTTTACCTATGCGCAATTTTGGCCCTTGAAGGTCTGCTAGTATCCCGACATGGGCATCATATTCTTGGTTGATCTTCTGAATATGCTGAATTACTTTAAGGTGATCCTCATGACTTCCATGAGAAAAATTCAGTCTAAAAATCGCAACTCCTTCTTTTACAAGGGCTAACAAGCCTTCATAGGAGCTGCAGGCAGGCCCAACAGTAGCTACAATTTTGGTATTGTGATGAATCATTTATAATCTTTAGTTAATAAGGAACAAAATAGAGAAGAAAAGTTGTTTTAGTGACAAAACAAAATAAAAAATCGCAAATTCTTTGGTATTCAATGTATGAATCCTTTAATTTGCGCAATGGTTTAAAAGAAATCAGTTAACAATGTCAAACATAGCAGAAAAAGTTAAGAAAATTATTGTGGAAAAATTAGGCGTAGATGAGTCAGAAGTGACCAATGAGGCCAGTTTTGTAAATGATCTTGGAGCAGATTCTCTAGACACTGTAGAGTTGATCATGGAGTTTGAAAAAGCTTTTGACACATCCATTCCGGATGATCAGGCAGAAAAAATTCAAACTGTAGGTCAAGCTATAGCGTATTTGGAGGCAAACGCTAAATAAGCCCTTTTTCTTAATCAGAAATCCATTTCCAACAACCAGGAGTAAGATACTTTTGGTTGTTGGCTTTTTTACTTGTAACCCAGTTAAGATATGCGTCGAGTAGTTATTACCGGAATTGGTGTGCTGTCTCCCATAGGGAATGGCTTGGATGCTTATAGAGATGCTCTTAGAGAAGGAAAGAGTGGCGCTGGTCCTATTACTAGATTTGACGCTTCTCTTTTTAAAACTAGATTTGTTTGTGAGCTAAAAAATTTTAATCCGGAGGACTATATTGATAAAAAAGAGGCAAGAAAATTGGATCCCTTTGCGCAATATGCCTTGGCCGTAGCCGATATGGCCATGAAAGACAGTGGGATAAATCTTGAGGCTGTGGATAAAACAAGGTTTGGGGTTATTTGGGGCAGCGGAATAGGTGGTTTTTATACTTTGGAGACCGATATATCTGAGGCAGCACTCGGTAACGGTACACCTCGGTACAGTCCTTTTTTGATTCCTAAATTGATTTCGGACATAGCTCCGGGGCATATTTCTATCAAATATGGTCTTATGGGCATCAATTACGGCACAGTTTCAGCCTGTGCTTCTTCCAGCCACGCTTTATCAAATGCCTTTGATTATATTAGACTTGGGAAAGCAGATTTGATGGTTACCGGAGGGTCTGAGGCCGCAGTGACCAAAGCCGGAGTAGGAGGATTTTCTTCTATGAAAGCTTTGTCTGAGCGCAATGACGATTATCTCACCGCTTCGAGACCTTACGATAAAGATCGCGACGGTTTTGTTTTGGGTGAAGGAGCAGGAGCTCTTATCCTCGAAGAATATGAGCACGCTAAAAAAAGAGGAGCGACAATATATGCCGAAGTTTGTGGGTCCGGCCTTACAGCAGATGCCTATCATATTACGGCACCTCATCCTGATGGACTAGGAGCAAAAAATGCCATGGAGCTGGCCTTGACAGAGGCGAAAATGAATAAGGAAGATATAGACTATATTAATACACATGGTACTTCAACACCTTTGGGAGATATCGCAGAGGTGAAAGCCATAATGAAAGTTTTTGGAGAACATTCTTATAACTTGAATATTTCCAGTACAAAATCAATGACAGGCCATTTGCTTGGAGCGGCGGGAGTCATAGAAATTATTGCAGGCGTACTGGCAATAAAACATGATTTTATACCACCTACCATTAATCACTTTACTGACGATCCGGAATTGGATCCAAAACTTAATTTTACCTTCAACCAAGCTCAAGAACGGCGCATTAATGCCTTTTTGAGCAATACCTTTGGCTTTGGGGGGCACAACAGTTCAGTGATTATAAAGCGATGTTAGGATTTTTACTAAAGTATTACCGAAAAACAAACCACAGATTTTTTTCTAAAGACAAGTTCTTTGTAGAAAGAATCAAAGAATTGACAGGATTTACTCCGGCTCATATTTATTTATTTAAGCTGGCATTCCATCATAAGTCTACTTTTAATAATAATGGGGCCAATGGTCATTTGGTAAATGGAGTCTATCAATCCAATGAACGGTTGGAATACTTAGGCGATGCCTTATTAAGCTTTGTGATTGGCGAATATTTATTTAAAAAATATCCCAACGCAGACGAGGGTTTTCTTACTAAAATGAGATCTAAAATAGTCAAGAGAAAAACACTCAATGATATTGCAGAGCAAATGGGCTTAGACCACTTAATGCTAGAATTTAATCAAACGGCACTCTCTCAGTCCATGCTTGGCAATGCACTTGAAGCTCTTATTGGAGCTATATATATGGAGCAAGGTTTTGAGTACACTAAAGGATTTATTTTGAGCAATATGTTGCGCAAATTTGTGGATGTAGAACATCTTGAAGCTCATGATGACAACTACAAAAGTCAACTATTGGAATGGTGTCAAAAACACACAAAAGAAATTGATTTTCGTGTTATTGAAAAATACAAAACAGACAAGAGAGATCGATTCAAAATAGGAGTTTTTATGGATGGTAAAGAACTTGCCTGTGCAGAAGATTTCAATAAAAAATCTGCAGAGCAAATTGCAGCAGGGCTAGCACTTAAAGAATTGGGTGTTCGAGAATAAATAAATAAATTAGACTGCTTTTATACATAGATTTGGAATCTTTTATTTTAATAAAGTTACATTGCCCTTTTTTGTAATTTTTGAACCATTAAAACAATATGCTTCAACACAGTATCCAAATACATCCGGCTCAAGCAGTTCCCCACCAAAACTTCCATCCCAACCGACAGATGCATCATTTGATTCAAAAACTTTTTGTCCCCACCTATTGTAAATCACAAATACAATTCTATCGATGTTTTGAACGCGAACAAATAATTTATCATTTTTCCCATCGCTATTTGGTGTAAAAGCATTGGGAATAAAAATGGAACTGCTATCGCAATTTGGAAAAACAACATTGACTTTTACACATAGAGTAGTATCGCAGCCTTGGTCACTTTCAATCTTAACACAATATACCGTAGATAATGATGGTGATGCCTTCACACTACTGCAGTTATCACAATCCAATCCTACACTTGGCGACCATTTATAATGGAAGCCTTCTGTAACCATTAAATTCACAGACGATCCTAATAGAATCGTTGTGTCATTGGATATGGTCAGTTTAGGCCAATCCGAATAAAGTCTAATACAAAATGTATCCGTCACGGGACAAGAGTGTACATCCAAGTAACTAAGATAATACTCAGCATTGTCGTTGGCAATAATAGTTTGAGTTTTTGAGCTTGGATTGCTTATCATTGGTCCGCTCCATTGGGGAGATCTTCTATTGCCGGCATCAAGAACAATGGACTTATTTTTACAAATAGGGATAATTTCTTTTTTACCAACAGGATTTGCGTAAACCAAGATTTCGTAAAAATAAATTTGAGAACAAGAACTGTCAATAAGTTCCTCTAATTTAAAATTAAAAACACTATCTTTTGATCCCTGTTTGGATGAATTAAAAATCCAAGAAGAACAGCTATCACAAAGTATTCCTTCACCATACCATCTATATTGTCTTCCGGCGACTGAATTGACTCCTAATTTTAAACTTGAACCGGAACATATTGAATCCCGTATGTACAAACTGTCTAATCCGGTCAAATAAATCTGTGTGTCGGCCTTACAAAAACAAGATGAAGATATCAATGCAAAAATTTTGCAAGAAGCTATTGACTTTTTATCTATACAAAAGGAAGACGTCAATGATACAGAATCTCTGCCCTGTGGAAATGGAATTTGTTTTTGTTCTAAAAGTTGGTCATTAGGGTCTAATCGTTGATTTTGGTTTTGGTCCGAATAAAGCTTTAATTGAAAAGTAGAGTCAAATGAATTTGAAACATTATTTATAGTATAGTTAACAGTTAATCCCACTTGATCTGCACCACATTGTTCATTATTTTTAATAGAGTTTATTTTTACCCCAGCTCTATTCATATTAAAATTAAGTGAATAGGAAGATCTCTCCAATCGAACTTGGCAGAACTGATTTGTTTCCTTACAAAAAGCAGATTTCAATTGGTCTAAGGAAATTTGAATAGGGTTCGTGCTGCATTGAGAACGATTAACACCGAATACTGAAAATTCAGCGTCGAGAATTTTATTGACAGAAGGAAGAGAAGCAATAATGAGCACTGTTTGATTCGATGTTTTTTCAATACGAGAAATGGAAGAGGAAAGACCAGAATTTGACTTGTAACTTGAATTAAAATAATCAATAGAAGAGGGTAAAGAAATTCTTAATGTATCCAGATTGGAAAATGATTGATCTGTAATCACTTTAAGTTTGACCAAGGCAAGATCACTACATCCTGTATTCTGGACACTTGCCTCAATATTTACATTTCCATTTAGTTCAAGATTTTTTATTTGAACTTGTTTTCCGGATCGAGTGATAGAATTGGTTGGTTGATCACAAAGTAATTTTCCTGAAACACACACTTGAATAAAGCTATTGACAAGGCTGGAGCAATCCGTTTTAGGATTAAACCTGATTAATATTCTGTTGTATGGAGCCTCATTAATTCCCCTCAATCCATTTTGTTTAATTTCAGCAATCAGTTCTGATAAATTCCATTGATATAAACCGGCTCCAATGACTTGAGGGAGAGAGAGTGGTTTAAAAGGACTGCCTGCCGGGTAAGAATATTCCAAGCTAGAAGATAATATGGTAATTCCTGATGGGATACTTACATTCATTAATACATCATAAGCTACTCCAAAGTCTCCATTATAAAACTCAATATTCATTTTGGCCAATGTATCGCAGAGATCGGACACTCTATCGGCTTGCATCACATCCAGTTCTAATTCCGGAAGCTGAGGAATTACAGGAATTTTTTGGAATGAACTAAGACAGGAGTCTTGTATTTTATTCAGGTCTTGAGAACAAGACCAGTTGGATTTTATAAAAATAGTATCTCCATCACAGGCTTGATTGGCAGCTGTTATTGATAGCACATAACTGGAATCCCCATTGATGTTTTTAATGAAAAAGCAACTGTCATTGATCTTCTCAACATTGAGTTTTGATCCTGTTGTGATATTGAAATTATTAATTTCTCCTTTCTTACTTGAAAAACAAATTTTTAAACTTCCTGAAGATCCGGTTTTTCCGAGTAATGCCGTTGTACTTATATTTTTGGAACTGCTTATTACGCCATTGGTATTTATTTTGAACTGGTTGGAGCCATTGATTATGTTTAATTTAGAAATTTTGGAATAAGCAAACTGATTTATTATGTTGTTATGATTAGTCCCGAAATAAAATGGGAAATTATTTTTTGAGTTAATAAACAAAATAGTATTGACACTAGGCAAGGTATCTTTGCTTGTTTGTGAACATGAAATTAATGAAGCAAAAGGAGCTACTTGGATGCCAAAGGATTCATCCCAAACATCTGAAAGCAAATCAGGGTGAACGAGCTTCCATCCTATGCCTTCCAATGTAGGAATATAGGTCTTTGAGTGAATCAATTGACTTCCTGTTTTTGAAAAATAAAAATAATCCAATCTTACGCTATCTATTTTATAAGAAGCTGTAGTTATAAAAAGCATGCTGTCAAGACCATAAAATAGTCTTTGCTCTTTCTCGAAAAATGGATTTATTACATCAGATCCTTTTATGGTATAGCTAGGCAAATTTACAACATCACAAATGACTCCTGTAGGACTACTTTCGGTGATATTTATATTCATTGTGGCAACCTGAAAAGTAGTTTTATCTCTACCACAAGAGAATCTTGGAGTCAACTTATTCCGGTCAAAAATCATAATCCGCAGGATTTGATCTGCTTGAGAAATTCGTCCCGCAGAAACACTGCTGACCCGACCATAAAACTCCACAATTAAACTATCTCCATCTTCAAATTTAAAATCGGAAGGAACCTGTGTACCATACTTTAGTAAAGTATCTCTAGTGATCCCAAAATAAATACCATTGCCATAACTTACATCAGGAACTACAGGAATATAACAACTCACAGGAGGATTATTGCTAGAATAAAGAGAAAATCGATTGATGTTTGTTTCGTATACAGTTCCTGATTTCTTTTTTATAATATTAAGTTTTAAGAGACCGGAAGAATAGCTGAGCTCTGTCTGAAACATAAGGGAGATAGAATCTAAATTTGCGCTTGCAATATCTTGTTTTACTTCAGCTTTAATAAGAGAGTAAAGAGTATCACCGGTAATCAATTTAAGTGCATTGAAAAGAGAGGTATCTTTTCCGGCTCCATCTTGAAATCTATCTTCGTTCAAATCATTAAGACCGAAGGAATGTCTTTTACTATTTGAGTTAAATAAAACATATCCAGGAATACTGTCTATGTTTAATTTGAGATTTGGACATTGGACAGAATGAATTAATTCTTTACTTTGCCTTGGGCCACAATGATAAAAGGTATCTCTGCAACTCAATAAACTCGAGGCGCAAACTCCAGTCAGAACTGACGGTTTTACGGTATCTTGAAGCCTGCAACTACTGATATTAAAATAGGCTCCATCGGATTTGATTTTCTCTAAGCATGAACTGTTGCAGTTAGCTTTAAGAAGGAAGTTTATTTCGACACTATCCAAAAAAGGAGGACTGAATTTATAATTTAGGAAAGTGCTAAAGGTATTTCTTTCAAGATCTAGACTATAGTTTGATGCACCACTAACTTGAAGGCTCGACGAGTCTAATTCTAGAACACACGGAATTATGACTTGAGCAAAAAGTAATTCTTTGGTTCTTTTGCGATCTGTAAACAGCTTCACTTTATACGGCACTATTTCATCTGGTTTAAAATTATTTTTAGGGGTTAATAATTGTAGATCTGTCTGTAGCTCTTTCTGATAAGGAAACTCGGCTAAAACATTTATTTTTCCGGCCGAACTAGGAAATACGCATTTTGAATTATAGTTATAACTGTATAAATAAAATAGCCTTGCACGTGGATTGCTCGGAACGCTTCCAAGGCAGGTAAAAAACCTAAAATAAAGAACAATTGTGTCACCGGGAAGGATGTCTTCAAAACATACTTTGAATTCCCTTGAGGCATGTTCATAATCGCAGCTGGACTCGTTAGGACCAAAAGTGATAGATCGAATTTTGGACGCTTGAGAAGTACGGAATGAATCTCGAACGAAAGCTGTAGTTCCTTTAACATTTTTGTCATGTGCCTCAAAGATTATGCAAAAATTTTCTGCCGTTCCTTTCCCAGAATTTACTACAGTAAATCGCTGCACCTCACCAAGACTATCACAAATGCATGTGGGTGCAAGAGGTTCTGTTAAAATTTGAATGTCGGCCTTTTGAGTTGCATTAATAAAAGTTGTATTAGCAAAAACAGTATTTTCTTGGCACGCAATATTGTTACAACCCCAAGAAACTTTATAATCTGATCTCACTTGATTCGAATTACAATCAACAGAACTCAATTTCTCATTGAGAATTAAGACTTCATCTCTTTCAAATAAACTGTCTTTGTCACCAATTTGAAGAAAGTCAACAGGGCCAAATTGAAGAAGAAGAGTTGTATCTGTTTTTGTCAACAATGTTCCTTGACTTGTTTGAACTTTCATTGGACTGTGTTTTTCAAAAAATCGAAACGATTTACAAGCTCCAATCCTTGTATTCTTAATAGAAATAGGCCGAGAGGCCGTCATGTCAGTGGTGGTATTGATATCATTTATTGGCTCAATGACAAGGTAAGCGGTATTTAGCTCAAACGGCGGTTGACTATAAATGGAATCTGTTTTTGATCCAAAAGAATATTGGTATTGATTTGAAAAAGTAAGGTTTTGATTTACTAAATCAAAGAGCTCACAACCGGCAAAAACCTCGTAACTTATATCAATTGATTGACCTACACTAAGGGCAGGAAGAACAAATTTGGGATTATTTAAATTAGTAATATTGTTTTCTACCATTCCTCTACCACTTTGCGGAATGTAACTCATTCCTGAAGGAAGTTTGATTTCAATTCTAATATTACTGAGTGCTGTTCCTTCATTATTGCTAACCCTTACTTTAAATGAAGCTTGGCCACAAATATCAAATGAAGTAGGGTTTTGCTGCAGAAAAGAAAGGCCTTGTGCAAAAAAAAGGAAAGGGAGTAAGAATAGAGATCCCAGGGCTACAAATCGAAAATGTTTCATGAGTTTCTAGTATTGATTGCCAAATATAAATTTAATTTGCAAATAATTATAATTTTTAATTTATTTAATAGAAATTTCAAAAATCAGTTAAATTTGTTTTTATCAAATAAAAGTTTAAGCCTTACCGAATTAACTCCATAAAATATGAAAAATTGGATTGCTCTTTTTGCACTAACAATACCTCTGAATATTGGCTTTGGACAGGCACTTAATATGGAACGCCGAGTAGATTGGTCAAATGCAGGGGCAGAAATTATAAATTATTCTCTTGTATTCAATGTCTTAGAATTCGGAGTAAAAAATGATGGGCTTACTGATTGCAGCGACAGTTTATTGGCACTTATCAATAGAGTGAACAAAGAAGAGAAAGTTATTTTTTTTCCTAAAGGAACCTATTTATTTAAAAAATCTATTTCAGTTCCCGCAAGAACGATCATTAGAGGAGCCGGAGCAAACAGTACGTCATTTTTATTTGACTTAAATGGAATAGCGGATCACTGCTTTAAAGTAATCGGCTCACAATCTTCAACATCAATACCCATTAATTCTGATTTGAACAAAGACTCAAAGATTATTCCGCTATCTTCTTCTCAATCTACTTCTTTATCTCATATATTAATTACAGAGAATGATGCCGGAAGAATGACTTCAGATTGGGCCTTTGGATCACTGGGTCAAATTTGCAGAGTGATAAATCAAACAAATTCGAGCTTGATTTTGGAAGAAGGATTAAGGATGCATTATAAAGCTGTGAATAATCCCAAAATAACTCAGCTTTTTCCTGTAAACTCAGTTGGATTTGATTGTTTTAAGATATCAAGATTGGATGCTACAACCGCACAGACAAGTAATATATTTTTTAGAAACGCATATCAATGTTGGGTACAGGGAGTAGAAAGTTATTATTGTAATTTTGCTCATGTTGTATTGGAACAATCAAATCATTTGACCGTAAGGAATTCATTTTTTACTCTTGGCTTTGATTATGGCGGAGGAGGAAAAGCTTATGGCACAGCAATACAACTCACAACCGGCTCCTGTCTTATAACAAATAATATTTTCGAAAAATTGAGACACTCTGTTTTATTACAGGCAGCCGCCAATGGAAACGTAGTTTCATACAATTATTCAAGAGATCCATTTTGGACTCAGATTTTAGTCCCATCTAATTCAAGTGGTGATTTAACGTTACATGGGAATTACATTTATCAAAATCTATTTGAGGGCAATATTGTACAGAATATTGTTATTGATTTCTCTCATGGACCCAATGGACCATTTAATACGTTTTTTAGAAACAGGGCAGAACTATACGGCATCTTTATGAGTAATGGAGCCGGTAATTCTCAAAATTTTATTGCAAATGAAATTCCGGGAACTATTGGTTTATATACTTTATCCGGAACAGATCATTATCAATATGGAAATAATAAAGCAGGAATTACGATTCCGGCAGGAAGCTCCCAAGTTGAGCAAACAAGTCTATATTTAACAAAATCCGTTTATTGTTCCAATGATTTTAATCCAATGTTTCCGCCAATTGGATATCCTAATAGAGATAATAAAGGAACTAACTCTGCGGTCTATAGATACCTTCAAAAACAACTGAGCATGTGTACTTCAGATTGCAATTCAACTCAACAAAAGGACAGTATCGCTTCTCCAGCTAAAATATGTAAGGATCAAATGTTTCAAGCTCAAGTAAACCCTAATATTTGCTCAAACTATAAATGGACCATTGATCCAACAACAGATGAATTTGAAGTTTTAAAAAACAAAGTGAACATCAAATCAAAAATAGATGGAATATTTCACCTGATGATTCAAATTGAAAGAGAAGAATCCGAATGTGAAAATAAACTAGAGAAAACGATACGAATAGAAAATTGTACTTATACTGAAGAAAAAAGGCTCAACTTTCCAAGACTTGTAATGGAGCATAATAGTGGCGAATTATGGTTTGAATTGAATAACGAAGTTCTTACTGTGGATATCCAAATAAACTCTACAGAAGGAAGATGTTTAGTGAAAAGAAATGCTCGTGTTTTCAATGCAAGCGAGCTAGCTACAGGATATTACTGGGCCGGTATCTTGTGGGAGAACAAATTGATTGTATATCCTTTTTCAGTTTTTTAATGGCCTCAACAAGTAATAATTCTCATTTCCAGAATTCATCACAAGATTAAGAGTAAAGAGGATACTTGCCATTGAGATTACAAAGCAATTAAGCAGGAATAAAACTTATTACTCGGCGATAAGCATTCACAAAAACATTCCATATTTATTGCAAATTCGTAATGTAACTTCTCCAAAGAACAATGATCAAAGTTATTGAAAACGCAATTCCCCCCATTATCATCATGAAACGTCCTATTCTTCTTACTTCCGGTGAGAAAATATAGTATTCACCTTCTCCTGTAATTATTTTTTTTGAGCTGCTTAATTTATAGCCTATATAAACTCCAAGCAATCCACCAAAAATACTGAGAATAAATCCTATAATTATATAAATATAAGGAGTAGGTTCGAATGATTTGAGCTGTTCTAATCGGAGTTTATTTTTTTCTTCAATAACTTTATCACTTAATGGAATGCCTCTTTGTGAAAGTAATTTCTTTGCAAGTGAATAGTCCAACTCACCCCACTCATCCTTTTTATCTATTATCTCCATCAACTCATCATTGGAAAATGAAAATAAATAGTAGCCGGGATCCATATCCGATAATGCTATTTCCGGTTCATCCTTCAAAATTTCTTTGATGATAGGAAAATTTTGTTTGTCAGCCTTTAATATATAAAAGATGCTAGTTTGATTTGAAAACGAAGCTATATCAAAAAAAGCCGGAGATTTTTCGATCTGGTAAGGAATAGAATGTTTATCTAAAAGCTTAGCGGCACTGAAAGCTTCTTGTTCTGAGTTATACTCTCGATAGGTTTGCATAGAAATGAAAAAGAGTTATACCACTTGTCATATAAATAATATAATGCACTAGAATTTCTAATTTCATCTAACAATGAAAAATCTGTCTATGCAAAAATAAATTATATTAAGTCCTAATATGCAAATATAATGGAATTTTATAGACTAACACCTATTCGGTCTTCAGATTCTGAAAATTACTTTCTTACGAAAATTGTAATTAATATGAGTACGGCAAATATTTTAATTAAATTAACCCCAAGGAATAACCACAGATCCAATCGTTCTGCTTGCAAAGGCTCACTCCAATATTGAAAGTAAGGAAAGTACTTAATAGCAACCACAGGTTTTGAAGGAACTTGAAGCTTACATCGTTCCTGTTCGGGAATCAGTTGATCCAAAGCCTCTACAAATCCGTTGTAGCGTTGTTGGTATTCTTTGCCCCCAAGTTGATAGACATATCTGTAGATTCTATCCGGATTACACTCATGTTCATAGATCTGTGCTGTAGATTCTTTATAGAAAAATCTAAGTGCAAAAGCACGGAATGGATCCTCCACATTAAAAAAGGGTAAAATAAAAAAACAAGAAATACAAAAACTTACAATAATTTTAAGCCAATAAATCATATCGTACCGTTTGAGTCCCAAAGATATAGAATTGATAGCAAAATCGAGACCAAGACTTTGGTCCCGAATAAAAGGCTTTTGTTATCCTAAGTGGCATCATTTTTTAGCCTTAAAATGGTATAAAAAAATGGGCATTTTGGGTTTCATCTGTATTTTATTACCGGTTTTGTATGCTTTGATATTGATTTTTCTTCCTGCTCCGATTAGTCTTACACAGATTGGCTCTGTTATCGATGGAAATGGACTCAAAAGAGATTATATATGGAAATTTGAGATGAGTCCCAATGCAGTACTGGCGGTTATTGCGGCAGAAGACCAGTTGTTTACAGAACACTTTGGATTTGACCTTGAAAGCATAGAAAAAGCTTTGGAGTATAATGCAAAGAAGAAAGGAAAGAAAAAAAGAGGAGCGTCTACAATTAGTCAACAAGTAGCAAAAAATGTATTTCTATGGCAGGGGAGATCATGGTTAAGAAAAGGTCTAGAAATTTATTTTACATTATTGATTGAAGTGTTGTGGTCTAAGGCGACTATAATGAAACATTATTTGAATACAATAGAGATGGGCCCCGGAATATTTGGGATAGAAGCAGCCGCCAATTCATATTTCAAGAAATCAGCAGACAAGTTGACTAGAGAGGAGGCGGCATCCATTGCGGCATCCCTTCCCAATCCAAAAAAATTTACAGTTAAGCCAAGATCTATTTGGGTTAATTTACGTACTCCTTGGATACTTGAGCAGATGGATCAACTTCGAGAGGATCCGGAAATCAAGCAGTTATTGAATGAATTTGGTAAGTAGATATTGATAAATGCAGCTAACTTTTATGCAATTTGACAAATTTTACAAAGCCAATCATTCATTTAATTCAGTACACAGTATCACAATAACAGGTACATGTTCTATTTTTGCTCCATCAATGGCTTTAATTTGATAAATCTGTAATAAGTCAATCTATCAATTCACATTTTTATTTTTTAATCGTTGTTCTTTTATGAAGCTGCACATTATCGTACTATTCTTCTTTTTTATATTCTCTTGTACCTCTTCCGACAAACAAAATCAATCTGAAACAAACGTCAAACAAGTTCCAACAGAAGAGTCTTTTTTAGATCGTTACGGAGTAAATTATCAAGAGTATTTTGACTACAAATTAAAAGCAGTTTCTGCCTATCAATGGATACATACTAGAACAAAACCACAAAATTTTCCGGGACAGTGGACTGTACAAGGCCCGGGAAACCTTGGAGGAAGAATCAATGTGATCACTGTTGACCCAAATAATGAAAATACAATTTACATAGGTTTTGCTTCAGGAGGAGTTTATAAATCTACTGATTTTGGAAAAACATGGGCTGCAATTTTTGATCAACAGGACAACTTGCATATCTCTTGTATAAGCGTTGATCCAAACAACTCCAAAACTGTATATGTCGGAACCGGAGATAGGAACAGCGGATTTTATTCCTTTTTAGGAAATGGAGTCTATAAGTCCATTGATGGTGGTTTGACTTGGAAAAATAGTGGATTGAAAGAAAATAGAATTATTTCTTCAGTTGTTGTTGACCCTAAAAACTCAAATGTCATTTACGCTGCGGCTTTGGGTTCAATCTTTACAAAAAATGAGCATAGAGGAATATACAAATCAGAAGATGCAGGAGTGAACTGGACCAAAGTATTTTATCACTCAGACTCAGTCGGAGTTTCTGAGTTGATCATTAACCCTGAAAACCCTTCAATATTATATGCAGCTACTTGGAACCGAATTGGAAATAACGCGAGAAGTATAATTTCCGGCAAACAGACCCAACTTTATAGATCTATAGATGGTGGACTCAGTTGGAAGATGTTGGAAGGAGGATTGCCAATGGATAGCATTAATGGGCGAATTGCCCTGACTATCTTTCCAAAAAACCCAAAGATTGTGTATGCAAGATACAACAGATCGGCAAGTTGTGATGGTGGCCCCTTAGGACAACAAGCTGTAGAGTTATATAAAACTATAGATGGAGGAGAAAAATGGAGTTCAATCAATTTATTCAATACAGACCTACCTTGTAGGGCACTTGGAGGCTTTGGTTGGTATTTTAATAGCATAGCCGTGAATCCCAATAATGACAAGGAAATTTATTTAAGCGGTGTAGATCTTTTCAAAAGCGATAACTCCGGTGAAAACTGGACTTTGGCAGCTCCTGAGTGGTGGACTTATGAAGTTCATGCAGATAAACATGATTTAAAATTTGTTGAGCAAGGAAAATCCTTTTTGCTAGCCACAGATGGAGGTTTGTATCATTATTCTTCCTCGACAAAACAATGGAAAGACATAGAAAATATTCCAACCAATATGTGCTATAGAGTAGCCTACAATCCTCATAATTCTAATCTATACTATGGAGGAATGCAAGACAATGGATCAACCGGAGGCAATGCAGCCCGAATAGATCAATGGGATAGAATCTTTGGTGGAGACGGGTTTCAAATGGCATTTCATAGAGTGGATAAATCTATTTTTTGTGCATCTGCACAAAATGGGAATCTCTATGTTACAACGGATGGTGGCTTGGGTTTTGAAGAATTTACCGAAGGGGTCGGTGGGACATCAAATTGGGATATGCCTTATTTTATCAGTAAGTTTAATCCTGACAAATTAATTTTGGGTACAGATAAAATCTATGCAAATGATCAATTCACAGCGCCACAGTTTTATGAGATCAGCCCAAGTTTGGTCAATGGAAGCAAATACGCAGTTAGATCTGTTGCTACCATAAGTTCAATAGATGAATCTCCATTGGATGAAAATATTATCATCGCAGGAGTGACAAATGGAGATGTTTGGTTAACGAAAGACGGGGCAAGCCAATGGGAAAATATTGGAAATGGTTTACCGGCAGGCTATATAAGCTCTGTGAAAACTTCTCCCAGCAATACGCAAACTCTATATGTTACGATATCTGCGCACAGAAGCAGTGATTTTAGTCCGCAGGTTTGGAAATCGACAGATTTTGGAAAAAGTTGGAAATCCATTTCATCAAATCTTCCATCATTTCCGGTTTTTGATGTTTTGGTGTTTCCCCAGTTTCAAGACTCTATATTATTTGTAGGAAATGATATTGGCGTATATCTAACAAGAGATGCAGGAAAATCATGGGAGCGCATGGGTGATAATATGCCCATTGTTCCTGTATATGATTTAGAATTCAATGAGGCAAAACGTCAATTGGTCGCTGCAACTTTTGGGAAATCCATTCAATCGTTCGAACTTAAAGGAATTAAACCGTCTATAAATGTCGCCACTCAGAATCCCAAACAGATTAAGAAAATTGAACTTTTCCCTAACCCGGCATTGAATCAGGTAAAAATGACAACAGAAAATTCTACAGCATCAGTAACACTGTATTCTCTTGATGGAAAGCCAATACTCAAAACAAATTTAACTATGCATTCATTGGATATTTCTCAGCTCAAATCAGGTCAATATATTGTATTGGTGGAATCTCAAAAAATCCCATTGATTAAACTGTAAAGAAAATAGAGATACTTTCTTTGAACAAAAACAGATTAAAACCTTTGGAAAATAAAAATCAAGAGTTGAGCAGATTCAAAATATGCGTTGCTGTGTCGTAATCACGTCTGTCAAAATATTGTCGTGCAATTTTATGAAATTCTTCAGTCGATTTTACTGTAGGTAGATTGAGCTCCTTTGTTTTTTGAATAGATTCACTGATCGCAGGCCAAGACTTCATTCCTGCAAGATAGCCAAGATCGTTTGCTTTAAGGATTTCACTTTGGAGAATATGCTTTGGCAAATTTTGGTACCCAATAATAGGAAGTTGCTGAGATTGTGGCAGCGCCATTACATTTGGACCACTTGCTCTAACATAAAATGCTCGACCCATTCTCCCCATCAGGTCAATTTTATGTGGGTCAATTCTGTTTTGATCATCAAGTACGGTTTGGGATATATGCAAGCAAAGAACTTTACAAATGATCAAATGTCCCGCGCCTCCTTGATCACCTAAAGTCACGACATCTGTCACCTCACATTCAAGGTTGACCGGAGATTCGGATACCAAGGGAGCCTTCACTTGAGACGCATCGGCTTTTGTCAAACCACTAAAATCAAACTCACTTTGATCATGAGGAAAATCTACAGAACAAACCATCATTTGTCTTACGATGGAATAATTTACAACATTGATTACACACTGCTTGGTTTTAAGAATATTGCTTAGTGTGTCTTTTGTTGTATTTCCCTCAACTCTTCTATTGGAAGAAAAAACCAAAATTGGAGGATTGCTGGAAAAAGCATTAAAAAAACTATATGGAGCGAGATTGGTATTTCCATTTTCATCAATAGTGCTCACAAAAGCAATGGGTCTGGGAGATACTGAGCCTAGTAAGTATTGATGGAGCTCTGCTGTTGCTAAGGATTGAGGAAGAATTGTCTTTTTTGTATGATTGTAATTCACAGGCAGTTCGAGCTCATGAATCAGATTAAGAACAGAATATTTTATTTGATTTCTGACATTGATAAATTCTTGTATAATTTCCTCCTCTGTGCCCACAGCCTTGGCAGGATCTGAGAAGCCGATATGAATTTTTTTGATGACAGAAGGGAATACAGGGCAATGTTCGGCAGCATGGTCACAAACAGTCCAGACATAATCCATTTCAATATCTCTGTATTGGTCTACATGATTTGAGTTATAATGAGAAATATCTATTCCATCTTGTTCCAACACTTTTACAGCTTTTGGATTTAGACCGTGTGTTTCTATTCCTGCGCTGTAAATTTTTATTTTACTGGTATCACAAAAATATTCCAAATAAGCATGGGCCATTTGAGATCTGCAACTGTTACCGGTACAAAGAACAAGAAAATGAATCATGGTTTGTTTTTTCTTCTTAAAAATTCAAATCAAAATCGCAGTGTAATAAAAAATTTTTGCATGAGGTGGCTGGAGGATTCCCACGGAGTGGGAAGTGCGAAGCACCGAGTGATAACGAGTCTGTAAGACACCGACCACTCCGGAGGAGTGGGCATGCCCTCATTTATCTCATTCTGGGCATTCTGCGTTTTCCTCCCGGACGAAACATCATTCGTTGATCTACAGTGTTCATCATTTTGGCTTTACCTTGTTGCTTCATGACATCATCTATCATTTTCATTTGATCTTTGATCATACTTAGAGAAATGTTAAGGGATTTGAGTTCTCTGTAGATGTGATTGGCCTGTGTCCATCTGTTTTTTTGAATATGGATGCTGATGAGTTGAAGAAGAATCATCGCTTTTTCGTTGTCCGAAGGAAGTTTAATCGATTGAGCTGTGGCCAGTGATTTTTCTGCATTGTCAGTGTCTCCGCGTTGCATAGCACAAGATCCTTTGATCAAGTGATAGTAAGCTCGATTGGTCACATACAACCAATTGGGTTTGAGAGTAAGTTTGAGCCTGTTTTCTGCACCCTCAAAATCTTGCTCTTGCATTAACTGAGCAGAACTTTGGATTGTGCCCAGAAAAATATAGCTTGCCAATAATCCAAGGCCAATAAGAAAAAAAGGAAACGCATACCAAAACCCATAGGCGTATGCCAATATAGCTCCTCCAATAAAACAAATTGCGATAAGAGCCAGCTTGAGATAAATATTGATTGTAAACATGTAGCTTCTATTTAGTAAAACCGCTCAAAGTTAGACATTATCCAAAATATACTATAGATAAACCTTTGACGTTGTTTATACGTTTTTTGCTGAAAACAGTGAAAGCTGTTTCTCATAGTCCTAATCTTATCATGAAAATAAAAAATATATTTTTAGTTTTAGTAATCTGTAATAGCTTATTGATCAGTTTGAATGCTCAAAAACAGATGACCGTTATTCCGCGACCAAAATCATTTAAGTTTGGGGCAGGCTATTTGGATCCAAAACAAATAGAAATAATACAGATTAAAGAAAAAAATCCGGAATTGAGAAGGATGGCTAGACTTTTTGCAGAAATTCTCGATCAAAGAAGCCTTCCCATCAAAGAAATGGATCAAGTGAACCAAACCGGAAAAAACTATCTAAATCTTACAATTAAAGAGAATATTTACAAACCCAATTTGTATACATTAAGAATATCCGGATCAGGAATACATATTGAGGCAAGCAAAGAGCAGGGAATTTTCTATGCTCTGCAAACGCTAACTCAGATGATAGAGTTTGCAGCGACAAGTGAAGAAACCGGTAAACTTAAGTTACCTTATATTGTATTAGAAGATGAGCCAAGGTTTGATTATAGAGGATTGCATTTGGATGTGAGCAGACATTATTTTTCTGTTGCTTTCGTTAAACAATATATCGACCTTTTGTCCAGATATAAATTGAATCAATTTCATTGGCATCTTACAGACGATCAAGGGTGGAGAATAGAAATTAAAAAATATCCTTTGCTTACTCAAGTTGGATCTGTAAGGAAAGAAACGCTCAAAGGCCATTATTCTGATCAACCGGTACAATACGATGGCAAGGAACATAGTGGATTTTATACACAAGAAGAAATCAAAGAAATAGTTCAATATGCCAAGGATCGTTATGTGAATATTATACCCGAAATTGAAATGCCCGGGCATGCAAGCGCCATCCTATCTGCCTACCCTATTATGGGCTGTACAGGTGGCCCTTACAAGGTAGAAACTACGTGGGGGGTTTTTGATGATGTGATTTGTCCAAAAGATACTAGCATTAGTATTTTGAAAGAAATACTTGATGAAGTGTGTGATTTGTTTCCGGGACCCTATATTCATATCGGAGGTGACGAATGTCCAAAAACAAGATGGGCTGTTTGTAAACACTGCGAAGCAACAAAAAGAAAAAACGGATTGAAATCGGATGAAGAACTTCAGAGTTATTTGATCACTCAAATGGATCTTTATCTAAGCCGAAAAGGAAAAAAATTGATAGGATGGGATGAAATTTTGGAAGGAGGATTGTCTCCCAATGCA
>DEQQ01000045.1 GCA_002360455.1 Saprospiraceae bacterium UBA3362
TCAAGAAGATCGAATTAAACTTATACATCAGATAACAATGTCAACAGGTCTCGATGATGCTGTAAGCAATAGTGATTGTACATTGCCCTCTTGCTTCTTGTGCATAACCGATGCAGGTTCTCGATGGGCTTATCACAATGGACCATATACAATTCTTGACAAGGTAATTCAAAATGCAACTCAACAGAGTTTAAATCAATATGTAACCAATAAAATCTTAAGCCCAATAGGCATGAGCGGACGATATTTTACTATTGGCGATAATAATGTGTTCATCAGTAAAGCAAGGAGTATGGCTAGATTTGGTTTGTTGTTGTTGGCAAAAGGGATGTGGGCAGATAAAGCAATAATGTCTGATACTTCTTATTTTCGAAAGATGACCAATAGTTCGCAATCGATAAATCCATCTTATGGTTATCTTACCTGGCTCAATGGAAAGTCATTTTATATGTTGCCGAGTACACAATTTAAGTTTCAAGGTTGGCTCAATCCGTTTGCTCCGGAAGATATGTTTGCAGCCATTGGGAAAAATGGTCAATTGATTAATATTGTTCCTAGCCAAAATTTGGTGTTTATTCGGATGGGAGAATCGGGAACTTCATCCGGGGCTGTTCCGATCACTATAAATAATGAGATCTGGAGGTACATTAATGCATTTGCTTGCAATACATCCACCTCAGATTATTTCAATCAGGCCATAAGAATTGCCTATTTAGAAGAGATGTTGAGAATAGAAAATAGAGATAACATCAATCTCAACATTAAGCTGGTGGATCTGAATGGAAAAGAACTACAACATCTTATCAGCGATGATTCAGATATTCTTATACAGTCTGCCCATCGCAGTGGGATTTATTTTTTGCAAGTTGAGTCAGCTTACGGGATTATGGTTCGCAAGCTTGTTTTTTGATTACCGGTGATTCCGGAAGGGCAAAACAATTATTTAGCTTGGTAATGATCTGTGAGGAGGCTGTAATGCACTCACAAAGTGAGTGGTGCGAAGCACGGAGCGAAGCGAACCATGGAAGACTCCGACCCCACTGAAAGTGGGGACACAGCCTTATATTTTAGCTTGTTTTGATTTGATAAAATTAGCCTAACTTTGCGGGCTGATGTCTAATTCTTCTGTATTTATAGATCAAATAGAGTTGCCGCAGTTTCCATTGCTTTTGGCCCCGATGGAGGATGTGAGTGATCCGCCGTTTAGGGCATTGTGCAAGGACGCGGGTTGTGATCTCATGTACACAGAATTTATATCTGTAGAAGGATTGATTCGCGATGCAACCAAGAGCTTGCAGAAGCTTGATATATATGATGACGAAAGGCCTATTGGTGTACAAATTTTTGGGGCTGAGTACGATTCTATGATGCGTGCAGCGGAAATAGTGGAAGATGCAAAACCGGAACTTTTGGACATTAACTATGGATGCCCTGTTCAAAAAGTGGTGTGCAAACTTGCGGGCGCAGGAATTTTGCGTGATGTGCCCAAAATGATCAAATTGACAGAGGCTGTAGTAAAATCAACTAAACTTCCTGTAACAGTAAAGACGAGATTGGGTTGGGATGATCAGTCCATTTTTATTGAAGAAGTTGCAGAACGACTCCAAGATGTGGGAATCAAAGCTCTCACTATACATGCAAGGACAAGAGCCCAGATGTACAAAGGTCATTCTGACTGGACCTGGATTGCCAAAGTAAAAAACAATCCAAGAATGAAAATTCCGATATTTGGAAATGGAGACATTGACTCGGCTCCAAAAGCGGTAGAATATAAAAATAAATATGGTGTAGATGGTATTATGATAGGAAGAGCAAGTATAGGTTACCCTTGGATTTTTCGTGAAGTAAAACATTATATCAAGACCGGTTTGTTGTTAGACCCTCCGACAATAGATGAGCGAATTGCTGCAGTAAAAAAACATTTGTCAAAATCTATAGAATGGAAAGGAGAAAAACTTGGTGTATTGGAAATGAGAAGACATTATACAAATTATTTTAAAGGATTGGCCCATGTGAAAGAATACAGGTCGAGATTGGTTACTGAGTTTGAACCTTCAAATTTGTATGGTATTTTGGATGAAATGCAAGAACATTATCAATTGTCAGATATTTCTCAAGCAATGTAAATTATGCAATCTCTGATTTTTAAATTAAGTCCAAAAGAAAATAAAATTTTGGAGCTTGTGGCAAACTGTGCTGAGAGGTTGGGAATGGAGACTTATGCTGTAGGAGGATTTGTGCGTGATCGCATTATAGGAAGACATTCCAAGGATATAGATTTTGTTTGTTTGGGAGATGGAATAATATTGGCTAATGAGCTTGCATCCCAGCTACGGCCCATAGCAAAGGTAAATGTGTTTGAGAGGTTTGGCACGGCAATGATAAAGCATCAAGATTTGGAACTTGAGTTTGTTGGAGCCAGAAAAGAATCCTATTCTTCTGATTCGAGAAATCCGATAGTTTCTCCCGGTACTTTGTGGGATGATCAATTGAGGAGAGATTTTACCATCAATGCTATATCTATCAGCCTCAATAAATCCAATTTTGGAGAATTAATTGATCCGTTTAATGGATTGAATGATATTGCTCACAAGATCATTCGGACTCCTGTTCCGCCCGAGGATACATTTAGTGATGATCCGTTGAGGATGATGCGCGCAATACGATTTGCAAATCAATTGGAATACAATATAGATCCAAAAACCTTAGAAGGAATCAAAGCCTTCAAACACAGAATAAAAATTATTTCTAAAGAACGCATCATTGCAGAGCTGGAGAAAATTATGCTGTGTAAAAAACCTTCTATCGGATTCGGATTATTGTATGAAACCGGATTGTTGGAGCTTATTTTTCCTGAGATGGTTTTATTGGCTGGAGCTGAAGTTCAGGACGGAAAAGGGCACAAGGATAATTTCTATCATACACTGCAAGTATTGGATAATCTGTGCGAGAAGACGGATAAATTATGGTTGCGTTGGGCTGCAGTGTTTCATGATATCGCAAAGCCACAAACTAAAAAATATATTGCCGGACAAGGGTGGACTTTTCATGGTCACGAGGCTTTGGGAGCCGTTATGCTGCCCAGGATTTTTAAAAATTTAAGACTTCCTCTGGATCATAAGCTTAAATATGTTCAGAAGTTGGTAAGACTGCATTTGCGGCCTATAGCATTGACCCAAGAGGAGATTACAGATTCTGCTTTGCGGAGATTATTGTTTGAAGCCGGAGATGACTTGGAAGATTTATTATTGTTGTGTGAAGCCGATATTACAAGCAAGAATGAGCAAAAGGTGAAGCGATTTTTAAACAATTATAAAATCGTGCGCGAGAAATTGGTTGAATTGGAAGAGAAAGACAGGATAAGGAATTGGCAACCTCCCATCACGGGAGAAATGATTATGGAAACCTTTGGAATAAAACCTTGTAAAGAAGTTGGCGAAATAAAAAATTACATAAGAGAGAGCATCCTTGAAGGCATCATTCCGAATGAGTATGAGGCAGCTCATTCTTTAATGTTGGAAAAAGGAAAAGAGCTTGGATTGTAGTCAGCTAAAATGAGCTCCACTTTAAGTCGGCATTTTGATAAGACTTCCATCTTGTGCTATCTCGAGGAGTAGTTTGCGATTTAAGTTAAGATCAAATTCTTTTTCATTAATTTTATGAGCGCCTTCGACAATAGTGATGGTTCCTTCTTCATCTATGTTGGCCATTCTCCGAATTAAGAACTCATTGTCTGAAAAAAAACCGGCCACTTCTAAAGATTCGACATGTTCATGTCTGGAATTAAAACTGATCAGATAAAATGAATATCTCATCAATCGGGCAACCCATATAATACAAATGGTATTGTGGTCTGTTGTCTTCCAATGACCGCAGGGTAAATATTCTGTAAACTCGTCGGGTTGAAAATCCAGACAGGGCAAAATAAGCTCAACCAATAGTTGATCCGGAAGTCCGTCATTAGTAGAAAACTGATGTTCTGCTCCTTCTTGTAAAACCAAAGGCAACTCCAGTCGAGGAAAGTAACTGATCAACTCTTGAAACATTGAGCAAAGATAAAACAACTGAATTGTTATGCCAATTGAAGATCATTTTTATCCTGTTTATCAATTTTTGTTGGAATGATAAATCCATGATAATTAAGGAACTACACTAAATCCTGCTCATCTTAATGTTTTTTTAACTAAGCAAGAGTGACATTCTCAGACAGCAGTTGGTCTAAATGGTATATTACAATCAAAAAATTATTACAATGAAAAAACAAGTTTTATTTATCATCGGTGTGTTGGTGTTAAGCCTTCAATTTGCTTTTGCTCAAACTGCAAATCCGGCTCCTGTAAATCATGGTCAAGAAATGAAAGTGAAAAAACATACAGAAAATGAAGCAAGGAAAAAGCAACAAGAAGCAGATTTAGAAAAAAATAAGCAAGAAAGAGAGGCACGCAAGGAGCAGCACAAAATGGAAAAAGCCAATAAGAAAGAAGACAAAGAGGAGAATGAGGATAAAATGGAGGGAGAAAAGAAAATGAAAAAAGAGCATAAAGCAAAATCTAAAAAATCTGCTGGTAATGCAAAAAAACATGCAGGAAAGAAAAAAGATAAAATGAAGAAAGAAGGACCTGCGACGCCTGCAAAACCGGCAACTCCTGAAGCAGAACAAAAGTAATTTGCTTTGACGGAATTATCCTAGACTTCAATTATTTAGAATATACCTGGATAGTATAAACGCAACTGAAAGCCCTTCTCAAAAGGAGAGGGCTTTTGGTTTTTTATAAACCATTTATATTGAGTATGTGAGAATGCAAAACAAAGGAAGAGAAAGCATAAAAAATAGACCTGATTGCAATGGATGCACGCAGTGCAGCAATGGAAAGCAGGACTTCCATCAAAAGTAAAAAAGAACATTGCTTCTCCAAATAAAATAGATCACTCCTCGTAAATGATCAAATGCAAGAATCGAATATAGATATTGAATTCTATTGTTAAATTTCGCACTGCCTCGCCGGCACTTGTCTGGATGGTATTCGTAAAATAGTCCAAATATTTTGTGCCTTGAGGTACAAAAATTTGTTTCGAAATATCAGGACAAACACCCACTTCAAAACCTAATGCGATTAATTTTTTCAATTGCCATTCACCTCCCCCTCTAAGGCTAATTCCATAATTGAATTTTCGAACAAAATCTTTGTAGCCTTCTTGAAAATCAAATTTAGATTTTAACGTATATTCTCCTCTAGCACCCATTCCGTAATAAGGTCTAAAACTATTATTATTCAAAAATCGTTTCATCCCTATTTCGAGACAGGCATTGTAAAATCGCATCCCAAAATTTCCTCCAGTAAAAAAATTACCGTTGAGATCACGAAATCCATTGATGCGGAGACCTCCTCCTCTAATATGATAACCCAGAGAGCCATAGATACTGTTTTTAGTTTCGCCGGATCCTTCAGAATCTATAATGATATCTCCTTGATAAACCAAAAGAGGATCGCGCTTACCAAAATTCCATTTTTGAAATCCCATCCCCGAGCCGGTCTTGATGCTGTAACCGGTAGTTTGAGCATTGCCATTTTGGGCAAACCAAAATGCGAGAATCAACAGTGAGCTAAAGAATAGCTTCATATTATACTATTTTGGGATAAATATAGGGAGTAAAAACGGGATACAATCTCTTTGAAGGCATTTCTTAATTGATTTGATGGTCGAATCGGTTTCCTTTTGAAATGAGCTCAAAAGAAGTCTTTAGTTTGATCAAGTTGTGAATAATTTCTAACTAAATCATTGACTGTAATAAGTAAACGCATACGATTTAAATCTAATACGTTCTATTTGCTAATTAAGAACTGTCATTTTGTCACATTTTCTGGTATTTTATTATACTTTTGCAGGGTTAATTTGAATTTCATGCATCAACAGAACATAGAGCAGGATCTCTTGGAAGAGTCAAGACAGGGTGAGGTTTTGAGCTATCATGCTCAGACTGAATCTAACAGAAAGTATTATATAGAATCTTACGGCTGCCAAATGAATTTTTCAGACTCTGAGATAGTGGCATCGATTTTGGCGCAGGAGGGAATGTCAAGTACCAAAGAACTGAGTGAGGCACAGCTTATTTTGCTTAATACCTGCTCTATTCGGGAAAAAGCAGAGGAGACGATACGGAAGCGATTGAAAGAGTTTGAACATCTCAAGAAGAAAAATCATAAGTTGACTATTGGCGTTTTAGGCTGTATGGCGGAGCGTCTCAAAAATAAATTTCTTGAAGAAGAAAAATTGGTGGACTTGGTCGTTGGGCCGGATTCTTATCGGGATTTGCCGAGGTTGATAGGTCAAACTGATGAAGGAGATAAGGCTGTAAATGTTTTTCTCTCAAGAGAAGAAACTTATGCCGATATCAATCCCATTCGATTGGACAGCAATGGAGTTACCGCTTTTATTTCTATCATGAGAGGTTGCGATAATATGTGTTCATTCTGTGTTGTTCCGTTTACCAGAGGCAGAGAGCGAAGCAGAGATGCGATGAGTGTTTTGGCAGAAGCTAGGGACCTGTTTGATAGAGGATTTAGAGAAGTAACCTTATTGGGTCAAAATGTGGATTCATACAAGTGGCAAAATCCAAACAGCGGAGAGTGGATCTTATTTGCAAATTTATTAGAAATGGTGGCACAAATTGATCCCCGCTTGCGAGTAAGATTCTCGACTTCACATCCAAAAGATATCACTGATCAAGTGATTCAAACCATGGCAAATTATCCTAACATTTGCAAATACATTCATCTTCCTGTTCAATCCGGTAACAGTAGGGTATTAAAATTGATGAATAGAACTTACGATCGGGAATGGTATATGGATAGAGTCAATACCATCTACAGATTAATGCCTGATTGTGCTATATCATCTGACATCATAGCCGGTTTTTGTACGGAGACCGAAGATGAACATAAAGAAACCATCAGCATGATGCTGTGGGCAAATTACAGTATGTCATACATGTTTTTTTATTCCGAACGGCCGGGTACTCCTGCAGCTAAAAAATTGATTGATGACGTTCCGATAGAAATAAAAAAAGAACGTTTAAATGAGATTATCAGAATTCAAAATCAAATAAGCTACAAACATAATATGGCCGATGTTGGAAAAACATTTGAAGTATTAATAGAAGGAAACAGTAAAAAATCGGAACACGATTTTAAAGGCCGAAATTCTCAAAATAAAATGATTGTATTTCCCAAAAAAGGAAATTACAAAGCCGGAGACTATGTTCAAGTTTTGGTGCAATCGGCTTCAAGTGCTACACTCACAGGAATTATTATGGATTAATCATGGAGAGTGTTCAAAGTATAAAACAACGATTTGGGATCTACGGGAGGTCCGAAAAATTAAATCAAGCATTGGATACGGCCATCCGTGTTGCTGTAACAGATCTGACAGTGTTGATTACCGGAGAAAGTGGATCAGGAAAGGAAGTTTTTTCTAAAGTAATTCATTCGCTTAGTCCAAGGAAGCACAATCAATTTATTGCAGTAAACTGCGGAGCTATTCCTGCAGGCACTATCAATTCAGAATTGTTCGGACATGAAAAAGGATCATTTACGGGAGCAACTGCAGACCGAAAAGGATATTTTGAAACTGTGGATGGAGGAACCATTTTTCTTGATGAAATTGGCGAGATGCCTATGGATACACAGGCTTTTTTATTGCGTGTACTTGAGTCGGGAGAATTTATTAGAGTGGGATCATCCAAAGTATTAAAAACCAATGTGAGAATTATCGCTGCGACCAATGTTAACTTGTTGGATAAAGTGCGAAAAGGGAGATTTCGTGAGGATCTATATTATAGGCTTAATACGGTACCGATTAGAGTTCCTGCTCTTAAGGAACGACGCGAAGATATTCTTTTGTTGTTTAGAAAATTTGCACAAGATTTTGCCGAGAAATACAGAACTAGTCCGATTGAACTTACTGAGCAAGCTGCAGAGTTGATAGAATCATATCCTTGGCCGGGCAACATTCGCGAACTAAGAAATTCTGTTGAACAATTGTCTGTACTTTCAGATCAAAAATTAATTTCGCCTGAATCATTACTGAGAATTATACCGGACATTCATCATAACCATCTTCCAAGGAAACTGGAAGGAGGAGATGAGAATGGCAGCAGTTTTCATGAGCGCGAAATTTTGTATAAACTCTTGTTTGATATGAAACAAGATCTCAATCAACTCAAGAATATGTTTTTTCAGTTGGTACAAGCCAATGATCTTGAAATGCCAACTTCCATGTCTGAGAGCGGGATAAAACCATCTATGAATGTGTTGTCTCAATCCAATTGGGCTACAACTCCTTTGATTTCAAATCCTGATCTAAATGTAATGCAGAACACTCCGGTAGTCATTTCTTCTAAACCGAAAAATGATTTTCAAGCTGTTGAGTTGGTTGACGAAACACTTTCTATTGAAGAAATGGAAAAAGAAATGATCCAAAAAGCATTAAAAAAGTTTAACGGAAAAAGGAAAGACGCAGCGGAGGAATTGGGAATATCAGAGCGAACTTTATATCGAAAAATCAATTTGTATAATATTGAAATTTAAGGATGATAAAATGGGCTAGTTTCTGGTTGATTTTAGCTTGTTTGACAAGCTGTTATTCTTTCAAAGGAATTTCTGTACCGGCAGATATTCAGAGCTTTGGATTGGAACCAATTATTGATCAAAGCCAGAGCTCTCCACCGACCTACATAAATACTCTCACAGATCAGATTATTACAAAATTCAGGAGGGAGAGCAGGTTGAATTATGTTGCGGGCCCAACAGCAGATTTAGTCTTCAAGTGTGTAATCACTCAATTTAATGTGAACTCATATGCTCCTGTTGCCGGAGCTGTATCTGCAGTAAATCGCTTGAGTGTTACTCTTGATGTTGAATGTATCAACACAAAAAATGAGACTGCAAACTGGAAACAGTCTTTCACTCGATTTGAAGATTTCGATGTTACGGCAAATTTTTCTTCTGAGAGTGACAGGCTTATAGCTTCCATTAATAAATTTTTGATAGAAGATGTGTTTACAAAAGCTTTTACTAACTGGTAATCAAGAATAGAACCCATGAATCAAAACCAAAATAAAGAGGATGCGAAATTAGGAATAATAAGATTTCCTCTTTTTGCCTACTACTGGAAACAAAGCGAAACAGAATTGAGCCATACAGTGGCCCTTAATGTGCCGGATCCAATGTTTTTGGTTTGTGATATTGATGAACAACTCTCCAATGAAAATATGAATTCTGAAATCATTGAGAATTCGACAAACAACAATTCGCTTAAGAATTTCTCGGATGAACAAACTGAAAGTGCAAAAGAAGAAGCTCAAAATGAAATTCAAAATGGAGTTCAAAATGAAACTCAAAACAATGAAGTGACTTCAGATCAAATCAATCAAGCGATTCTTCCCAAAATTGAAAATTCTAAAGCTCAATCGGAAGAATTGGAATCCCAATTCTCGTCTTTTCAAGATGTGATTCAAGAAAATGAATCCTATACCGTTTTTCATGATTTTAATTCTGGTTCATCTGAAGATGGAAATGCTCGAGAAGATCTAAATGAAATTGAGGTTTTGGAGAGTACCTCAGTCAAAGAAAACACAAAGGATATGAGAAAGAAAGCCAAGAGCGGCAGCAAGAAAAAAGGGGAGCAAGCATTGAGCAAGGCGAATGATAAAAAATCGAAGCTGCGCATAAAGGCAAAATCCAATGAAAAACAGACTAAAACTAAAGCTAAAACATCCGTAGTACATCAATCTCCTAAAGTCGTTCAGGAGGATTCTGAGCAAAATTTCTGCAATTGGTTGATCTCATTGGATGCCTCTACGTCAGGCGCAAAGAAATTAAAGCCTATTAAGGAAAGCAGAAAACCGGCTAAAAAACCAAAGTCGAAATCAACTGAGGTAGACCCTGCGATAAGAGAAAGTGCCATACTGGGGAAAGCTGTTGCGAGCGAAACTCTTGCGCAAGTTCTTTATAGTCAGGGACATAAGGAAGAGGCCATCGAGATGTTGGAAAAATTATTAGCACAAAATCCCGAAAAAAGTAGTACATTTGCAGCCTTAATTGAAAAAATCAAAAAATCTTAAGATATGTTGCCATTAGTTACAGTTTTGATTGCCATAGTAAGCGTAATTTTGGTTCTCGTGATTTTGATTCAGAATCCTAAGGGAGGAGGAATTGATTCTACAATGGGAGGTAGCAGTGCAAATCAAATGTTTGGAGCAGCAAAATCAGCAGATTTTATTGAGAAATTGACCTGGTATCTTGCCATAGCATTGTTTGTACTTTGTATAGTAGCCGCAATTGCAGCAGGCTCAGGACGCGCTGAAGAAGAAACTCCACAAGATCAGGTTCCTGCTCCTACAGAGCAACCTGTAACACCACAGTAGTAATTTTCTGCTTCTCAGGCTATATTTTAAAGAGACCTGTTTGTTGTCTATCCAGTGCAAATAGAGATTTGTTATTTCACTAAGAAATAAACATAATCTGCTTGTAGATCGTTTCATTGGGTGATGGAACTTATAGCATATTGTTTGGCTATTTTAGTTGGCGCCAGCTTATCATTATTTGGTAGTGGAGGCTCTATTCTATCAGTTCCGATAATGGTCTATTTATTGGGATTGGATGCCCAGACCGCCGGCACTTATTCTTTATTTATTGTGGGTACGGTTGCGATTATTGGGAGTGTGAAGTTGGTTCAGTCCGGAAATGTGGAATGGAAATATTTAGTCTTCTTTGGGATTCCAAGTTTACTAGGACTTATTCTCATGCGGAGAATTCTTTTACCTCTGATTCCACAAACCTTTCATCTCAGTTCTGAAATTTCATTTACTAAAAATAATCTCATCTTAATCACATTTGCCGTTTTGATGTTATTTTCTGCTGCATCAATGTTGAGCAAAAAGGAAAAGACATCTGCGGGAATGCAGAACTTGACGGCTATTGGATTTTTTGGATTTGCGATTGGATTGCTTACAGGATTTGTAGGTGTGGGAGGTGGTTTTATGATTATACCTGCTTTAGTTTTTTTTGGTGGAGTGGAAATGAAGGCTGCGGTTTCAACCTCATTATTTATTATAGCAATAAATTCACTTATTGGTTTTCTTGCGAGTATGGGGCATACTGAAATGAGATGGCTATTGTTGATGGTGTTTACCGCTTGTGCCATGCTGGGATTGATTTTAGGAAATAAAGTCAAAGACAGATTGTCGAATGCTGAGTTAAAAACTTACTTTGCCTATTTTATTTTGCTTGTTTCAGTTTATATAATGTTGAAAGAGATTTTTTTCTCTTGAGTGATTAGAACGGATCTTATTAAAAGAAATGATGGATTGCTTTTTCAATGAATAAATTTTATACTTTGTTTTTTTATTTTCCAAACCTGTCAACAGGAAATTTCATTCTATGAAAAAAATATTGGTTACCGGAATCTGCGGATATATCGGAAGTCATTGCGCCGTAGAATTGATTCAAAGAGGATTCAATGTTATCGGAGTAGATCATTTAGTCAATTCAAATCAAAACACTCTTGAGAGAATAAGAAAAATTGGCAAAAAGGAAGTCCCATTTTATATGTTGGATTTGGCAGATTCGGTGCAATGCCAATCTTTGTTTGCACGAGAAAAGAATATAGAAGGGATCTTGCATTTTGCAGCGTATAAGTCGGTTTCGGAATCCGTAGAGCAGCCTTTAAGGTATTACCAAAATAACTTGAATTCATTATTGAATTTATTGCAGGCTGTTGAGCAAAACCAGATTCCAAATTTTGTTTTTTCGTCTTCTTGTACCGTTTACGGACTGGCCTTAAAGTTGCCTGTCACAGAAGATTCTGACTTCTTGCAAACCGGATCTCCTTATGGTAGAACGAAACAAATGGGAGAACAGATTTTGGCTGACTATTACTCTCAACAATCCAAGCTAAAAGCGATCTCCCTGCGGTATTTTAATCCTGCGGGTGCACACGATAGTATTTTGCTTGGAGAAGCACCACACAATCCGGCTCAAAATTTAGTTCCTGTCATTACAGAAACAGCTTATGGAATAAGAAATCAGATGTCGATCTATGGCAATGATTACAATACTTTTGACGGAACCTGTATTCGAGATTATATTCATATTATGGATCTTGCAGATGCGCATGTGCGAGCTCTAGAATACCTGATGAACGGGAGTTGTACCGGCTCGTTGGATGTTTTTAACTTGGGGCTGGGAGAAGGAGTAAGCGTGCTTCAAGCCATACATTGTTTTGAAGAAACCAATGGGATAAAATTGAATGTACAATATGCGCCAAGAAGAGCGGGGGATTTGGCAGAAGTTTATGCCGATATCAGCAAGGCCAATACAATTTTAAAATGGACACCAAAGAAAAATTTGAAAGATATTATGTTCACGGCCTGGGAGTGGGAGAAAGCAAGAAGGGTTAAATCCAACCATTGATTTTGTAATACAGTAGAGCAATCCATTCTCTTCCAATTTCAATTTCATATTTTAAATAATTCCAAAAATTGTATCGCAAATCCATTGGGACTTGACGCCCATAAGGCATTTTTGAAATTTGACTCAATTCTTCATTCGAGAACGGAATGGATAATGATGAATAGCCGCATACATTGGTGAAACCCATTTTTTTCAAAACAGCGATCGATCGAAAAGTATGAGGAGCAGGGGCGATAAGCATGATCGCATCTGTTTTGAAATTGAGTTGTTCTGCTATCTTGTAGAGTTGGCTGTAGCTGTTGTAGCCTTCGGTGAAAATACTAAAATGAGTGAGGCTGTCTGTTCTCAATTTTAATTCTTCAATTAGGGCTGCTTTTTTGGAGTCGCAATTTGAATTGCACGGAAAGGAATAAATTGATTGTGCATGAGGATATTTTTTGATGCAGGCACCAAGCTCAAAAAAAAGACCCAATGCGTCAGGACTAGGATATTCATTTCCACTTAGGCAGATGATCCATTGTGGAACGAAAGAGGATCGTGGTTCTACGACAGAAAGCCTTCTGAATTCCCTATAAGGCATTGAGCTAAAGGCCAGTACACAGATGAAAACAGTAAAGAATCCCAACAGTTTGATTCCAAACAACAAAAGTTTATTGATCAATATAAAAAGGGATTTATTATTCACTTGAGAAGAAACGCATTTTATTGAATTTAAAAAATAAGCGGAGTTTAGTGTTCAAGCAAGAGGTGATTAATGATTGTTTTTTGTTTTTCTATTTGTTGCAATAATTTATTGACAAAATACTGTTGGTCGCGGATAGTTCCTTCAGAAATGGGAGTAGAATTTTTTTGTAATCTCGTAATCCATCTTTGTGTATAGGCACAAAGTTCTTTACTCTGACTGACCATAAAATTTGGATTGTCGTAGGTATTGTACACCGCTTGAAATACGGGGCTGTCCAAAAAGATTACATTGTTTGTATGAACAATTTCGTTATGATAAATGATGGTAGAACCACTGCTTTGATCGGTAAATCCAAGCGGAGTTTTATTTTTTTGTTCAATCATCAATTTGATTCGATGAACCAGTTTTATCATTTCATCAATCAGCAGTAATGCAGTCTCGGAATCTTCGAATAATCCTGCCTGCAAAAAATACTCTATCTGATTTAAAGTATTATCCAATACATGAACATTCCAATACTCTACAGTATTAAGTGACATGTATTTGAACCCAATTTCCTTGATTTTAGCTTGGATATAATGGTCCGATTTGTAATGAGAAAGGTTGAATTTGGTATAGGCGTGTTTGTCATCTTTCCATATTAAATTATAAAACACATGCAATTTGAATACAGCGAGTTCAGGAGAAGAAAAATAATAAAACAATGGCAGTTCTTTGGTAGCATAGTGAAGGACAAGATCCGGAAACCTGAGTTGATCAAGCTCTGCGGTAATCTGCGTGACAAAGTCTGAAGGTGTTTTGACATTTCCTTCGAGTGCCGGAAAGTTAAAATCAATTTTTCCTGATGCCAATCCAAACAATTCATCCAAACTGAACCTAAAATGCCGACTCAATTTGATCAGATCATTGACTGTCAAAGTACTTTCACCTTTAATTTTTTTGTAGATGTTGGATTTTGAGAAATTTAGAATTCCGATAAGATCGTCAACCATTTCATTCGATTTTTCGGCGTAATATCTGTTTTCAATAAAATTGAAAATCATGCTGGTGGTACTCTCTTCATACATACGATTATTGTTTAAGAATATTGAATACAAACATTTTTTGATTCTGTAAAAAATTTCATTGCTTCCCATCCGCCTTCTCTTCCCAAGCCGCTTTGGTTCATCCCACCAAATGGAGTGCGAAGATCGCGAACCAACCAACAATTGATCCAGACAATTCCGGTGTTGATCTGTTCTGCCAGATGGTGAGCTTTTTTTAAATCCTGAGTCCAAATGGTTGCTGCCAATCCATACGGACTTTCGTTGGCTATTTGAATGGCTTGGTCCATGGTATCAAAAGGGATAAGGCTTATCACAGGGCCGAATATTTCTTCTTGATTGGTCCTGCAGCTTGGAGACAATCCTTCGATAATAGTGGGCAAGATAAAATGTCCTTGCGAACATCGTCCCTGTGGTGTATGAGTTGTTCCTCCTGTTAATATTTTTCCTCCTTCTTGACGGGCCAATTCTATATAAGAAAGAACTTTCTGTTTATGTTGCTCTGAGATCACTGATCCCATTCTTGTATCAGGATCAAGAGGGTCTCCAATCTTTATTTGCTCAACTCGTTTGACAAAATCTTTTTTGAGTCGGTCATAAATTCCGGATTGAATAATAATTCTGGATCCACAAAGACAAATTTGTCCTTGATTGCTAAAGCTTAATCTTACCAGCTCATTGAGAGTTTTTTCATAATCACAATCGTCAAATAGAATACAAGGATTTTTTCCACCCAATTCCAAGCTCAATTTTTTGAATTGGGGCGCAAGGATTGAGCTTATTTTTTTTCCTGTTGCTGTGCCTCCGGTAAACGAAACAGCTTTTATAGAAGGATGCGAAACCAACGCAGAACCTGTAGTCGGGCCGTCGCCCTGCACAATGTTGAGGACACCCGGCGGAAGTCCGGCTTTGGTACAAAGATCTCCAAGCAACATAGCTGTAGTTGGGCTCAATTCGCTGGGTTTAGCCACTACACAATTGCCTGCGGCGAGAGCGGGAGCAATCTTCCAGCTGAACAGATAAAGAGGTAAATTCCAAGGAGAAATACAAGCTACAACACCTAAGGCTTGCCTCAGGGTAAAGTTTATATTCTGCCCTGGATTATAATGACTCTCCGATGCAAATTGCATGCTTGCTGTGGCAAAAAACCTGAAGTTGGAGGCGGCTCTCGGGATTTCTATTGACTTGGAAAGCCAAAGAGGTTTTCCGGTATCATTGGTTTCTGCCTCTGCAAGTTGTTGTGCATGGCTTTCTATTTGATCAGCAATGGCATTCAGTATTCTGAATCTTGCATCATGGCTCATCGTTTTCCAAGCAGGAAAAGCAGCGGTGGCAGCCGAGACTGCTTGATTAATATCTGCATTAGAGGAAATAGGAATTATTGATATTGGCTCATTCGTCGCCGGATTTATGTTGAGGATTTCTCCCTCTGACTGAGCTTCTAAGTATTGCCCGTTGATATAATTTTTTATTTTGAGTAATTGCATTGTAGGCTGAATATGAGCGAAGATAGACAAATTATAAGCTTGAGCCTAATCGAGTTCTCTTTATTTTGTTTGGGCAATAGATTCAAATTGAAGCTCATCTGTCAGTGTAAAACAAGTGAACAGATTACCGTCAAAAGGAGAGAGCTGTAGCTTGGATTATCTCAGCATGAGGAGGATGGAGTACGCTCACAAAGTGAGCGGTGCAAAGCATGGAGCGAAGCGAACTACGGAATCCTCCGACCCTGTCTGAACAGACAGGGTCATGCCCAATATAAATGCTTTGTTAATCTTTGCACTAATCTGGGTTTTGACCTGATTTTCTGTTGATAAAAATGTATATTTGCGTTAGGTTTTGAAAAATTTTAGGTTTATTTAGAGATTGATCCTCCATGGATAGATTAAAGCAGTTATTTAAAAGTAAGTTCACCGTGCAGGTGGAAGAGATTAAAGCCATTGTAAAAGAACACGGCACCAAAAAAATCGATGATGTTCAGATCGAACAGGTCTATGGTGGAATGCGTGGAATCCAAAGCATGATTTGGGAGACTTCATCTCTTGATTCTAAAGAAGGGATTCGATTTCGTTCTTATTCTATACCGGAGCTGAGAGAAAAACTTCCTCAGATCAATGGAGCTACAGAGCCATTGCCGGAGGGTCTTTTTTGGTTGATGCTTACAGGGGAATTGCCTACAACTGATGATGTGCAGTGGTTGAGTGAAGAATGGCAAAGAAGGTCGGCCATACCGGACAATGTTTTCAAGACCATTTCTCATTTATCCTGTGATATTCATCCGATGACCCAGTTTAGCATTGCCATTATGGCCATGCAGCAGAACAGTATTTTTGCTCATCGTTATGAGCAAGGCATGTCTAAGTCCGAATACTGGGATGCGATGTATGAAGATACAATGAATCTTATTGCCAGGCTGCCCCGAGTAGCGGCGTATATCTATAGAAAATGTTTTCATGGCAATGATCAAATTGCCTCAGATTCAAATTTGGATTGGAGTGCAAACTTCGCTCATATGTTGGGCAAGACAGATCCTGCTTTTTATGATCTTATGCGTCTGTATATGACCATTCATGCAGATCATGAAGGAGGAAATGCCTCTGCTCATACTGTTCATCTTGTAGGCTCTACCTTAAGTGATGCTTATTTGTCTTTATCTGCCGGAATCAATGCCCTTGCAGGTCCACTGCACGGCTTGGCCAATCAGGAAGTGATGGATTGGATTTATGACATGATCAAAGACCTTGGAACAAGAAAAATCAGCAAGGATCAAATCGCAGAATATGTAAAAAAGACTCTGGCTCAAGGTATCGTTGTCCCAGGCTACGGTCATGCTGTATTGAGATCTCCGGATCCTAGATTCTTGGCGCAGAAAGATTTTGCAGCAGCTCATTGCCCTGATGATGAATTGGTGCAAATCGTGTGGAACGTATTTGAGGTTGTTCCGCCGATCTTAGAAAGCTTAGGCAAAGTGAAAAATCCATGGCCTAATGTGGATGCGCACAGCGGAGCCTTATTGGAGCATTATGGAGTGAAAGAGCATAATTTTTATACGGTTATGTTTGGGGTTTCAAGAGCCTTGGGAGTTTTGGCGCAACTGTGTTGGGATAGAGCCTATAATCTTCCATTGGAGAGACCTAAATCACTTACTACAGAAGAAATCAAACAATTCATAGCAAACTCAACTAATTAATCTAAAAAAACAAAACAATATGCAATTTCCGGATCAATTGCTTTATACCAAAGAACACGAGTGGATCAGAGTAGAGGGGAATACAGCTACTGTAGGAATTACAGATTTCGCACAATCCGAGTTGGGGGATTTGGTTTATGTAGAAATCGAGACCGTTGGCGAAACCTTGTCAAAGGATGAAATTTTTGGCACTGTTGAAGCTGTTAAAACCACATCTGATTTGTTTATGCCGGTTTCAGGTAAGGTGTTGGAGTTTAATCCAGCATTGGATGAAAAGGAGGGCAATGACCCTACCTTGATCAATTCTGATCCTTACGGAGCGGGTTGGTTAATTAAAATTGAACTTACAGATTCATCCGAATTGAGCGGTCTTATGAAGTCGGATGAGTACAAGAGCATGATAGGCAAATAATCTCTGTTTTCTATGCTCAGCTTTACTAACTGGTCTCTGATCTGTGGGACGTGGTTAGTAGTCGATATTTGTTTTTTGTCATTGTTGCCCTCAAGCTCAATGGCTTCTGTTAGTTTTTGGGCTTTGCTGGAGATTGATAAGATAGGACATCTCTTATTTTATGGTTCGGCTTCAGTATTTTTTGCCTTAGGTTCAAGCCATAGAAGGAAGAGAATCGTATTACTTTTTTCCATTTTAGTTTTAGGAATTGTATTAGAATGTGCACAGTATGCCATGCATCAAGGCAGGAGCTTTGATCTGTTTGATTTGATGGCCAATGGTCTTGGAGTTGGACTTGGGAGTTTGGTTTTTGTATTGATCGATCGGATTTGGCTCAAGAAGAATACGGGAATAGGGATTCAATAATATTTTCCGATTTTGACTCCAGTAAATTGTATTGAAACAAGATCATATTCAATGTAAACTTGTGTACAACTGGTGGGCTATTTCGGAGAAGAGCAAGTTGAAAACAATAAAACCCATCAACGATACTTCTTGATTAAGGCAAAATCAAAATACACAGTACCCCTTATTTTGGGCGACGGAGTTTGCATTTTTTCCTATTGATACTAACGATTTTTTTCATTCTGCAGGACAAAACTTCCTTTGGCTTCCGGCTGAATTTAATATAAAGGATGATCCTCATTTTCGGGTTTCTTTTGGCCTAAAAAACAAGCTAAAAGTTGTCGATCAGATAGGGTTATAGATTGTCGGAAGAGTAGGGAATTTGAGCACCTCTCGGCATTGGTTTACTCTATAGGAGTTGGAGAAATGGGAGCTGCAATGATATAAAATGTAGCAGGGCTGTATTATCTTTGTCGGCTATTTTGAGCATAATGGTTAAACTAGAAAATATTATATCCGTAACCGGTTTTCCGGGTTTATTCAAATTAATCGCTTCAAGACCGGATGGGTTGATATTGGAGGATTTGGAGAGCAAGCGAAGAAATTTTTATTCTTCGAGAAAAACGCAATTTTCTCCCCTTGAATCTATGGGAATTTATACACTCACAGACACCGTTGCTCTGGAAGAAGTGTATGCTAAGTTTATTGAATTTGAAAAAGCTGCAGAGGTTCCTCAGTCATCTGTCGACGATAAAAGCTTAAGATCATTTTTTACTGCTGTTTTGCCGGAGCATGATCCCTATCGAGTGCAGAGCAAAGACATGAAGAAATGCGTGCGATGGTACCATTTGTTAAAAAAATTTGAGCTTGTTAAATCAGAACCTTCTGATGATAAGCCTGCCGAATTGAACCAAGAAGAGGACAGTCCAACCAATGTACAAGAATAAAAAGGTAGTTGTTGTATTGCCTGCATACAATGCAGCTCTTACCCTCGAACGAACCTATAGGGAAATTCCTTTTGATCTCGTAGATGAAGTCATTCTTTGTGACGATCACAGTAATGATAATACCTTGGAGCTTGGCAAACAACTGGGCATCCGGCATTGCATAAGACATGAGCAAAATAAAGGGTATGGAGGAAATCAAAAAACTCTGTACAACAAAGCTCTTGAGATCAATGCAGACATCATCATCATGCTTCATCCGGACTATCAATACACTCCAAAACTGATTCCGGCAATGGTCAATATAATCGGAGAAGGCTTGTATCCTGTGGTTCTGGGTTCTCGAATCCTGGGCGTCGGCGCATTGCAAGGTGGCATGCCATTGTATAAATATTTGTTCAACCGATTTTTGACCTTTACTCAGAATATACTTGTCGGATACAAACTATCAGAATATCATACAGGCTATAGAGCTTTCTCGCGAACAGTCTTAGAGACCATCAATTACAATGAAAATTCTGATGATTTTGTCTTTGATAATGAAATGTTGTCACAGATTATTTATCATCAATTTCACATCGCCGAAATTTCTTGTCCGACAAAGTATTTTGACGAAGCATCTTCTATTAATTTTAGGAGATCGACAATTTATGGTTTGGGAGTATTGAGAGTCTCCTGTTCTCATCTATTACAAAAACTGGGAATAGCCCATTTTAGCTTGTATAAAAACAAGCTTACAAAATCATAAAAGCAAAGTTAGAGATTGAAAATTATTTGGTTCGCTCAGTGGCAAGAACCATTTTTACTTTTAAGTTTACTCCTATCTGCAAAACATCCACCATATCTTGAACCAACAATCCCTGATCCAATCGCAATACGCAGGTAAGGTCTTCTTCTCTTGCTAAGTAAGACTTTAGTTTGGGTTCAAGTTCATTAAAAGGAACTTCAGTTTTTTCGATATAATAACGCTTATCTTTTGTAACCGATATGCTGATCGGTTTTTTGCTGGTTTGCTCACTTTGCTTAGAGGAAGGAAGCATCAGTTTGATCACATTCGGATTGGCCAAAGTGGACACAATCAAAAAGAATAACAACAAGAAAAACATGATATCATTGAGCGACTCCACGCTGAGTTCTGCTCCTTCTTTATGTTTGCCGCGTATATTCATGAATGAGGCCTTTTTTTAGATTGAAATTTGTAACAATTACTTCACAGGAGTATGAAGCATATCCATAAACTCGATACTGCTTCTTTCCAGTTTATTCACCTCTTCGTCCAACATCATGGTTAAGAAATAATATCCCAAGAAGGCAATTATACCTACCAAGAGACCGCCTGCAGAGGTCAACATTTTTTGATAAAGACCTCCGGAGATAACTCCAACCGATAGATTGTCTGTCAATGAAATATCATAGAAGATTTTGATAACCCCCATGATGGTTCCGAGGAATCCAAACATCGGAGCAAGACGAGCTATCAAAGAAAGATAGTTTACTTTTTTTTCCAATCGGAAAGTCTCAACACGGCCTACATTTTCAATTGCATTTTCAATTTCCGGCATCGGTCTTCCCAAACGTTGCAAGCCTTTTTCTACCATTCTGGCGAGAGGAGTGTCGCTGGAAGCGCATATACTTTGGATTGTGGCAATATTACCGCTATTGATATTGGCTCTTAAATTTTGCATCACTCGGTCATCTTCTTTGACCACAGCTTTGATCGTAAGATATCGTTCAATAAAAATATACAAAGCGATCACCACCAAGAAGGCTTGAATTGCTATAATTCCAACACCCAAGGGGCCAGATTCAAGAATAATATCAAAAATGTTTTTTGAAACGACACTTGAGCCAATTGATGCAGTGTCCACTTGCAATAATAAATTCAAAAGCATACGAATTCCTTTGAAAACTTGGTAATTAAATTGATTTACACTTATAGAGAAGGTTTTTGGGACAGCCTCCCTCTTTGCGAAGGACAAAGATAGAGGAATTATTTACTTCTCTAACATAAAATTTGAAATTTTATTGTAATGAATAAATTGTCTAATATCAATAGATTATATATTTTAATCTTTTTCATATAAAAATTTTAAATTTGTAATCTTACAAAAAGACGGTTTTTTGTAAAAACTTCCTGCGATTAAAAGAAATCTAATTACTTTTAAACCAACTAAAACAAAACAGAAAATGTCTACTTTATTCAGGAAGAAATCATTGACTGCATTATTGACAGATGCACATTCCGGGGATAAGAGTCTTAAAAGAACCTTGGGCTCTATGGCTTTGATAGGACTCGGAATAGGGGCCATAATCGGAGCAGGAATTTTTGTACGTACAGCGGCAGCGGCCGGTGCTCATGCCGGTCCGGGAGTAATTTTTTCATTTGTGATTGCAGGGATAGGCTGTGCTTTAGCCGGTTTGTGCTACGCAGAATTTTCATCTATGATTCCAATAGCCGGGAGTGCATATACTTACAGCTATGCAACAATGGGTGAGTTTGTAGCATGGATTATAGGCTGGGATTTGGTCTTGGAATATGCCCTTGGTGCAGCCACGGTATCCATAGCCTGGTCGGAATATTTCAACAATTTTTTGTCGTCCTATTTTGGGACTCAGGTCCCCTACCAATGGTGTCACTCGCCGTTCCAAACCAGTGTGGACGGAGTATCCGGAATCATGAATGTTCCGGCACTTTTTATTCTGTTGGTGCTGTCGGCGGTTTTGATTCGCGGAACTTCTGAGTCCGCTACCGTAAACAATATTATTGTCATAGTCAAAGTGGCAATAGTACTTATGTTTATTGCCTTAGGCTGGTCTTTCATCAATCCTATTAATCATGTTCCGATGGTTCCTTCCAATACCGGAACTTTCGGCGAATTTGGATGGTCGGGAGTGCTGAGAGGAGCGGGAATTGTATTCTTTGCTTATATCGGCTTTGATGCTGTATCCACTGCGGCGCAAGAGGCCAAAGATCCACAGCGTGGAATGCCCATTGGGATTTTGGGCTCATTGGTTTTCTGTACTTTGATTTACATCATATTTTCTTATGTATTGACCGGAGTGGCCAATTACAAAGATTTTGCACCCGGAGGAGCCGGACATGAAGCATCGGTTTCTTGGGCAATTCAAAAATATATGCCGGGGTACAGCTGGCTTGCCAATTTGATCACCGTGGCTATTCTTGCAGGATTTTCTTCGGTGATCTTAGTGATGTTGTTGGGACAGTCAAGAGTGTTTTATTCTATGAGTAAGGATGGACTTTTGCCGGGGATTTTCAGCGAGATTCATCCTAAGTATCATACCCCATGGAAGTCCAATATGATCCTGTTTTTATTTGTTGGAGTATTTGGTTCGTTTTTGCCCGGTGACGTTGTGGGAGATATGACAAGCATAGGAACCTTGTTTGCTTTTGTTTTAGTTTGTATTGGAGTCATTGTTATGCGTAAAAATGATCCCGATGCGGTGAGACCATTCAAGACACCGTGGGTTCCTGTTGTTCCCATTCTTGGAGCCTTGGTATGCCTTGCCATGATTTTCGGATTGGGCATGGCCAACTGGACAAGATTAATTATATGGTTGGCGATAGGATTTGTTATTTACTTTGGATACAGCCGAAATCATAGCAAACTTCATAAAGCATAGAATTTTAAAAAATAAACTGAGGGCAAGACCCACGCAAGGCTTTCAGCCATTCGTGGGTCGGAGTATTGCGTGGTTCGCTTTGCTCCGTCCTTCCGGACCACAGGCTCAACAGAGTAAAGCTCTATTGAGCCTGTGCACTCCATCCTCCTCTTGCAAAAAGGTAAGATATAGCTATGCTATGTAGACTTCTCTCCTATAGTGGACAAAGTAAATATCTATTACCTTACTTATATACAGGATCAATTTTCCTTATTCTCCTTAACTTGTTTCTCAAAATCATCATACTCAAATTGGCCAACCTCGGGACATAGCTCTAATTGAGATTCTTTTCTTGATAGTGCATTATCCATAATTTAGTATGAAAGCAGTAATGGTGGTTTTTATTTTATAAAAAAGTTCATATATTAGCAGCCTAATACGTATTCAATTTGTCCACTATAGTGAGGAAGTCCAGTTTTTATTGGATACAGAGAAACAAAAGAAAGAAAATTTTTTCCATTATAAAGTTATAGTTTCTCAATATAATTACATCGTTAATCAGCATTTTAAAATTTATAATGATGCTTTTAAGCTCTATTTTAATGCAGGTCAAAATTTAATCTACTTATTAGAAGATAATATTAAAGAACTTGAGGATTTTGTTTTCCCTTACGATAGATATAAAGAGCTAGAAAGAATCCAAGGAAGTAGGGTTCGTAGTAATGGAGGAAAATAGCTCAGACCTGATGTGCCTTACCCTATGTTAGATACTACTAAGTACCATCCCAAAAGTTTGCCACCAACTGAAGAAGAGGTAAAAGAGCTTAAAAACGAGAAAAATAATTATACATGTTCTAAAAAAGTACACATTTTGGAGTATTCATAATGGTAAGACGTGTTTTTATAACAAAGACAAGGAACAAAAATTACATTTATTATTCTAGCTCTTTACATTGGTTATTAAACTTATGTATATTAAATAAAACCCACAATTGATTAATTAAGCTTCATTTAGTATTTTTGAGCTTGATTCATCATTTATGCAGCCATTTTCAGATTTTTTATTGCAATGCAATTCTCATCAAATGGAGTTGAATGCAGACCATTTAGCTCAATACAATATTGAACCTATTGGCGAAAACCAATATCACATTATCTATAAAAATCATTCCTTTAAAGTCCGAATAGAGCATTTCGACATTCAACAAGGTACAGTCACAGTTATCCTAAAAAAGAAGGCTTATCACGTGGCTATTACGGATCCCATAGGCAGACTGATTCAATCTATGGGATTACAAAACACTGCTGCAAAAAAATCCAATTTTATTGTCTCTCCTATGCCGGGACTGGTATTGAAAATTTTAGTTTCAGAAGGGCAACAAGTAGAAAAAGGCGAGCCAATTTTATTGCTGGAGGCTATGAAGATGGAAAATATTATCAAAGCTCCTTACACGGCTGTTATCAAATCAATAAAAGTGACAGAAAAAGAAAAAGTAGAGAAATCAAAGATATTAATTCAATTGGAAGATTAATCATTGACATGCCGGAACAATTGCAAAACAACAGGGAAGATTGGTTTAGAAAAATTCTGCAAGAATCAAAAATAGAACATGCAGATCAACTGAGTAGGAATTTTTTATTTCGTTTTAAACAAAATCCTGTTCAAGATCAATCAGATCTTCCTCCGGACATTCTGCCTGTGGTGAATGCCTCAAGTCCATACAAAATTGCAGTCTCGTTTTCGATGCAAGATTATTTTGAGAACAAACAGAAGATTCAACAAGCTCTTAGGGCAGGAGCAGACAGTTTAATGATTTCTCTAAGCAATCAAACTACAGAATCCTGGAAGAGCCTTCAATCTTCTTTTAATTTGGAGTACATTAATTTGGTTTTGCTTGGAGAAAAGGAAGATCTTCCAATGCCCTTAAAACAAGCTAAAGAGGATATAATCCACCATATTGTTCCTGAAAAATATTGGTTTGCATTTCCTAATTTGGCTTCTTCCGAAGAGGCACTCCGTGTGTGGAGCAGGAATTTGGAAGTCATTGCAAATTCATCATACGCTTGTATAAGTTTTGAGATGAATGATCAATTTTTATCCTGTTGCATTCAACTTAGAGCATTACAAAAACTTCTTAGAGAACTTTTGCAGGAACATTTTCAATTATGGGTAAAGTTAAACTTTAATCAAAATTCTGAAAAGCACACATTCATTCATGCTTCCTCTCAGTCTCTTGCAGCACAAATAACCAATTGCACCGGAGTTGTGCTTTCTGCAGATCAATTCACAGAATTTGAGCTCATTCATCTTGTGCAAATGCAGCATTTGTTGCAGTATGAATCCAAGCTAAAATCTGTGGTAGATCCACTTTACGGTAGTTATGCTGTAGAGAATCAAACAGACCAGGTGGTACAATTTTTTAAATCGTCATTGAATAAAACCAAAAGCTAAGTTGTGAAGAAATTACTTATAGCCAATAGAGGTGAAATTGCGCGAAGAATCATTAGGACAGCTCATAAAATGGGCATTAAAACGGTGGCCGTTTTTTCTGAAGCAGACCGAAATGCATTGTTTGTAAGAGAAGCGTACGAAGCAGTCTGTATTGGTCAAGCTCCAAGCAAAGAGTCTTATTTGAACATCGAGAAAATTATCGCAGCAGCAAAGCAGACGCAGGCAGATGCAGTTCATCCGGGATACGGTTTTTTAAGTGAGCGTGAGGCTTTTTCTCAAGCTGTCGAAGATGCAGGTTTAATTTTTGTAGGCCCATCTCCCAATTCAATTCGCCTGATGGGAGATAAAATTTCTTCTAAGCAATGTGCCAGAACTATGAATGTTCCTTTATTGCCCGGAACAGAAAATTCGGTTTCAGATCTGGCATTGGCTAAAACTAAAGCTATAGAAATCGGATTGCCGGTAATCATCAAAGCCTCTGCGGGTGGTGGTGGTAAAGGAATGCGAATAGTCTATCATGTAGATCAACTCGAAGAGCAGATAGGACTTGCTTCGCGAGAGGCATTATCCTCTTTTGGAGATGGATCTGTTTTTATTGAAAAATACCTTCCGGCACCCAAACATATTGAGATCCAAATTATTGCCGACAAACATGGCAATACTTTTTATTTCCATGAGCGTGAATGTTCCATTCAGCGAAGATATCAAAAAGTAATTGAAGAAGCGCCTTCTCCCAGCTTGAATGCACAACTAAGAAAAGAGATCGGAGAAGCTGCAGTAAGAATCGCTCAATCTTGCAATTATTCCGGGGCCGGAACTGTAGAGTTTTTACTGGATGAATCAATGAATTTTTATTTTATGGAAATGAATACAAGACTTCAGGTAGAGCATCCAGTAACCGAGATGATCACCGGATATGATCTCGTGGAACTTCAAATTAAAATTGCAAGAAATGAAGTTCTTTCTTTTAAGCAAAGCGAAATTCCTATGAACGGTCATGCCATAGAAGCTCGTATCAACGCGGAAGATCCAAATTCCGAATTTTTGCCCAGTATCGGTGTATTGACAGAATATGAAATTCCACAAGGCGTTGGAGTGAGAGTCGATGATGCGTATATGAAGGGACAAGAAATTCCTATACATTATGATTCAATGATTGCTAAGTTGATCGTTCATGCTCAAGACAGGAGAATGGCAATAGAGAAAATGAAAGATGCCTTGCATGATTACAGAATAGAAGGGGTTAACACCATTATTCCGTACACTCAATTTATATTAAATCATGAAGAGTTCATTCAAGGAACTATGACCACAAAGTTTGTGGAGCATACGTTCCAAGAATTTTTAAACAGCTCTATGGATCTTGAAGAATCGGAGGCTGCCTCTTTGGTAGCATTTTATCATTTTCTTCGCGAATATAAAAAAGTGAAAGTGCCAACAAGAAAATGATAATCCAATAATTTTAATTATTACTGATCAAACTTTATGAATCCAAAAGCATATCAAAAAACGGATATCCAAAATCAGGAACTTTTTGAATACAGAAGTGGAATTCCTCCTTTTTTGCGTGGACCTTATGCCAGCATGTATCTCAATCAACCCTGGACAATAAGACAATATGCCGGTTTTTCGAATGCAAAAGAAAGCAATGCTTTTTACAGAAGGAACCTTGCCGCAGGACAAAAAGGATTGTCCGTAGCTTTTGATTTGGCAACTCATCGAGGCTATGATTCAGATCACCCAAGAGTAAAAGGAGATGTAGGAAAAGCAGGTGTCGCCATTGATAGCATAGAAGATATGAAAATTTTATTTGATCAAATTCCTTTGGATCAAATTTCTGTTTCTATGACGATGAATGGTGCCGTAATTCCCATTATGGCATTTTATATCGCAAGTGCTATAGAACAAAATGTTGAACTTCGACAATTATCAGGGACAATTCAAAATGATATTCTTAAAGAATTCATGGTTCGGAATACTTACATTTATCCGCCGCAGGCTTCAATGAGAATCATTTCGGATATTTTTCAATACTGCGCCCGCGAAATGCCAAAGTTCAATTGCATAAGTATTTCCGGCTATCACATGCACGAGGCCGGAGCTCCTGCAGATTTGGAGTTGGCTTATACTCTTGCAGATGGAGTGGAGTACATTAAAGCAGGATTACAAGCAGGATTGAATATTGATGATTTTGCACCGAGACTAAGTTTTTTTTGGGCTATCGGAATGGATTTTTTTACCGAAATAGCAAAACTTAGAGCCGGTAGAGTTTTATGGTCTGAGTTGGTGAGTCAGTTCCATCCAAAGAATCCAAAGTCTCTCGCTCTTCGCACCCATTGCCAAACCTCCGGTTGGAGTTTAACAGCGCAATTGCCGTTCAACAACATTGCTCGAACTTGCATAGAAGCTACGGCAGCTGTTTTAGGAGGCACACAATCATTGCACACCAATTCTATGGACGAGGCGATCGCATTGCCCACTGATGCTTCAGCAAAAATAGCCAGAGATACCCAGCTGTATTTGCAAAAAGACACAGATCTCTGCTCGGTATTGGATCCATTCGGTGGTTCGTACTATGTAGAATTTTTAACAGATCAATTGATTCAAAAAGCAAAACAACATCTTCAAGAAGTAGAAAATTTTGGAGGAATGACGGAGGCTATAATTCAGGGCATTCCTAAGATGAGAATTGAAGAAGCGGCCACAAAAAAACAAGCTCAAATTGATGCAGGTACAGAGAAAATAATTGGAGTCAATTATCTAAAATTGGACGACAACACTCAGTTTGATATTTTGGAAGTTGATCAAAATAAAGTACTTCAGGAGCAAACTGAAGCATTGAATAAACTTAGAACAAACAGGGATGAAAAAGAAGTTCAAGCCCTATTGGATGAATTAACTTCTGCATGTCAAAATTCGTCAGAAGGCAATTTGTTGGAAATAGCGGTGAGAGCAGCTCAAGCCAGAGCAAGTCTTGGAGAGATCAGTTATGCGATGGAGAAGTATTTTGGTCGACATCAGGCTCAACATCATGTCTTACAAGGAGTTTATATTCGCGAAATCAATCGATCTATGAATCAAGAAGAATTGCTTAAGCTGTCTCATGAATTTGCCGAGAGAGAAGGAAGAAGACCGCGGATTTTAATTTCAAAGTTAGGACAGGACGGCCATGATCGAGGGGCAAAAATAATTGCCACCGGATTTGCAGATTTTGGATTTGATGTGGACATTGGTCCATTGTTTCAGACCCCTGAGGAAGCAGCGCAGGATGCATGTGATCACGATGTGCATGTCGTAGGCGTTTCTTCATTGGCAGCGGGACACAAAACCCTAGTTCCGCAACTTATTGATGAACTAAAACGATTGGGCAGACCGGATATTCAAGTGGTTGTTGGCGGTGTTGTGCCGGAGCAAGATTATGAGTTTTTAATCAATGCCGGAGTGGCTGCCATTTTTGGACCGGGAACGGCAATTCCATTTGCAGTGAAAAAAGTATTAGAACTAATTGATAACAATTCAAAGTAAACTAAATTGGAATTGCAGATCAATTTTTCTAATCAAATGAACTAGAATTCAAATTATTATTCATAAACTATTATATCAGATTGTAATGATGAATTTCAAACTTGAGCAATTAAAAAAGAAACAAAGCGAAGCTTTATTGGGAGGAGGTAAAGAGAGAATCATTGCGCAGCACAATAAAAAGAAATTGACAGCTCGAGAGAGAGTTGAATTATTTTTGGACAAAGGAAGTTTTGAAGAAATAGGAATGCTCGTTACACACAGGACAAGTGATTTTGGAATGGACAAGCAGATCTATTACGGAGATGGAGTTGTGACAGCCTACGGTACGGTGAATGGAAGATTGGTCTATGTTTTTGCTCAGGATTTTACTGTGTTTGGCGGCTCGCTTTCTGAAACTCATGCAGAAAAGATATGCAAGATCATGGATTTGGCTGTCAAGAATGGAGCGCCAATCGTCGGCCTGAATGATAGCGGCGGGGCAAGAATCCAAGAAGGTGTGAGATCCTTAGGAGGATACGCAGATTTATTTTATAGAAATGTGAGATCCTCCGGTGTTATTCCACAGATCTCTGCGATCATGGGCCCCTGTGCCGGTGGAGCTGTATATTCTCCTGCCATTACTGATTTTATTATCATGGTAGAGAAAAGTTCTTACATGTTTGTTACAGGTCCCAATGTTGTAAAAACTGTGACTAATGAAGAAGTGAGCAGTGAAGATTTGGGAGGCGCACATACTCACAGCAGCAAGTCCGGTGTAACTCATTTTACAGCCAGCAATGAGGTAGATTGTATCCTTCAACTGAGAAAATTATTATCCTATATCCCACAAAATTGCAATGAGAAAACTCCTGTTTTAGATTATCGTTTGCAAGAAGAACTTCGACCTAAATTGGAAACCATTATTCCTGATAATCCGCAACAACCTTATGATATCAAAGAAGTGATTGCAGAACTTTTGGATGAGGAAAGTTTCTATGAAGTTCAGTCTGAATTTGCACAAAATATTGTAATTGGATTTGGTCGATTGGCCGGGCGAAGCATAGGCATTGTAGCCAATCAACCAATGGTTTTAGCCGGTTGTTTGGATGTCAATGCATCCAAGAAGGCAGGAAGATTTGTGCGATTTTGTGATTGTTTTAATATCCCATTATTGGTGTTGGAAGATGTGCCGGGGTTTCTTCCGGGTACCGATCAAGAATGGAATGGGATAATTTCTAATGGAGCCAAATTACTTTATGCATTCAGTGAAGCCACCGTTCCCAGAGTTACTGTGATTACAAGAAAAGCTTATGGCGGAGCTTATGATGTGATGAATTCCAAACACATTGGAGCAGATCTGAATTTTGCATGGCCAAGTGCAGAGATTGCGGTTATGGGAGCAAAAGGAGCAAGTGAAATTATTTTCAAAAAAGAAATTGATGCTTCTGCAGATCCGGCACAGAAACTTATGGAGAAAGAACAAGAGTATGCAGAGAAATTTGCCAACCCTTATCATGCAGCGGCTCGAGGTTTTGTCGATGAGGTAATCTTTCCTGAGCAAACCAGGAGAAAACTGATCAAAGCATTTGCATCGCTCGAAAGCAAGTCAGAAAGTTTGCCTAAGCGAAAACACGGAAACATACCATTGTGATAAGAATGGATGTGTTGTTCTACAATTCTTAAACCATTGCTTTTCTCATTGTATAAAGGTTCTTGAATTAATATCAATATCATTTTGATTTAAGTTTGAAAAAATCAGATAGAAGGAATCAGAAAAATAAGAATGAAGCAAATCATTTTTTCGTTTTCATGACACAGCATTCCGGAAACTAAAGATAGAACTATCGAAACTCACAGATCATTTCATGATATGTGCTGAGATTGAATATGGGACAATAAGAATAAGAAGGAAAAGATTTTTGATCTGATTCGCTTATTGCCATTTCCATTTTTCAAAATGCAAATCCTTTTATCTTTCAAGTAAAAATTTTACAGGCATTCTGAATCGAACCGGTACTGCTTTCCCATTCTTTTTTCCGGGTTTCCATTTCGGCATAGATCGGATAACTCGTATGGTTTCATGATCTAATGATGGGTGAAGAGATTTGATAATTTGCGGTTCGGAAATGCTTCCATCCGCTAAGACTACAAAACTGATATTGACCTGACCTTCTATTTCTTGTTCCTTTGCAATATCAGGGTACTTGATATTTTTTGCCAAATAGAGTTTGAGATCTGCAGCAGTTTTTCCAAAGGAAGGCATTTCGTCTGCAAAATCTACCGCATGGTCTGTCGGAGGAAGAACAGCCTCAGTAATAGATCCATTGGCATTTTCTTTAGTTTGTGTTTTATTTAGATCTACTTGGTTTATATTTCTTGATTCAGTGAGCGATGTGTCCGATCCCAAAGCTCCTATGACTTTACCTTGGTTTCCTGTCAAAATGTCTAAAATCGGAATTTTCGAAGTTTGATTCTCGGAGACTACGGATTCAGATTGTTCGGGAGATCCTGAAGATGCAGCCTCAGATATGGGTTGTGCATGTTCGCGAGCCGCCTCAAGAGCCGGAACTTCTGATTCTTCAATAGGATCAAAGACTTCATTGGGCAACTCGATCATCAAACTTTCTACAATGGGGTTTGACTTGTTGGTGGTGGCAAACCAGAGGAAAAAGAAGAACACTATGATGAGGCTCAAAAACATGGAAATGCTCATCCTTTTGTTGTAATTTTCTCTCAAGCTGTAAGCACCATAGAGTTTATTGCGATTGGTAAAAGTCAGCTCATTCAAAGAAGAGTTGAAGGAATCAAATGAAATGAACATAGTATTGGGTTTTTACCATATAACGAACTGCGAAACCAATTTGTGAGCTAATGATTGACTTTTATTTTAACTATTACTAGAATGTTTATAAAAATTAGTAAAATCTAAATTAAAAATTAGATTTATTTAAATATCAAAATAATTTTGCCATTAACGAATCATTGACGTTTTATAGAAAAGCTTAAATAATTCGTAAATTTTTTAAAATAATAATTAAAATTAGACTAGTCTAAACTTCCTAAATACTTTTTCCCAAAAGGCTTCTCCTCAAAATTCTATTCTCCCAAGGTTAATTGAAGCCCAATTTGGATTTCACAATCAGAGAATGAGCACAAATCATATAAGTTTTTTATATAATATATTTTTCAGAGGAAGAAGCCTAAAAGAATTGTTAAGTCGGATTCTCTTGGTCGATTAAAATCCAGCTTTGGACGAAGAGAGTGAACCTTTTGACAAATATTTTTGTCTATATTGTATATTTTGCCAAATATTTGCAACGTTAATTGATTATTACGGTCTTTATAACAAAATAATATTTGCCAAATCAATTTAAGCCATGGGCTTAAAAAATGTAAAAGAAGTTAAATTTTTAGATATATGAAACAGTTGTTTATTTTAGTTGCGATGTTGTTTACCAGCGTGTTTTCCAATGCACAGTTGATCCAAGGAACTCAACCTGAGCGTTTTACGGGAGTTCTTTTTGACAAATCAAACAATCAAAGATTGGAGGCTGCCATGATTACGGTAGAAATGGGGAATACTCCATTGATAGTAATGACGGATGCAGAGGGTAGATTTAGCCTTGTGGGCATTCCGAAAGATGTGTTTACCATCAAAATTTCGATTTCCGGGTACAGAGAGAAAGTTATCTCCAACGTACACAAATTGGAAGATGTAGAGTTTCACATCGGTCTTGAGCCTCTTAAATTGACCGGAAATGAGTTTCAATCGGTTGTCAAGTAAAGCATGCTCGATTTGAGGAAATTCAATTCCTCACAACACAGTGTCACTATGCCCTAAACCTATTTTTTGAAATAGAAGTTTTTTTCATAATAGTGGTAAAAAGAAAAGGCCTCACATACGGTGGGGCTTTTTTCATTTTGGAATTTGTGCATTTAGCTGTCCGCTGCTGATGTTTTGAATATTATGTAATACACGTCTCAAGTTGGTGCAAATGAAAAAAAAGTGAAGAAAATTTACTTTTTTTAGTTTATTTATTAATTTTGATCTTTATAACTTTAGGGATTATTTTGCTATTCCTTATTCTGCACATTAAATTTCTAAAAATGAAGAATTCAAATTTCACCCAAAGCATTTTTTGTCTCATCCTTTTCCTTGTAAGTGGTAATGCTGTACTTTACTCTCAGCAACTGTGGGAGGAAATTGCTACAGAACCTCGTCAGATCTGTGAGGATATCGCAATACTTGAGGATGGTAAATTTTATTTTAGTGTTAAAGATCGAAATATCATCATGGAATCTGATGATTTTGGTGAAAGTTGGAGAAATATAGTGCAAGATTCTTTTCTTTTTGTACCATGGGAACATAGCAAAAGCTTGTATGCTTCGAAAAGGGAAGGATTGATTGAGTTTTTTAATTATAGAGGTTTTAATTTTGGTAGGAAATATGATCCTTCTACTGGTCTTGAACCATTTCCTAAGTCATATGATAAAATTTATAATGGATTAGAAGCAGACTTGGATGGCAATTATTTTGGTTATTCTTTTTCAGAAGTTTATACGTTTACCAAAAATTGGTCTGAGATAAAGGATCTGATCAAAGTTGAAACAGTGGTAAAACTATTTACCCATTTTAGAAATTTCATCTATGTTCTGATAGACTCAAATGGGGTTTATAGCTTATTGAAAGTAGATAGCAAAACAGGTGCGATAATAAGCTCAAGCTATTTGGACGGAATATTGTCGGAAGACTATGTACTGCTTCCCGCAGAAGATATGGTCTATTGGGGTACTCGGTACGGCTTGGTTCTGTTGGATATGAAGCAGAATACAGGTACTTTGGTAGAAATCAAATCCAACTCTTCCAACGATAGTAGGATAGACTACATGTACAGAAGTTTACGAGGCGATATGATCATCATTGGGTCGAGAGAAGGCAGTTTTGCGTCCAATGGACTAAACTCGCCATGGATACAATTGCATGTATTCGGCAAAAATATTCCCGATACAGTAATCAAAATGATCGTTTATGATACTACTACAGCAATGTTGATCCAAAATGTGGATTATTGTGGACACCTACAGGCCTATCTACTGAATAAAAATAAGCCTGAGTGGAAAAATTGCAGATCCCTGTTAATGCACAGAATTTGAAAGTATTGTTTAAAAGCCAAAACCGTCTGTTTGTCAAACCTGATTATTGTGATTTATTTTATTCGGAAGATGATGGTAAGAGTTGCCAGCCATTGAGACATAAGGGCAAATCTTTTACTAGATTATTTAAAGTACACGATGGCAGCTTGTATCGTTCGTTGTTAGATAATAACTAAAGTGTAGAAACTGTTTATCCAGTGGACAATGGTTTAAGTTTTCAGCCTGTAGAATGGAAGCCTACGAATTATTCGTTAGTCTCCGATTACACAATTCCGGACAAGGTCTCTTTTTTATTCTTTGAAAATAATTTTACTGATCTACTATACTGTTATCGATCGACTGCAAACCAAAAAGACTGGGAATTAAGGGCGACCATTCATGACGACAATTTGAAGGGATTGGCCCATTATGCATCAGATGAAGATAACATTTACGCTTATGGTTTTTCAAGCCCTTTGGTGTACCATTCAAAAGATGGAGGTAAAAGCTGGTCTATAGATGATCATTTCAAGGACATGAGGGGCATTGTGGATATGTTTATAGTCAAAGACACCATCTGGGTTAGTGGAATAGATGTCAATGGAGATTGGGGAGTGTTTAAAGCTGCTCCCGGAGAGAGCCTGAAGCTAATGACAAACTATCCGAAAAACTATTTAATGGCTTTTGAAACCAGCTTATATCCAACGGTTATTGTAAATGACGGTCTCAATGGACCCTATATCTCAACTGATGGCGGAAATAGCCTGAGAGATTTTAACGAAGGACTTCCTAAGGACAGTTTTCATTTATACTTATCGGGAAAACAAGTTTTGATAGACGGTTATTATTACCTTCCGGTCTTGTCAAGGGGATTATACAAAACCGCCAAAATCATAAGTAAAACACAGGATAAAGCGCAGCTTGAAGGGGAATTATTTTATGTACGGAATAATCCAAGTCAGGCGTACTTCAGAATTTTATACAATCCAAATTTAAAAATTAAAAGATAGAGTTGTATAAAGTAGATGGGACAAAGCTGGAGGAAAATAGAATTCGCATTGATAACAATGAAATCGAAGCAGATCTTTCAAACTGTTTTGCCGGAACATACTTGCTAAAAGTCAATGCTGAAAATGCTGTTTATACACTGAAGCTGATTAAAATTTGAACTTAGGTTATTAATGTACTCAAGACTTGATTCACAAGATCAGGGCAGTTTTATTTCTTAACAACTTTGCGAGTATCCAGAGCTTAAAATGGAAAATAGGCGGTTTGGAATTGGTCAACATTATACAAGGAACAGTTAAGGAATTCAAGTAGGTATGAATCAAAAAGGCATAGATGGAAAAGCAAAAAATAAAGGGATGAAATAGCCTTTTTAGCTTGAGCAGATCTGATTCATTTTTCCGGAAATTTTAATAGTACAGCTCAAAACCAAATGCAGATGAATTTTCGATAGCAATGAATTCACTGCGAGGTCTATGGAATGCAGCCGTTTAGGCTGGTTCTGATTTTGGCCGATAGGACAAACTCAGAACGGAGCGAATAGCGAACCATGGAATAGACCGACTCCCGCAAAGCGGGAGTCGCAGCCTAATCCGAAATCTTTTTTTATTTGAAGTGGATCTCTTTGGTCTAGTAACCGTCTCCATCAAGGATATTGCCCAATCCTCCTAAGATGCTACCTTCTTCTCTTCTTGTTCCGCCTCCATAGCTGATAATTTTGGAAGCTAATCTTGAGATAGGAAGGGACTGAATCCAAACTTTGCCCGGGCCGCGAAGAACAGCATAAAACAAGCCTTCGCCACCAAAGACCAAATTTTTTATTCCTTTGATGAATTCGATATCAAAATCGACTCGTCTGGTATAAGCTACAACACAGCCGGTATCTACTCGAATAAGTTCGCCAACTCCAAGCTCAATCTCACGCACATAACCGCCTGCGTGAACAAAAGCCATGCCGTCACCTTCCAGTTTTTGCATAATAAATCCTTCGCCACCAAAGATTCCTGTGCCGAGTTTGCGTTGTAGTTCGATGCCAATAGAAACCCCCATAGCCGCGCACAAAAAACTGTCTTTTTGCGCTATGATTTTGCCGTCATATTGACTCAGATCAATAGGAATAATCTTGCCAGAATACGGTGCAGCGAAGGACACTTTAGCCTTGCCTCCTATTTCGTTTGTGAATGTGGTCATAAACAAACTTTCACCTGTGAGCAGTCGTTTTCCGGCTGAGAACAGTTTGCCCATAAAGCCAGTGTTTTGTTCTCGTCCGTCGCCAAAGATGGTGGCCATTTTGATGCCGTCTTCCATCATCAGGAAGGATCCACTTTCTGCGATAGCGGTTTCGTTATGATCCAATTCGATTTCTACATATTGGAGTTCTTCTCCGTAAATGCGATAGTCAATTTCATGATTTTGCATATTAGTATTGTTTTGGACAAAGTAACAGTAAATTTGGGAGATGAAATACGAAAAATCGACCAATAATTTTAGCTAATATAAGTTTTTGGGTAAAAAAGGCTAAGAATTCCAAAAATATTGGTGGTGAAGAGGCAGCATTTGCAGATCTTTGTCATTAGTCTTTATAGTTCTATTGATCAGATGCAATACATGAAAACTAAATTATTGATTTTCAGTACTATTTTGCTGTTCATGGTGCTCAACTCCTGTAGGGATCCGGAAATAGATCAAATACCGGATGAAGGGACAACACCAAAACCAGAAGTATTTATTGAAAAAGAAGTGGCGGGATTAATTTTGGATACCAAAAACTCGCCCGTGGTTGGTGCTTTAATCAGTACTCCAAAGCAAAATCTCTTTTTGTCGGATGAAAGAGGATTTTATAAATTTAAGGAACTTATAAGTTCGGATAAATTTCTCATCAAGTCCACCCACAGGGATTATTTTCCTGCCTATGGTCATCTTTCTGTTCCGGAAAAGGGTAATTTTATTCTTAATTTTAACCAAGAGCGATTGAGTTCCAATTTTACTTTTTCGGCCAAAGAGGACAGAGAGTTTGATTTGGGAGAAGTTCATTTTAAGATCAAAGCAAATTCTTTCTTGGATGTCAACGGACAGGCTTATTCAGGGCAGGTTGTGGTTTATGCTAAGGTGTATGATGCTGTAGATCCAAAAACTTTTCGCGCTGTACCTGCGGGATTGCCTGCAATCAATGCTAAGAAAGAGTGGGAAGCTTTGCAACATCTGGCTATGGCTTCTGTATTGTTTAAGACTAGTTCAGGACAGGCTTTGAGTCTGTCTCAAGAAGCGACTATAAGTTTAGAGCCATCGGCAACTTTCAGGAATAGAACTTGGCTTCCTAAAGCTTATTCGCTCAACGAACAAAAATCTGTCTGGGAATATCAATCTGATGCGAAGAGTATCTCAACTTCTTATGAGTTTAGTTCCAAAGAACTCACTATGCTTTCACTCGCAATTCCGGCATCTGGCGTTCAAATTCAAGGATCAATCACAGTAAGCGATTTTAAATACTCGGTCAATGCAAAATTGGTAGATGAGCAGAATGGGTTTGTATATGATCTGAGGACAAATAAAATAGGGCAATACCAAATGTATATTCCGAAAAATACTAAATTCAAATTGATTGCTGCCGATGTTTGTGGAGCTAATTCTGAAGTGATGTTTGGTACCATTGTCAATTCCAATAGTGTTGCGCCTGTAATCAATTTTGCTGCAAAAAATAATTTGGCCACCTGCAATGCAAAATTGGTGAACTGTTCTTTTGAACCGGCGCGCAATGCATACGCTATTTTTTATTCACCAAATAAAGAATTCATTACCGTAATGAGTTCGGACAGTGTTGGAGCCATCAGCGGGACTTTGGATTTTTGCAGTAGTCCCAATCTATTCTACGATGTGTACGATCTCGCGACCGGAGAATCTATAAAAAATAATAAACTAAATGCAGGGAATGTGAATGAACTTGGACAGGTTTATGTGTGTGTTCCAAACGCTGCAAATCAAATGACCATTTATTATGACAACAATAAGAGAATTATCGATCAGGTCAGTATAGAATACAATGTCGGGACAGGAGCTGAGAGCTACAAAATTACAGGAATTGATGCAACACCGGCTAAAGGAGACAGCGTTATCTATCAGTTTGCTTTTGCTAAATTGAGTGGATCTTCTACCTATATATCGGCCCAAACAAGACCAATTGTGATAGGAAATCCTGTTTTTGCCTTGGAGAGTTTTAATTGTGGAGAAGTGGAGCCAATACAAGAAGGAAAAAATTCTAATGAACAAGTAGAATTTAATTTTAAGTCTTGCACTTTGGTGGATGCAAAAAATGGAAAAACTTATCAGGGATATTTTCATATCAAAGGAAAATTGAAATAATATTGAATTAGATTAAGCATTGGTTCACTTGTGGACTTAAAAGAAATTATATCCGGTTGCCAAAACAGAAATCTCCAAGCTGAACGAGAACTGTTTTATCTCTATGCCAAAAAAGTGCATGCTTTGGCAAGGAAATATACTCATGATTTGAGTGAAGCAGATGATATGATGCAAGAATGTTTTATCAAAGTGTATGGCCAAATCCAAAAGTATGAAGAAGAAAAAGGGAAGTTTGAAGCTTGGATGTACAGAGTATGTGTAAATACAATTTTACAAATGTTGCGAGCTAAAAAAGGGAATCATATTTCCTCCTTGCCTATAGAAAGTGTGCCGGAAGTTGCAGATGTAGATGATGATTATCTTGAAATTCCTTCGCATCTCATTCAATCTGCAATGGACGGATTGCCAAAAGGGTATAAAGATGTGTTTTATTATTTTGTAATGGAAGGTTGGTCTCATAAACAAATAGCAGCTCAAATGAAAATTACAGAAGGCACTTCCAGATCTCAATTGACCAAAGCTAAACGATACTTACGAAACTTCATTAACGCAAATACAGCCAAAGTATGAAGCCTCAGAAAATAGAGCATTTTAATTGGGGGGATTTTGATGATCCCAATGTGCAGCTTGATTTGGATGCGCAGTGGAATCTTTTAGAATCCAAGCTCAAGGCAAAACGAAATAACAGAAGATTGTTATGGTTGTTTTCACTCGCCGGTGTGTTGGTCCTGGGAGCAGGAATCTTTTTGGTGGAGCGACAGAATCTTGTCTCGTCCGATAAGGTGGAGAAACCAAACCAAAGAGAAAGTGAAAAGTCCACTGTATCTGATATTGCAACTGAGCAAAAAACAGAATCTACCGATGCAAAAACAGAAAACTTGCAAGCTCAAATGGTAGAGTCTAACTCAAAAAATCAAACTCAAGAAACAGTAAAATCAAAAGAAATAGCGATCGCAAAAGAGCAGCAAATGCGAGTGTATGCTGAAAACAATAAGGATAATACAAAGTCAAAATCAATTGTAAACGAAAATAGAAACCAATCCAATCCTTCCGATTCCAAAGAGTTGATGAAATCTGAACAAGCAGAGCAAAAGGAGTTGATTGTGCAGAATGTTGAAGAACCAAATCAAAATAAAAGTGAGAATGCAAATGAAATCAACATTGACAACAGACAACATCAAGAGAATGTAACAGATCCAATAATAAACAAGGAAGATCTTTCAAAATCCGGAGAAGTAAATCAAAATGAACTGGTGGATGAAAGTTCCAAAAATGCATTGGACACTTCTCCAAAAGTTTTGGTGTCTATCGATCAGCAGAGCTCCGGAAATTCAAATGCGGCAAGTGAGCTGCCCAAAATAGATCGAATCAGCAAACGAAATTATTGGTTACAAATTGGATTGGGATATGGTCCAAGTTTTTATTCGGTGAATTCGAAAAATTCTGAGCGGCAGTCTTCTGTTCTTTTGAGAAGGGAGGTAGAAAAACCATTGGATGGATTTAGTGGAGAGTTGACTATAGGAAGAACGTTTGGGCGAATTAGAGTACAATCCGGTTTGTACACCGATGTATTATTCAATAAGTTGATTCACGAGTTCGAAGAAGTGAGACAGGTTGTTCTTAAAGATCAACTCATAAGAATAGAAAAATATGAAGACGGCACACAGAAATTAATCTATGGCGATGTATTGACAGATGAGGTTGTGAAGAATAAATACAAAGTTTTTAATAGATTTCACAGGATAAGCATACCTCTATTAGTAGGAGTTCAACAGTCTATTGGCACTAAATATTCTGTAACAATTGATGGAGGGGTACATCTGGGAATCAGTAATTTTCAATCCGGCTATTTGCCTATCCAATCCACTTCATTGGAATATCAAAATATTCAAAGTTTTGATTTTAGAAAAGTTGGACTACTGGCAGCTCAGGGATCTGCAGCACTTCGATACAGGATGAACTCAAAATGGTCTTTGGGTCTGGGAGTTCAATATATTTACGACCTTAATTCTAGGACATCATCAGAATTGTTTTTTACAGAACAACACAGTTTGTTTAGCGCTACTTTAATGTTGCAAAAGAGGATAAAATTTTAGTTTTGAAATTGACCCTTTGGTCGGTATTTGGTAGATATAAAAGTGGAAAACAACAGGTTTCATCAAGCTAAAGTCGAATTGAAATCAGTATATCATCCTGTTAGCTCACTCCCGGGAGGAAAGTAGAAAGACTAAAAGCAATAAGAGAGATATTAATAATTTTTTTGAATAATCTTTGGCTAAAGTTATTTGAGGAGGGCTATACTGTAAATTAGCTTGGTAAGGATTTCAAGATGGAAAAAATGTTCATTCATTTTTTATAAATCAGAAAAAACAATGTTAATATTAATGAGTCAAATGGTTGTTGGTTCCAATACAAATTGAACTGCGCTTTTTAACACCGGAGAAGGATAATTTTATTCTAATTTGGTTGATTGATAAATTTACGAGCCACTTTGTTTCTTATTCATAAAGGGTTGCTCTACCAGTTTGTAATACAGAATAGAAACTGCCAATACGATAACAAACAAAAGAGGGAAATAAATTTGGTAAGTAATGTAAAAAAAGTTGTTGTGATACACATCAAACAATTTATAACCTACAGCAGAAATGACCGGATTGTGGACAAGGTATATTGAATAACACATTCCGCCAATTATGCAGACCCATGATAGTGTAAAAAATTTATTCCACCATTTTACAATGAGGCTCAGATAAAATAGAACCAATAAAAGACTTAATTGAGTAAGACTTAGAAAAACTTTGAGAGCAGGATGAATAAGTCCCATATAGGTGATATCAGAGAACTTAAGCCCTACAAGGATGGCAACCAATACAGGAAGTAAGATAATGCTTTTAGTCCAGTTTTGATGAGAAGAAAATTTGGCTGAGCTATGATCCAAATAAAATTCGACCGTTAAGATACCGACCAAGAAATAATGGAAGTATTCATACAAAGAATAGAAGGAGGGTTTCCAAAATTTACTTACAGAGCAGATGCCTATCATCAAAAAAAGGAGAAATAATTTTCTGGATTCTGATTGGAAATATTTATACAAGAAATAAATGAAAAATGGAGCCAGGATATAAAATTGAATTTCTATTTCCAAACTCCAGCTTACATTGTTGACCAATGGCAAAACAGATCTGTCGTAAACGAAGTTATGACTGTAAAATAAAGAGGCAAAAAAACTGGGAAACAAATATTGAAATGATTTCAATTTAAGAATAAAAACGATTATTATAAAAAGGATAATAAGACTGATGAGATATGGTGGCTCCAATCTTTTTATTCTTCTGATAAAATAGGATTTAAGGGAAGGAAATTCTATTGATTTTCTGAATAAACTTGCAAAGGGAAGAGCCAGAATAAAACCACTAATGGCAAAGAATATGTCCACTCCGAAATAGCCATGTTTCATCCATTGATTGAGTTCGGAATACGATTCTTTACTTTCGATAAAATAATGGTCCGGCTGTGCAAATAATAACTCATTAATATGACAGCATACCACCAACACTATGGAGATAAATCTAAGTGCATCGATCTCCGGAATATAATTCCCGGAACTTGTTATCCTTTTTAAGGAAGATAGCAACATAAAAGCTTATCAATCTATAAGTCCGCAAAAGTAAATACTGAGCTTCAATAGTTCGTTTATTTTTAGTTAATCTGAAGGAAAATGACGGACAGGCGATTTTATTTTTTCATGTTAGGCATCGAACATATTGAGGTTCAAGGATTAATTGAAATGATCAAAATACATGAGAATTATTTTTAATATGTTCTTTTTTATAATTAATTTTGCGAAAATTCAAAACCAGCATAGTATGAATACCGGAAGCCCTCAGGCAGGAGGAGACCATATCGTGACCATTGATGGCATGTATCAGGATTATTTTTTGGATTATGCTTCTTATGTGATTTTGGAGCGTGCTGTTCCAGCCATAGAAGATGGTTTGAAGCCTGTACAGCGAAGAATTTTGCACAGCATGTACGAGGCAGAAGATGGCCGCTATCATAAGGTGGCCAATATGATAGGACAGACCATGCAGTTTCATCCTCACGGTGACTCTGCAATAGGTGAGGCATTGATTAATTTGGGTCAGAAAGACTTATTGATAGATACTCAAGGCAACTGGGGTGATGTAAGAACAGGTGACTCTGCAGCAGCTCCTCGATATATAGAAGCTCGGCTCACCAAATTTGCTCTTGATGTTGCGTTCAATCCTCAGACTACAAAATGGCAACTTTCTTATGACGGAAGAAAAAAAGAACCAATTACCCTTCCCATGAAGTTTCCAATTTTGTTGGCACAAGGAGTTGAAGGGATTGCTGTGGGTCTTGCAACAAAAATATTACCTCATAACTTTAATGAACTCATCAAGGCAAGCATTCAAATTCTAAAAGGGAAAAAAGTGGAGATTTTTCCTGATTTTGAAACCGGAGGTTCAATTGATGTTGCCGATTACCAACAGGGGATAAGAGGCGGCAAAGTCAAAATCAGAGCAAAGATTGAAATAGTAGATAAAAAAACAATTGCAATTCGAGAACTGCCTTACGGAATAACTACAGGCAGTTTGATTGAGTCTATTGTAAAAGCAGCAGATAAGGGCAAGATCAAAGTCAAAACCGTCTCTGACAATACGGCAAGAGATGTAGAAATTCTTATTGAGCTGCAACCGGGCGTTTCGCCGGAAGTGACAGTGGATGCATTGTATGCTTTTACATCTTGTGAGCTTTCTATTTCTCCTAATGCCTGTGTCATCATCAATGACAAACCAGTCTTCTTGAAAGTCAATGAACTCTTGAGAATCAACACAGAAAATACCAAGCAATTATTGCTTAATGAGCTGGAGATAAAAAAGGCCGAAATTTTAGAAAAGTGGCATCTCACTTCGTTGGAAAAAATATTTATAGAGAACAGAATATACAGAGATATAGAAGAGTGTACAAGCTTCGAACAGGTATTGTCTGTTATTGATATTGGATTAAAAAAATATGTTCTTACACCTTCTATGAAGGCAACAGCATCTGACAAAAGAATCAAGCTCAATCGCGAAATAAGTCATGATGATCTGATTCACCTTACCGAAATCAAGATTAAAAAAATATCCAAGTACAATAAGTTTCAAACCGACGAGACATTAAAATCTTTAGAAAATGAGCTTAAAAAAGTAAAATCGGATATTGACAATATTACAGATTTTACAATAGCCTATTATGAGAATCTGTTGACTAAATACGGAAAGGGAAGAGAAAGAAAGACAAAGCTCATGGAGTTTGAAGCAATACAAGCATCTCAAGTTGTAGCAAACAATTCCAAGCTTTATGTAAATCGAGAAGAAGGATTTGTAGGTTACGGTTTGAAGAAAGATGAGTTTATTAAGGATTGTTCGGAATTGGATGATGTAATAGCGTTTCGTGGTGATGCCAAATTTATGGTCACCAGAATTTCGGAAAAAACATTTGTAGGTAAAGATCTCAAACATGTGGATGTATGGAAAAAAGCCGATGAGAGAACCACCTATAACATGATATATTTGGATGGCGAGACAGGGAGAGCAATGGCCAAGCGATTTAATGTTACAGGGATTACAAGGGACAAAGAGTATGATTTGAGCAAAGGTCATCCTAAATCAAAAACATTGTATTTCTCAGCAAATCCTGAAGCTGAGGCAGAAATTGTTTCAGTTTTTTTAACGCAGGGATGTAGCGCAAAGATTAAGCAATTTGATTTCAACTTTGCAGAGCTGGAAATCAAATCCAGAAGTTCTATGGGAAATATAGTGACCAAATATCCTGTGCGAAAAATTCAACTTAAAGAAAAAGGAAAATCCACCATTGGGTCACAGCAAGTTTGGTATGATGAAGCTTCGGGTAGATTAAATTCTGATGGGCGAGGAAAATTTTTAGGGGGTCTTAACAAAGGTGATTTACTTCTTATTCTCTATAAAAATGGGTTTTACGAAGTTTCAGAATACGATATTAATAATCGATATTCTTATGAGGAAGTAATGGAAGTTTCTAAATATAATGAAGAGGTGGTCATCTCTGCTGTTTATTTTGAAGGAGAAAAAAAATGGTCAATGGCCAAAAGATTTAAGGTTGAAACCAGCTCTTACAATCAGAGATTCCAATTTATCACTGCTCATAAAGACAGCAAACTGTATTGGGCAAGTGCAGAAGAAAATCCGGAAGTCTATTTTTCCTACAAGATGAAATCAGAAAAAATGGAAGAAATATTGACTCTGCATGAATTTGTTGATGTCAAAGGATGGAAAGCCATTGGCAATAAAATCGAAGCAGTCTCATTGCTAAAGGTGAATGCCAAAGATAAAAAATCTTCTCAATCGGGTCAATTAAGAGTGGGAGATACATTGGAGTTTGATCTATAATGTTGTATATTTGAGGGTATGATACATTCAGCCAGGTTAAAAGTAAAAAAAATTATTAAAGAGACAGATCAGGCTGTTTCTATAGAATTGGAGATTCCCAAAGAACTCCAAACTGAGTTTCAATATGTTTCAGGGCAGTATTTAACTTTTATTGCTTCGATTCAAAACGAAGAATTAAGGAGATCTTATAGTTTGTGCTCTTCTCCGGAGGAGAGCAAATGGAAAGTGGCTGTGAAAGAAGTGGAGGGTGGCCGTTTTTCAAATTTCGCCTGTCGAAAACTCAATGAAGGAGATGAATTGGAAGTTCTCCCGCCAAATGGCAAATTTTGTTTGCCCTCAAAAATTGAAGACACAGATCAGTTTTTATTAATTGCAGCCGGGAGTGGTATTACACCTGTAATTTCTATGATCAAAACCATATTGCATTCATCTAATGCCACAGTGTTTTTATTGTATGGCAATCAAAACTCTGATCAAATTATTTTTAAAGATGAATTGCTTGATTTAAAGAATCAATTTGTTGATCGACTTAGTCTTCATTTTATTCTAAGTCAAGAAATTGTTGAAGAAGAGTTATTTTACGGTCGAATCGATGTTCAAAAAATTCGAGCATTTGATAAGAAGTTGTTTGACCTAAATAAAATTAAGGAAATTTTTATGTGTGGCCCGGAGGCCATGATTTTGGATTTAAAAAATGAATTTATTACCAAGGGCTTGAGAGATGATCAGATTCATTTTGAATTGTTTGGTATTGCGGCTGTAAGCAAACCAAAATCGGCCATCGTGCACAAGGATGGGAATTGCATGGTGAATTTGAAGCTCGATGGAAGGACTATGAATTTTAATTTAGAATTCAACACAAATTCTATCTTGGATGCGGCATTAAAAAACAAAGCTAATTTGCCTTACGCTTGCAAGGGTGGAGTTTGCTGTACTTGTAAAGCAAAATTATTGTCGGGCAAGGTCAATATGTATGTGAATTACGGTTTGGAACCGGATGAAATTGCGAATGGATATATTTTGACCTGTCAATCTTATCCCGAATCTGATGAAGTAAGCATTGATTTTGATGTTTAGATAAACGTCAATATCGGGAGAGTGTCGGCTATGGAGTGATCATTTTTAAAAATTAGTAAAACTTTATTCAATGAAATTTACTGTAGCGATTTCCCATCACAAGATTCACTTTAAGCAAAATCCATTGTTGTGGATATTCTTAGGATTATTTTTTGTTCTTTGGATTTGGACTTTTCTCAACACCACTGATTTAGCCAATTGGTTTTTGGAAAATGGATTGACATTTTTATTTATTATTTTTTTAATATTGTCTTACAGAAGATACAAGTTCAGTGACTTATCCTATCTTCTTATGTTTGTTTATATATCGCTGCATGTGTATGGTGCTATGAATACTTATGCAGAAAATCCATTTGGTTATTGGATGAAGGATTTCTTTGGTTTTGAACGAAATCACTATGATCGGTTGGTACACTTTTCTTTTGGTTTTCTTTTGGCTTATCCTCTTAGAGAGGCATTTCTCAATTGGTTAAGTTTTCCCAAATGGGTATCTTGGTCTTTGCCTATAGAGATTACTTTGTCGGTAAGTGCCTTATATGAATTGATAGAGTGGGCTGTAGCAGATGTTTTTTTTCAAGCTCAAGGTGCAGCGTATTTGGGAACGCAAGGCGATGTTTGGGATGCTCAAAAAGATATTGCTTTGGCGGTATTTGGGGCCATTTTGGCTACAACCATTGTTAGCATGGTAAAGAAAATTTTTAATCTCACTGAACAAACAATAGACTAAAGTAGGAGGAGATCAATTAGAGTTATTGATAAAAAATAAAAAGAGCCAACTCGGATTCGAATTGGCTCTTTTTATTTTTAAAATTGACCTATTACTGCTTAGAAACTTTAATTGCTTTTGATTCTTTTTCTGATGTAAGGATTATTTGGTATAATCCGACAGGAAATTCACGTCCTATTTTGATATTTCCACTCGATTGGAAAAGTCTTGTTGAGGAAATAATTTTGCCTTCTAAATTGATAATCGAAAGAACAGCATCTTTTCTTGAATCAAGATTATATTCAATGGTCGTTTCGTCTTTAAAAACTGAAGGCTGAGCAATCAATTTAATATCGTCTATTGCTTTATCATTGGTTCCGATAATGGTATTACCTGTAACTAAAAATCCATCAAATCCTCCTTCTACAAGGTGTCCGGGATCATTGTCTGCTATATAAACATACAGAGTCATTTTGTCTGTAAATTTAATTTTATTAGTCAATACAATATTGCTTGAGTTCCAACTTGGGATGGATTTATTTATAGTTTCTAATAAAAGAGAATCTGTTCCATTGGTTATCCAGATTTCCATTTTGTCATTTGGAGTAGATCTACCACCTCCATTGGTGAACCATGTAGAATAGTTTAATTGAGCTGTAGAATAATTGGTCAAATCCATTGACGGACTTTTTAAAATGGTGTAACCATTGTCGACATCATCTGCTGCAACATCAGTACTGGAATTTCCTGTGACATAACATTCATCTCCTATATCATTTATCAAGTCCAAGTCGGTTTGTGATAAACTACCGTCATCATTCTGTGTGCCTAATGGTTTTGCTTTTACCCATAATCCTGTGCTGGCAGTTCCAGAAACTGTCCATCCTTGATCTAAAATAAAATCATCTTTATAGCCTTTGCTGACCGCTATTTTTATTTTACGAACAGATGAATTTAAGTTCACTTTTAGCTCGGATTCCTTGTATCCCCATTTTCCGGCAACCACTGTATAATCAATTCCTTCATTGAAAATTTGCATAGTCGCACTTCCTTGTAAGTTTGTGGTAGCGGTCGATTTTCTATTGTTGTTGAACATTACAATTTTTGCATTTGGCAATACTTCTCCTGTAGCTTCATCCACTACCTCAACGACAAAAGATTCGGTTTGTTTTTTTAGTAATTTTACATTTTGTAAGTTGACCACTCCTCGCGTGAATTGTACATCGATTGTTCTAGTGATATAATCCGGATGAGAAAATTCAACCTGAAAAACGCCCGGCTCATGATAGCCAGTTTTGAATTCACCTTTAGCATTAGAAAACTTTTTATTAATTCTGCTTTCTTTTATTACCACTTTAGCATCTTGAATCGGATCATTAGTCAAGCTATCCAAAACCAATCCTTCAAAATAGGCTGCTCTTACATATGTGGGTTTAATTATGAACAAGCCACCTTGCATATCAGAGGCGATGATTGTTTTGGAAGGGAGATAAGGGCTTACACCCCAACAACCAAAAAATCCTCCGTCGCCACCCGGATAGGTGTCTACTGCTCCTACTTCTACAATGTTATCAGGTTTGTGTGCGTCACAAATTTTAACTCCGTCTGTATAATAGGAGGTAATAATATAACCGTCTAAATAACGTACATTATGTCCGATTACGCCAAGGCCATCTGTATCTGCCGGCTTGTATTTATCTAATAATTTAATATTGTTCAAGTCAGAAATATCGTAAGAAGTAACAGGAGCTTCCTCTACCTCATCTGTTGTAAAAATGTATTTTCCGTCATCGGATCTCCAAGAGTTGTGGTTGAAACTAAATGGAGTTTTTATAGAAGCCAACTCCTTAACATTCGTTTTGTCCTTTACATCATAGATTGTACAAAGTCCTTCATATATATCAGAAGTAAACATTGTATCTCCTCTCATAAACATATCATGACAATATCGAACAGTCTCTGAACCCAAAAATTTAGGATTGTTGGGATCCTGATTTACGTCAAAGAAAAGAACCCCTTGCCAAGGTCTGCAGCCATGCAGTGTCAGAATTCCTTTTTCATCTACAAAATTGGTATGACAGGTGGTGATTTGTTCAGTCTGCCCTCCGGCTGTTACTGTAGTAGTCCAAAATTTTGATTTAATATCCATTGGAGCATTGGTCATATCTACTATAATCAAGCCGTCGGAATTTTGATCGGTCACTGCATAAATATGATTTTTATAAGCAAAAACTTCTCTCCAAATGGTATTGACACCCGGGACAGTTTTTCTTAAAATAGGCTTTGTAGGATCTTCGAGACTATAAATGTCCAGTGAAGATGTAGTTCCGATGACTGCGTATTCTATTCCATTCTTATCGACAAAATGCCAACACCCGCTTCCCAATCCGGGAACGTGGGCTATGATTTTCATGTTAAGATCCGGGTTTTTTTGAGCCCATAAGTTCTGCATGAGGAATAGGATTCCGCACCAAAGAAGAATTTTTTTCATTTTATGTGGTAAAATTTTATAAAAGTGGTACAAATTTACAACGTCTGAGTCGAAACCAAATGATAAAATTCAGCCCATTTTCTTCATTAAATTGAGCTGATTTTTGATGCATCTGCTAAAATTATTTGTAAATGTAACGACTTAGCCAGTTGAATTTGCAAATTTTTAGTGAACGCACCAAGGAATTAGACAGTTTACGCTTCTATTTCTCATTCTTTTGCCCAATCTGGCTATTTTTGTGCCAATATTTAATTATTTCTAATATGTCAATCAATCGTTCTCTTGAACAGGATATCTGTATACTGACCATCAACAGGGAGTCTTCTCTCAATGCCCTTAACAGAGAAGTTATTCAGAATCTTAAAGAGCAAATTCAAGAGGTCAAGAACAACTTAAATAAGTACAAGGGTCTTATCATCACCGGAGCAGGGCCTAAGGCATTTGTAGCCGGTGCAGATATCAGTGAGTTTGTTGGTTTGTCCGAAATTCAGGCTAGATCTTTGGCCGAGGATGGATTGGCTGTTTTTGATGAACTAGAACAGCTCGAAATACCTACCATTGCAGCAGTAAATGGTTTTGCCTTGGGAGGTGGATGTGAATTGGCCATGGCATGCCATTTGAGGATGGCTTCTAGCAATGCGCGATTTGGTCAGCCGGAGGTCAATCTTGGGCTGATCCCCGGATATGGCGGAACACAAAGATTGGTCCGTTATATAGGCAGATCAAAAGCTATTGAGTTATTGATGACCGGTGATATGATAGATGCTCAAGATGCATATAGACTAGGATTGGTAAATTATGTAGTTGAGCCGGATCAACTAATCCCTAGATGCATCGAACTGATCAATAAAATATCAGCTAAAGCACCTCTTGCCATTGCGCAGATTGTGAGATGCGTGAATGCCTATTACGAACACAGCATTGGAGCATTTTCTATTGAATCTGATCGTTTTGGACATCTTATGGTATCCGAAGATTGCAAGGAAGGGATTTCAGCATTTTTAGATAAACGAAAGGCACAATTCAAAGGACAATAATGTACGAATTTCACCAAGATCTAAAGCATTATTTTAATATGCAATATTGGACATCGAGAGATTCCATAATGCCTATTTTAGATAAAATGATTTCCGTTGATTCAAAAACTAGAGTGCTTGAATTGGGCTGTGCCGAAGCAGGGGTTTTAAAAGCATTTGTCGAACGTTCTTGTGAATGTGTAGGATTAGATTTGAGTCCTTTGCGAATAGAATCTGCAAAAAATTTTCAGCCAGAAGCGGTGGCATCAGGTCAACTGAGATTTATCAGCAAGAATGTTTATGATATCGATGTTCAGAAGGATTTTGGTGGTCCCTTTGATATTATTCTTCTAAAAGATGTTATTGAGCATATTCCAAATCAAGAAAAATTTATTCCTGTACTTAAGGAATATCTCAAACCCGGAGGAATTTTATTTTTTGGTTTTCCACCTTGGCAAATGCCATTTGGAGGTCATCAACAAGTCTGCAGATCAAAAATATTGAGTCGGTTGCCATGGTTCCATTTATTGCCAAAAGCCATCTACAGGCAAATATTGATTTGGGGCAAAGAAACAGAAGCCAGCTTGAACGAATATCTTGAAATTAAAGATTGCGGAATAAGTATCGAGCGATTTGAACGCATAACAAATCGAGCGGGATTCAAAACTTTGAAGAGGATTTTGTACTTTACAAACCCAATCTACAAATACAAATTTGGGTTGAAGGAAAGAGTGTGGAACTCCTTTATGTCTTCCATTCCTTGGGTGAGGAATTTTTATACCACTGCAGCCTATTACTTTTTGACCAAAGATTAAGCTAAATCCAATTTTTGGTACTTAACCGCCACAGGAGGCCTTCAGTTTTTTGATGTACATCTCCCATATATCTTTGGTCTCTTTGACCTCGTCATCATCACAATAATCTGTAATCTCCAATATAGTCTCGTTGGTAATATCTGTTTTGTAAATTCTGAATTGAAGAAATTCATCCGGTCTATCATCCCATTGATACTTGACCAATTCATCTTCAATGTCCATGATCATAGTAGCTATTTCTTCTGATCCATCCCAAGAAAAAGTATAGCGATCTCCAACATTATCTACCTCATCACAAAACCATCTTACAAAGCAAGTTGCCTGTGTGATAAATAAATAGATTATGGAAGGCGAAGCCTTAAACATAAAATCTACCTGAACTTGAACTCTTGCCATTCTTTGGTTTTTGTACTTTTAGACAGGCAATATTAAAATTGTTTCTATATTTTTTAGAAATTTTATGAACATTTTTTATTAAAAAAACATTAATTCTTTTTCTTTAAACCAATGAAGATCTGCTCTTCTGGTGACCAAAGAAGCGAAAGACAAGCTATTATTTGAATTAAAATATTGATTTACAATAAAATATAAAATTTCGGGAAAGCATGAGGCAACTGAAAATTACCAAGTCTATTACGAATCGCGAAAGCCAGTCGCTTGAAAAATATCTTCAAGAAATAGGCAAGGTGGACCTCCTTACTCCTGAAGAAGAGGTGGATTTAGCTAAAAAAATCAAACAGGGAGATCAAATCTCTCTTGAAAAACTAACCAAGGCAAACCTGAGATTCGTAGTATCTGTAGCTAAACAATATCAAAATCAAGGACTTTCCCTATCTGACCTGATCAATGAAGGGAACTTGGGTTTGATTAAAGCTGCACAGCGATTTGATGAAACCAGAGGTTTTAAGTTTATTTCTTATGCTGTGTGGTGGATTCGTCAATCCATTCTACAGGCACTTGCAGAACAAAGCCGTATTGTGCGATTGCCTCTCAATAAAGTTGGGTCTCTTAACAAAATCAATAGAGCATTCTCAGAACTTGAGCAAGAATACGAAAGAGAGCCTTCTCCGGAAGAATTGGCTACCTTACTTGAAATTCCTACAGAAGAAGTTGAAACCACTCTAGGAGTTGCTGCAAGACACGTTTCCATGGATGCTCCTTTTGTGGAGGGAGAGGATAATTCATTATTGGATGTTTTGGAAAACGATTCTACTCCTGCTACTGATGCTTCATTAGAATACAAGGATTCTTTGCGTAGAGAGATAGAACGTGCCTTAGGAACTCTTACAGATAGACAGGCAGATGTGATCAAACTGTACTTTGGCTTAGGAGTCGAACATCCGGAATCTTTGGAAGACATTGGAGATAAGTTTGGATTAACTCGGGAGAGGGTACGACAAATCAAGGACAAAGCAATTAATAAGCTTCGCTCTACGACCAGATCCAAGTTGCTCAAGCAATATCTTGGAATTTAAGTCATTTGTTTTATTAAGAAGTTCTCGTTTTAGCTTGTTTTTTCTTGACTAAAACAAGCATGAATCATCATTTTGCTTTTTTATTTTTGCTCCATTTCAAAAGGGAATAGTTATTATTGTGATCCAATTTGATCATTAATTTTGAATGGTTTAAAATTTATTGCTTCTGTTCTTCTCGATAGGATTAAATCCTATTCAGTTTCTATTGTTTTAATGTTTGTTTTTTTATTTTCTCTGCTGTTGATAGGGAAGGGGGCGAGCTCTATGGCAGATGAGTCAAGATATTGGCATGGATTCCATGCATGGTATGCACTATCGGACGGGCAATGGGCTGAAGCAATTCGGTATTGTTTTAATTTGGGAGCCCGACCAATATTGCCGTTACTGCATTTTCCACAATATTTATTGCAGGCCATTTTATACTTTATATTTCATTGGGATCCAAGATCTGTTATGAGCTTGACTGCAGTTCAGGCAATCAATGTTGTAATCCACGTTTTGTATCTTTGGAGTTTTTATAAGCTTTTGATTTATCATTTTCAATTCGAACATAGATTAGCTGTTCTTTCTCTGGTTATAATTGCTTTTTTTCCAGGCTCAAGTTTTTATCTCAGGCATATGCTTCCTTACGAACTTAGTCTATTACTGTGGAATCTGTTATTATTGAATCATGCGAAGTTTAGAAATGTCATCTTACTTTCTGCAACTTCAGTTTTCATCCTACTGGTGTATCCTGCCTATTGGTTTTACGCCTTATGTTGTCATATTATGATTTTAAATGACAGAATGCAAATGAGACTAAGTTGGAAACCGGTGGTTCAATATGCTTCAAAAATAATAATGGGTGTTGTATTGGCATTCCTTGTTTTAGAAGTATTGGCTCTAAGTGGTGGAACCCATTTCTTTAATGATTTTATTACTGGAGGATCCAACTATCTTTATGAAAATGGTCTTCGATATAAGAATACATTACTCTATTTCAAGGATTATTTTGTAAATGCAAATGGTGCCATCGGGATTTTGTTTGGGAGTTGTTTTTTGTTTTGGGCCCTTTTTCTTATGGTTCCAATTTACCAAAGAAGAGATACAAAACTCTTGATTCTTGCCGGGCTCATATTCTTTTTTATTGGAGCTCACAGTGTGTTGGGCTGGGCAACACAGTGCAAAATAATGTATGGAAGACTTATTTTTCAATTGTTGCCAATACTACTGATTTTGATGGTCGGAAGTATCAAAAATAGTAACGAAAAATTCAAAGGGGGAATAGTAATAACTTTTGTTGCTGTCTCCATCGCAAGTTATTTTCAATTTTATACCGAATTTAGTAAATTGGCATATCCGCGAGATGTATTGGCTCAATTTTTAGAATCCAAATCAAGAGGATTTGAGTATGATCTAGTTCTCTATGAAGGTCAGCAAAATTATGAAACTGTCAATGAGTTTAAAGTAAATTATTATTTTGCAACTCCTCCCGGTAATAAGCAGATTTCAATGGATACTTCGTCGCATTATATTTTTTACAATGCTGCAATGCCTAATGTTGTTAATCCGATTTGGCAAGTTCCGGAGTTTGATTCCTTGATTAAACCATTGGTATTTCAATCAGCGCATTTTATTTCACATCCTGCTTATCTCTATGAGCTCAACGAAGATGTTTTGAAGAATGCGCCAAATCAAAATTTAATGATTAAAGTATTCAAATCAAAATAAAAAAAAAGTCATTCATTGAGGAGAATGAATGACTTTTTTAAAATTATTGTAGCGCCTTGGATTATGGTTTTTTTCCGTCGCTCAGTCCTTCTTCTTGTAAAATCCGATCAAATTGCGAACTGTATTTTTTTGTAATCTTTTGAAGATCTTCATAGGATTGATCTACTAACTTTTCTAATGTTTTAGATCGCTCAATAATCATATTGGATGGTCTTTGTTCTTCTCCTACAACTTGACCATACGTATCCGTTATTTTTTCTCTCAGTTTTTCTTCGTCGGCAAACAAGGATTTTTGTTTACTCGCCAATAGACTGGTCCGAAGTTCTTCTAGTTTTTGATGATATTCATCTGCATAAGATTTGTTTTTTGAAGATTTAATTTTTTCTTTCGTTGAAGAAATTTGTTTTTGTTGTGTATTGATATTGTCCACTACTTTAGCAAGTTGTTCGTGAGAATTGTACAATCTCATTCCGATCTCATGCTGCAATATTCGATCTTCAAATTTGTAATCATTTCTGTCTTCATGAACAATCGTAATAGTTTCAGTAAATACTTTATCTCCAACACTTAGTTTCAAAGTGTAAACGCCGGGCAATACCTGCGGAGAGGTAAATCCTCCAAAATCTAATTTTGTTCCACCTTCTGCAACTTTAGGTGGTTTCATTCTGAGATTCCAATAAATTTTGTTGATTCCTTTTCTTGCCTGTCCCGGTAAACTTGTGATCAATTTTCCCTCAGCATCAAAAATTTCCAGATTTACTTTTCCACTCATCAATCTCTCTTTGAGATAATACTGAAATGGAGGAATGTTTTCCGGATTATCAACCATCCATCCATTTCCCATGGGTGAACCGCCACCATATTTTCCGGTGCTCAAAACAATATTTTTTGGTTTCAAAAATACAATTTCTTGATTGATCATCTCAGGAGTCATTGATCGCAATGCTGTGATATTATCAAAAATATAAATCCCTCTTCCATGAGTTCCAACGATCAAAACAGCCTTATCTTTATGGATCTGCATGTCTCTTACTAAGGCCATATCTGGCACTCCATTTTTGAGCCTAAACCATTGAGCTCCTCCATCTATAGAGCAATACAATCCCATCTCTGTTCCGGCAAAAAGTAAATTGGGATTTACATGATCTTGAATAATCTTATGAGCAAATCCTTTGAATTCTTTACTTTCAAATGCAGTCCAGGTTTTTCCCATATCATTAGATTGAGCTAGATAAGTTTTGTGGTCACCATACATGTGATTGTCAAAACTCACAAACAATCTATTTTTGTCAAACGAAGAACAATGAATGCTGCTAATCCAAGTTTGATTTGGAATTCCTGCTTTTGCATAATTTGTGGACACATTTGTCCATGATTTACCCCCATTGGTGGTGTACTGTAGATTTCCATCGTCGGTACCTACCCAAATGATCTGATCGTCTACAGGCGATTCTTCTATTGTAAAAATAGTGCAATGATTTTCTGCACTTGTATTATCGGCACTGAGCCCTCCTGATTCTTCTTGATTTTGTTTTTTCTTGTCATTGGTGGTTAGATCCTTGGATATCTTTTCCCAATTTTTTCCTTGGTCTATGGATTTGTATAAATATTGAGATCCAACATACAGTGCTTTTTTTCCCGCCACTATCGGCGTATTCCAATTCCATCGCAACTTTCCGTCACCCTCTTGTTCTTTAGGCTGGATAGAATAAGCTTTGAAATTGTGCAAATCTATTCTGGCCATATTTCCACCCTGATACTCTGCATAAGCTGTGTTCAGATCATTTGGGTCCGGCACTGTCCAAAAACCATCTCCCCAATACAAGCCTTGCCAATCTCCGTTGCCAATGCCACCGGGTTTTTCACTGGGTGCAATCCAAGACCCATTATCCTGCAAGCCTCCATAGATTCTATAAGGCTCTGCATGATCTATGGCTACATGATAAAATTGTCCTACCGGAAGATTGCCACAAAATATAAATGTTGCTCCTCGATCATTAGAAATATAAACACCACCATCGGTACCCAAATACATCTGTGATGTGTTGTTAGGATTTATCCACAATGCATGATGGTCACTGTGTACCCATCCTCCGTCATTGCTTGCATCATTAAAAGAATAACCGCCATCATCAGAATAAGAAAAATTAAATGCCGGACGATACACACGCTTAGGATCTTTTGGATCAATGGCTATAGTAGAGAAATAAAAAGGCCTTGCGACGACATTGAACGGAGCACTTTGTTTTTTCCAAGATTCAGCTGCGTCAGAAGAAATATACAATCCCGTTTCTTTACTTTCAACAATCGCTATCATGTTGGATGGTGCGCTTGGAGCCAATGCCATTGCTATTCTTCCAAAATCTCCGGTGGGCAATCCGGTAGAAATTTTCTTCCAGTTTTTTCCACCATCTGTAGATTTGTATAATGCAGAACCTTTACCTCCGGAATTAAATGAATACGGAGTGCGTCTGAATTGCCAAGTGCTGGCGTACACTATATTGGGATTTTCTGGATCCACCAAAACATCCGCGCAACCTGTTTTGTCATCGATGAAAAGTACTTTGTCCCAAGTTTTTCCTGCATCGGTAGATTTATAAAGACCTCGGTGTTGACTGTCAGACCAAAGCGCTCCGGGAGCAGCAACATAAAGAATATTAGAATTTTTTGGATCAATAACAATCTTCGAAATATGTTCTGTACTGTCAAGTCCTATGAAATTCCAGTTTTCTCCGGCATCAGAAGATTTGTAAACTCCCACACCTATAGATACTGAGTTTCTCATATTGCTCTCACCGGTGCCTGCGTAGATTGTTTTAGGATTTTGCTGATCTATTGCTAAAGCACCAATGGATTGACAATATTTATCAAAAATACTTTTGTATGAAGCCCCTGCATTCGTCGATTTCCAAATCCCTCCACCTGCTGTTCCTACATAAATAATTTTTGGTTCGGAATTTACTCCTTCAATAGCAGTAATTCTTCCACTCATGGTTCCGGGTCCCATGGCACGAGCTTCCATTGATCCGAAAGTAGCAGAACTTACCTTCACTTGTGCAAAATTGCCCAAACTTAAGAGCATGCAAAATAAACTAAAATATAAACGCATTGGTATTGTTTTTTATGAGTTACAAAAATGAGATTTCGATAAAATACTTAAGAATCAAATCGATGAATAAGAATATTTTTTAAACCAACGGATCATTTAATGGGCCAATACACATTGGTTATAATTTTCATTGGGTCTTTTTCTTCCATTGGATCCGACTCATATTCTTCATACGGAAAATCTAATGGAGTTAGATTTTTTTCTTTCATATATTGTTCTATAGCTTGGTATGCGATAGAATTGTTTTCATAAGGTCCTAAATACTTTGCTTTAATTGCCTTGCGTAGAGGCCAAGTTCCGCATTGAACTTCTTTATCACACTTGTCTGTACATTTTTTATCAGTGGTCAAAATGGCTATTACATTTGCAATCGAATCTCCGGGAGTATAGTCGGGAAATTGTCCGAGAGGTGGACCCGCAACGTTGAGTTTTTTGTCGAGGATGCTTTTTCCAAGTTTACTGTACATGTTGCCTAAATTCATTCCAATCTCATTAAATTTAGATTGCATTTGAGTTTTGAAGTAATGAGTTTCGGGAAGCTGAACTTCCATAATATATTCTACATATCCTTCCTCTTTGGTCGAAATTTTTTGAACATACTCCTCCAAATTTTTTAGGCCTTTTTCGAAATCCTTTCCCAACATTCCATCCATGAATAGATTCATGATTCTTCCTACGGGCTTCATGTAGATTGGACTGTCATGATCATCGGAGTCGAATGCCCATTTTACTTTTGTTTTTGAACCATCAGGGCTAAATGAAAATGTTGTATTGGCAGAACCCATTCCTTCAAACTCCAATGAAGTTACAATCTGTTGGGCGGATGATTCGGTAATTGACATTTTTCCTTTGCCCATTTTTTTCCCAACCCATGTATAGGAAGATCCTTTTCCGATTCCTCCATTTTGATACTCAATTTGCATATCCGGTTCATATTGTATCCATGGAGACCATTTGTTCCATTGATGAAGATCGTTTATGGATTGAAAAATTGTAGAGGGCTTTGAATTGATCGTGGCCATGCGTTCAATATGTACTTTTCCCGGAAGTAAAAATCCGATAACCAGTAATGCTAAAAGTACAATTCCGATCCATTTTAAAATTTTATAAACCATAAACAAGATATTTAGTGAAAAGAAGGGCAAGATACAAACAAGTTTTGATCCAAATGAAAAATATACGAAAAATTTCGTATTAAATAAGTCCTGACCCTGTAGGCCCGTTATTAAGACAACTGTGTTTGCAGCAGGAAGTCCTTAGCGGTTCGGCCATCATTCAGGCGAAATACAGTAAAAGAAAACAAGCTCAAATTGGACAAATATTATACGAGAACAGGATACATACTTTGTTATTATTTGGATGTTAAGAGGATTTAAATGGTGGATTGCAACTCCATTTTTTTTTCAAATTAAAAAACCCTGTTGTGAGTTCCACAACAGGGTTAAAATTGTATCTCTGTGACTTGTATTAATCTTTTATCTATTGAATAATATTTCACGATATTTTGGCAATGGCCAATATTGATCCTCAACGATCAACTCCATATCATCCACATGACTTCTGATTTCTAAAAACAAAGGTTTTACTTTATCGCACAAATAGATGGCTTTGTCTCTTGTGGTTTTCTGTATATGCGCTTTACTACGTTCTGCTTTCATCTTTTCTATCCCTTTTGAAATAGCTTCAAGATGATTTCCGGTTTCATTCACCAAATTATTTTGTAATTTTAAAGCCGTTTTTCCAAGCCCGGCCTCAATACCGGTTTTTATATTTCTAAACAGATCCGTTTGGTATCTAAGACAGGCAGGAATAATTTGATTCATTACAAGTTCTTCTATAAGACTAGATTCGATTTCTACTTTTTTAATGTAGTTTTCCAAATGAATTTCATGTCTTGCCTCTAATTCTTTTTCAGAAAGAATATTCAATTTGCTGAATAAACTGTGCGCTTTTTTGCTTGCGTAAGAATCCAAAGCTAATGGCGTAGTTTTAATATTAGGCAATCCTCTTTTAGCAGCTTCTTTTGCCCAGGAGTCGCTATAGTTATCGCCTTCAAAAAGAATCGCCTTGCATGATTTAATGCATGCTCGTAACTCTTTTAGAATGGCAGTATCTTTTTTATCACCTGCATCAATATACTTATCTACTTTGGATTTAAAATCATTCAGCTGATTGGCAACGATGCTGTTGAGGACCATCATAGGGTCAGCGCAATTAGCTGATGAACCGACAGCTCTAAACTCAAATTTATTTCCGGTAAATGCAAAAGGCGAAGTTCTGTTGCGATCGGTATTGTCCATCATCACATCCGGTATCATCTTGTGAATGTCAAGCTTAAGATCATTTTCTTCATCTTCTTTGAGATCATTGTCTGCTCGTTTTTCTATAGCTTCCAGAACTTTGGTCAGATACTCCCCAATGAATACAGAAATAATAGCAGGCGGGGCTTCATTGGCGCCCAATCTATAGTCGTTGCTTTCTGCTGCGATGCATGCACGAAGAAGATCTGCATTGTCATGCACTGCTTTGATCGTGTTTACAAAGAAAGTAAGAAACTGAAGGTTGTTGCGTGGTGTTTTTCCTGGACTAAGAAGGTTTGTTCCTGTGTCCGTACCCATAGACCAGTTATTGTGTTTTCCGGATCCGTTTATTCCTGCAAACGGTTTTTCGTGCAGTAAAACTATCAGATGATGTCTTCTCGCAACACGATCCATAAGATCCATGAGAAGCGAATTGTGATCCACTGCAATGTTGGCAAACTCAAACATAGGCGCACACTCAAACTGGCTTGGAGCTACCTCATTATGTCTTGTACGAAGCGGTATTCCAAGCTTATGACATTCCATTTCCAGATCTACCATAAATGAATATACTCTTTCCGGAATTGCACCAAAATAATGGTCTTCCAACTGTTGTCCTTTGGCAGGGCCTCGACCGAATACGGTACGACCACTCGCCATCAAATCCGGACGTGCATAATACATCGCTTTGTCTATCAAAAAATATTCCTGCTCCCATCCAAGAGTAGCGTTGACCTTGTTTACAAAGCGATCAAAATATCTTGCTACACTTGTCGCTGCTTTATCCAATGCTTCTATAGAGCGCAGTAATGGGGCTTTGTGATCTAATGCCTCTCCGGTATATGAAATAAAAACCGTAGGAACACATAGTGTTTTTGATCCGGCAATATCCATTATAAAGGCCGGTGACATAGGATCCCAAGCAGTGTATCCTCGAGCCTCGAATGTAGCTCGTAGACCGCCACTTGGAAATGAGGAAGCATCAGGCTCAGCTTGAACAAGCGCATCTCCATCAAATTTTTCAACCGGACTCCCCGAACCTGTAATGGTAAAAAAGGAAT
>DEQQ01000104.1 GCA_002360455.1 Saprospiraceae bacterium UBA3362
CAAGACAACTGGGTATTGTAGTTCATGCTATGTACGATGCTTGGGCATCATTTGATCAGAATGCAAAATGCAGCGATCTGAATGCAAATATTAGAATTCCTATTAGCGAATGTACTCAAAAAAATAAAGAAACAGCAATAAGTTATGCTGTTTATCAAGTCTTATTGGATCTGTATCCTATGGACAAAGATTACATCAATAAAGTTTTTCATGAATTTGGTTTTGTTTTAAATAATAACACTAATGAGATTTCAACGGCGCAGAATATAGGAAATCTTGTAGCGAAAACAATACTGGATTATAGACATCATGATGGTGCCAATCAATTGGGGGATGAAATAGGAGGAGATGAGAACTCTTATTCGGATTACACCTTTTACAAATCTGTCAACACTTATAAAAATGTAGTAGATCCTGATCGTTGGCATCCTTTGCCTTTTGTGAATGAAAAAGGTGATACATTTCTCGTCAATTTTTTAACTCCGCATTGGTATAGAGTAAAACCCTATGGGCTCAAATCTTCCTCACAGTTTAGAGCGCCGGATTTTCCAAAATACGGTTCAACCCAACTAAAAGATGAGGTACAAGAGGTTGTAGATTTCAATGCAAATTTGGATCATACAAGAAAATCAACTATTGAATTTATGCGCGATGGACCTCGCTCTACCGGACAAGCAGGCCACTGGTTGAGGTTTGCACAAATGGTGAGCCTTCGCGATCACAATACTTTGGACAAGGATGTAAAAATGTTTTTTGCAGTAGGAATCACTGCCATGGATGCATTTATAGCTTGTTGGGAAACGAAGAGATATTATGACAGCTCCAGACCATGGACATTAGTAAGATATTACTATAAAGGAAAAGTGATAAAGGGTTGGGGAGGACCGGATCAAGGGACCCAAGAGATTCCTGCAGAACGATGGCATCCTTATTCACCGGCAAACTTTGTTTCTCCTCCATTTCCTGCGTATGTTTCAGGACACAGCACCGTAAGTGGAGCTTGTGCAAAAATGCTGGAACTGTTTACCGGAAGCGATCATTTTGGGGTGACCGAAAATAGAATTTGTGGAATCATAACAGAAACTCCCGGTGATCCTGTTTCTTTACCATTGCCAACATTTACAGCCACTGCAGAAATGGCCGGAATATCCAGGGTATTGGGTGGTTATCATATACAGGCTGATAACATTGAAGGTTTAAAAATGGGAAGAAAAGTTGCAAATTATTTATGGACTGAAGTTTTTCAGAAGCAATTTAGCGGAAAGTAAATCCCGAAGGAGATTCCGGATTGGGAGATATTTGAGCTTGATCAAAGTCATGAACCATTGTTTTTTTACCTTCGGTGAATTTGTGCCATTTCTCTTAAAAAGGAAGAGTAAATTGACCCATGGCCTGTGACCCGATTCTTGTTTAAGATTGAATTTTATTGGAGAAAACCTGAGTTCTAAAAATTAATATTTTCGATTTCAAAGCTTATATTAGGAGTACCCGTCAATTATAAATTCCAAATAATCAATAACAAAAAAACAAACCAATAGTCCCTGCAGGTTTTTGTACTATTTCATTGAGCTTTTATTGAACTGTATTAGTAAAAAGCCAAAATAAACTCTTTATCTTTACCTAGAATAAAGGTTCAGGATCATCAATTTTAGCTTGTTTATAGGAACCTTAATTCAGCTTTTTTTATCATTAAAATAAATTCAATTAAATGAAACTCGGAGCATTTTCGATGAGCCTAAATGTCAAAGATTTGAAGCAGTCCAAGGAATTTTACGAAAATCTTGGGTTCACTGTTTTTGCAGGGGATATGGCAAAAAATTATATCATTATGAAAAATGGAAATGCACTGATAGGATTGTTTTATAAAATGTTCGAAGGAAGCATTATGACCTTCAACCCCGGATGGGATGAAGATGCACACCCTATTAAAGAATTTGACGATGTAAGAAAAATTCAAAGTCATTTGAAATCAAAAAACGTCGTATTACAAGTACAAGCAGATGAAAGCACAACCGGTCCGGCTTATATTGTTTTGAATGATCCGGATGGGAACGTTATCATGTTGGATCAACATGTTTAATGCTTATTTTTATAGCTGATGTTGAACGTTGGCGAATACTTTAAATGAAAGAATAATATTAGTTTTTTTTCAATGTTTAAATTTGTTTTCTAATGAGATTAAGTTTTTTGTTTATCCTTATTTTGATCAACAATTGGCTCATTGCACAATCAGACTGGCAGCAAATTCAGGTCGATGTAGTTTATTTGGCTTCGGACGATCTTGAAGGAAGAGCTACCGGCTCCAATGGAGAAAAACTGGCTGCTTCTTATGTGGCTTCTCGACTTTCAAAATTGGGAATTCAAGCTAAAGGAGACAATGGATGGTATCAAACTTTTGATTTTTCATCCAATCCACATGGTGGAACAAAAACAGATCTTAAGGGCTCCAATGTCGTTGGATTTTTGGATAGAAAAGCGGACAAAACTATAGTAATAGGAGCCCACATGGATCATTTAGGTCATGGAGTGGTTGGCTCATTGGCTGCAAATGATCATTCTATTCATAATGGTGCAGATGACAATGCGAGTGGTGTCGCTGCATTGCTTTGGCTGGCAGAACAACTTGCCAAAAAAGAAAATCTTGGTGTGAATGTTTTGTTTATCGCATTTTCTGCAGAAGAATATGGATTGTTTGGATCTAAAGCATTTTGCGAAAAACCTACAATTGCTTTGGAATCTGTTTCTGCAATGATCAATATGGATATGGTGGGTCGACTAAAATCGGATAAGGGATTGGCTATAAGTGGAGTGGGAACTTCAACTTATTGGAGGGATGCATTGAATAAAGTAAAACCCTCAGATATAAACTATGTTTTAACTGAGAGTGGAGTTGGTCCTTCAGATCATACTTCCTTTTATTTAAAGAATATTCCTGTGCTTCATTTTTTTACCGGAACACATACTGATTACCATAAACCAACTGATGATAGCCCTCTGGTGAACTATGCAGGAATTTTACAGATTTCCAACTTGATTTATAATTTGGTTCTCAATATTCAGAATTATCCCTCTATGAATTTTCAAAAAACAAAGGACGAAAGTAAAGAAACAGCAGCCAGCTTTAAAGTAACATTAGGGGTCATGCCCGACTATACTTATAGTGAAAAAGGAATGAGAATTGATGCTGTTTTGGATGATCGACCGGCTAAAATCGCCGGATTGGAAGGCGGAGATATTATCATCAAAATCGGAGAATTTCCTGTAGAAGATATTTATGCTTATATGAAAGCATTGGGTAAGTTTGAGAAAGGAAAATCTACAGATATTGTTGTAAAAAGAAAGGGCGAAGAAAAGACATTTAAGGTTACTTTTTAATCTGTAGAGTGCAAAGAGTTTCAGGTTTATACTATGCAGCATCTAAATTGGCAGGGCTGGGGATGTTTTGTACCGAAACCTTACCAAAAGGAAGTTTGATAGAAATTTGTCCAATTATTTTTATTCCTGCAAATGAGGTAGATATTATTCACCATACGGAACTGCATGATTATTATTTTGTCTGGGGAGAGAATGATGATTGTGCTGCTATCGCCTTAGGTTATGGATCTTTATACAATCACTCTTACAAACCCAATGCAGAATTTATTTTGGACTATGATCAAAAGACCATCGATTTTGTAGCCATCAAAACTATTCCTTCAGGACAAGAAATTACGGTCAATTATCACGGAGATTCAAAATGCAAAGATCCTCTATGGTTTGATGAAACAGGAACAAGAATAAGAAGAATAAAAGCAGGAGAAAAGTAGAAAATCAATCTATTCATCCTTCAAAATATATCCACTACCAAAATGGGTATGGATGATTTTGTTTAATCCCGGTTTTTCAATTTTTTTCCTGAGATAGTTGATATAGACTTCGATTACGTTAGTGTTGATTTCTTCAGAAAGGTTCCACACATTTTCCAAAATTTCTAACTTTGGAATCACTCTTCCTTTATTGAGGATGAGATATTCAAGCAATTTGAATTCACGAGAAGTAAGAGGAACATTTTCTCCATTTCTTGTCACTTCCAGTGTTCTTAAGTTCATTACAATGTCATCGTAATGAAGAAAAGCTCTATTTCGATCCGGAACACTCGTGTACCTTCTGCTCAAGGCAGTTATTCTTGCCTGGAGCTCTCTAAGGTTGAAGGGTTTGGTCATATAATCGTCGGAGCCGGAATTAAGGCCGGTTATCTTATCATCCAACTCGGCAAGAGCCGAAAGAATCAATACAGGTGTATAAATTTCTTGATCTCGAAGCCATTGACAAAAATCGATGCCCGAACCGGAGGGAAGTTTTACATCGGATATGATAACATCATACTTATTTGAAGAAATAAGGTTCTTGGCTTCCGGTACATCATCCACATGGTCCACCTCAATGCCCTGTTCTTCAAGGAATGCCTTGACGGCTGCAGCAGTTTTGAGCTCGTCTTCAAGATGTAATATTTTCATGATCAGTCAGTAATAGAATCTATTAATTTATATATAAGCTTTTAAATTTATAATTTACTTATTATCAGTAAATTACAAACTATTTTTCTTTCATTTTTTTCGTCAGAACGTATATTTTTTATAAGAATGAGTGCAAATTATCTGTAAAATTGATTCTTGTTTGCTTTTTAATAGATTATTTAATAAAATCTAAGGAATTTTTTAGAACTAAACTTCCTACTGTGAGCAAATTGTACTTAATTTTGTGGCGCTGTTATAAAGATCAGCTGTTTGATCAAAAGCCAGCTTTAATGAAAAATCTCAATATATTCAAATTAAAAGAGTTATGAATGCAAATTTAAGACTATTAGGTCTCTTCTTATTGGCAGGTTTGCTTAGCATTACAGCTTGCCGTACCCCCGATGAACCACAAACTACGGCTGCAAATTCTCCTTCATTGGCTGATGCTGATGTAGTTTTAGAGTGGAATGAACTTTTCCTTTTAATAGATAAGGATGCAAATGGATTCCGTCCGGGCCCTGCGCCAAGAGCATTGGCTTACATTGGTTTGTCAAACTATGAAGTCTGTGTTCCGGGAATGCCAGAATACAATACCATGAAGAATCAATTTGTGGGTTTAACTATTCCGCCTGCACCAAATGCGAAAACAATAAATTATTCTTTGGCAGTAAACGAATCTTATGCCTATTTATTAGAAAGATTTTTTGAAAAAGTTCAATTTTCAAGCGGAATCACACAAGAGATTAATAAGGCCAAAATCAATTCTTTGAGAGCAAAATTGGAAGCTAAATATTCAGGTTTTTACGCAGGTACCAATGACAATAATTCAAAAGCTTGGGGACAGGATGTAGCTCGTGCTATATGGTCTTGGGCTGTTACAGATGAAGTAGGTCATGAAGCTTATTTGAATCCGTTAAATAATGATCCAAGCTCAAAATACTACAGTAACTGGGAATTGAAATCCAAGAGAAATGGTCAATTAGTATCAGGTCAATGGACTCCTACAGACGATAATCCGAATGCAGGAATGTTTCCTTTCTGGGGAAAAGTAAGATCATTTGCTACAAATGAAAATCAAAAAATTTGCCGTCCAATTCCTGTTTCTTATAGTGAAGATCCAAAATCTAAGTATTATGCAGCAGCCTTAGAGGTTTATTCTGCAAATACTCCTTCATTGTCTTATACTGATCAATGGATAGCAGAATTTTGGTCTGACGACTTAGTAGGTATGACCTTTGCACCACCTTTAAGATTAATGGCAATTTTGGATCAAGTTTCTAAAGATTTCAGTCTTGAAAAAGCTGTTGTTGGAAATGCGAAATTAGGAATGGCATTAAATGATGCAGCTGTTGTGTGCTGGAATTCTAAATGGCATTACAACTTAGAGAGACCTGAAACATACATTCAAAGAGTGATTGACAAAAACTGGCAACCACACTTAAAAAATCCGTTAAATGGTGTAAATGGTATTACTCCGGCTTTCCCGACATATCCATCAGGACACTCTACATTTGGTGGAGCAGGAGCAGAAATTCTTGCGGATATTTTTGGTAAGGATAGCTACGAGTTTACAGACAATTGCCATAAAGAAAGAAGTGAGTTTAATGGTACGCCTAGATCATTCAGCAGCTTTTCTGATATGGGTACAGAAGATGCTCTTTCACGTATTCCACTTGGAGTGCATTGGAGATTTGACTGTGAAGAAGGCGATCGTTTAGGTCATGAAATTGCAAGAAGAGTTATTAACTTACCTTGGAAAAAATAAACTTTTCATTTTAAAAATTAATCTTGAAAGCCGCTTTAGGAACAAGGCGGCTTTTCTTTTTATCAAAAATTATGTTCGCACAAAAGATCAATCTTTTTCATCTTCTGGTTTATTCCTTTAGCTTGTTTTTATCTTGCAAGAACAATGCTCCTCAGCCCAAGGAAATAAGGGCTGCAAACGGAGTACTTTTACGCAAGTATGTGGAGATCAATGGCAAAATTGAAGGTAGATTTGAAGAATATTATGCAGATGGGCAATTGGAAATAGAGCGTTTTTTTATCCACGGAAACGAACACGGAAGGACTGTCATTTATTATCCTGATGGCAAGGTAAAAGAAGTACAGGAATATGATATGGGAAAAAAAATAAATGGAGATACGATTTTTTATCACAACGGAAATCCAAAGTTTACCTCATGGTTTGTAAATGATAAGAAAGAAGGCCTTTTTAGAAGATACGACAGCTTAGGTAATATCGAATTGGATGTGATGTATAAAGATGATCGAGTAGAGAATGTTCTACAAGGGTCTAAAGAATAAAAAAATTTCATTTTTTGAAATGTTAAAATGAAGAATTTCTGATTGTAAAATTGATAATCAATCAAATGCTAAGTGTCATTACAGAAATTATAATCAAGAAGCCTATAAAATTAGTTTTAGAATTTGCAAGTAATCCTTACAATGTAGTGGTATAATAATATAATGTTGACCGAATGGAAGACCGATAAACCATTGAAAGTAGGATCGAATTTATATTTGTAGCTCATTTTAGGAAATGAAACTTACCTACACTTATGAATTTGTCGAACTTGATGCAGTGCAGAAATTGGAAATGTGAGCGGCAAAAGGATCTTTACCAATGGAAACAACATACACCCGGCATGAAGTAGATGAGCATACAAAAAAGATGACCTTATAGAATGAGGGAAGCCCAACAGAGTTTTCAAAACTATTTTCTCCTTTCATGTCTAAAATGATGCACAAAGACAATACGAAAGTTCTCCAAAAACTTAAAAGTATTTTGAAACAGAGTTAATGGGAATCTCAATCTTGGCTGCATTGAACTATGAGATTTCTCTTATAGAACACAGAGAGAAGTTGGACTGGCTATGGCAGAATTTTATTAATCAATGAAAGAATCGGCTCAATTATAGATGAGTTAGTCCATTTGCCGGAATAGACAAAATCTGTGCTTATAGCAGTACAATAAGGGTTCCTACGAAAGATCTACCATCCGAACTCCAAACTCCTTGACCGGGATATCCTGCGGGTCTTTTGGTAAAATAAGAATTATTCAAAATGTTATTGACAGCGACCTTGATCATCAGTTTTGAATGGAATCTATATCCTGAGTTAAAATCCCAAATTGAGTATTGAGGAACGAGTCCACGAGCTCCGTTTGAGCTTGGATTTATTGTATTCAAAGCATCAGAATAGGTCTTGGAAACATAGCTGTACTGGAGTGAACAGGATAGTTTCTTATAATATCCTTGAATGCCATTTCTTGAAATCCAAGTAGGAACGGTTTCAACTTTATTGTTAGTGATATCTACATTTTCATTTCCGTTTCTCAATTCACCGGATTTGTAATGTGCATTCATGAAAGAGCTTGCAGAAAATATGGAAAGAGCAAATCTATTCGTTTCCAAAAGTTTGATTTCTATCATAGATTCTACTCCGTGAGTAATTGCATCTGCGATATTGGTTTTGTAAAAAGTTTGATTGCCCAAGGAGTCTGATTGCAACACACTGCCAATTTTATTTTTATATAAAAGTTGAAAATAATTGATGTCGAATTTTAATTTTGAAAAAACATTTCCCTTAAAACCTAGCTCCAAATTATACCCTTTGCTATCCTTGATATTGGGATCATTTTGCTCAAGAACTGAAACAGGAATAAGATCTGCAAAAATGGTGGGTCTATATCCTTGCGAAAAAGCAGAATAGAATAATACTGACTTAGAAAGTTTGTACTGTACGGAGGAACCAAAAAGAGGAAATCTATGATGAATCGTTATTGGAATTTTTTCCTTTTCTAGATAGGAGATTTTTCCACTCATTATGCTGTTGCCTTCTTCGATTCTAAAACCAAAAACAAGGTCTAATCGTGGATGGATCTCTATTAAATTCTCAGCAAATAAGGCGAGGTTATTTGTTGTGAATTTTAAATCACGGCCGAAATCGCCGGTGATGTGAAGATCATAATCTGTTCCACCTGTGCCTTTGCCAAGTTGTCTTCGATTGAGCTCATTATGGATGGCTCGAAACCCCGTGATTAAAGTGTTCTTCAAGCCAAAAACAGAATGAGAAAATTGCGCTTTTAGCTCTGAAGTATAACTGTTGAATTGATCAATATCTACCTGCCTTGCATTGTATGATTTTGAAATAATATTGAATGTATCCGGCTGATTTGCAAATCCGATAAATTGAACACTGTTTCTTGTTCCTAACACTGCTGAATTTGTCCAATCTATCCAAATGTTTGAGTTTGCTTTCCATTTTAGCTTGAAGGAGGGAATGACAATATCCGGACTGAAATAATTTCTTGTTCTTGTAGATTGACGTGGATTCTTATAAAACATGCTGTCTGTGAGAGCCCCGGGAATACGATATAAATATTGAGACCTTGCAATCTCTAATGAAGCTGTCCATTTTGCGTTGGGTTCGTAAATGAGTTGGATGAATTGAGCCTGTGCTTTGGAGCTTGAATTTTCTCTATACCCATCGGAGACTCTTTTATACCAATAAGCATAATATTGTATTTTGTTAACTTTGCCATGAACAGCATTGTAAGAACAAAAAAGTCCAAAAGATCCTACGCTATTCTGGAGTTCTGCATTGAATGTTTTTGTGCTGTCTGCCGACTTTGTCAGTAAATTGATCATCCCACCAAACTGACTACCGTACTGTAAAGAAGATGTTCCTCGAATTAGTTCGATTTTCTGGATGGATTCAAGCGGTGGACTATAGTGGCTGGCAGGATATCCATAAATATCAGAATTGGTCATGACATTATTTTGTCGCATGTTAAATTCCCATGAGCGATGGGGATCAAGTCCTCTTGTAGAAATATTGAGTTGATTCCCTGAGCCATCCATATCATAAACAAATATTCCGGGAACTTTAGCAAAAATTTGTCTGGCGCTTTTGTCGGCTACATTAGTAAGATTGTTTTTGAGTTGGATGATTTCATTTTTTTTACCTGCATTGATCATCCCGCTTTCCACTTTGTGCAGAGTGCTCAAATCTTCAATCTGGGGCCTGTAAGTTTTGAAGAGAATTTCATTGAGGTTAATCTTTTTTATACTGTCTTGTTCTTGGGAAAATAAATTAACTAAGGAATAAGAAAAGCAAAGAATGAGAATATGGATTGAATTTAATTTTTTCATAGAGGTAAAAAATTCGACCAAGAATAATGAACACAGTTTTTGTAATGAATTGAATTTTTAATTCAGTTTTGAAAATGCAAATTTAAAAAAGTAAAGAAGCTATTTTATTTTTTTAACTTGTAAAATCAACATGAACAATAGATAGATCCTACATTTTGTTGGTAAAATGGCATAAGATTTTTCTTAGAAAAATGATAAAGAATTGTCAATAGCAAGCATTGAACATTTGCTATTTGCTATGTCCTGAATTTTGGAATAAGGGAAGCATTGAAGGAGGTTCTGGTTTTGGAAATTATTTGAACTTATAAAAATGGATCCACTGTTTAATATGCAATCAATAATCCATTTTATCAAATGATAAATACTTCATTTTGCAGTAGAATCTCAGCAATGCAATTTTGAGAAGCACTAGCACTCATTGGGGCTGGTTTTAGCTTGTTTTGCATGAGGGATAGGAAAGGCGGCAAAGCCGGTCACCATCCGCAGAGCGGATGGTGACGGAACGAAGTGAACCCTGTACTATCCCGACCCTTCTAAAAGAAGGGTCATGCCCAAATAAATTAAAAAATAATGGTAATGATTCAGATTAGGAAACTTATATTTGCTCTTTATGGGTTTTAACATTTCTTCATCTTATGTTCCATCCGGAGATCAACCTCAGGCTATCAAACAATTGACCGAGGGAGTACAAAACGGAGATAAAAATCAGGTGTTACTTGGTGTAACCGGATCAGGAAAAACGTTTACGATGGCCAATGTGATTGCTCAATGCGATAGGCCAACGTTGGTGCTCACACATAACAAAACTTTGACGGCTCAATTGTATGGTGAGTTCAAAGAATTTTTTCCTGAAAATGCAGTGGAATATTTTGTATCCTATTATGATTACTATCAACCTGAAGCCTACATTTCTGTCACAGACACTTATATAGAAAAAGATCTGATGATCAATGAAGAGGTTGATAAACTGAGACTAAAAGCAACTTCTTCTTTGCTGTCAGGAAGAAGAGATATTATTATTGTTGCAACAGTTTCATGCATTTATGGAATGGGCAATCCCGAAGATTATAAGCAGGGAATTATCAGACTTCAGAAAGGTCAATCGATAAGTCGCAATGGTTTATTATTTCGTTTGGTTGACAGTTTGTACAACAGGACAGAAGGCGATTTACAACGAGGTACATTTAGAGTAAAAGGAGATACAATAGATATTTATTTGCCCTACATTGATTATGGATATCGCATTCATTTTTTTGGTGATGAGATTGAAGCAATAGATCAGTTGGAGGTGAGTACAGGAAAAAAAATTAGTTCACTTGAGTTTGCAGCAATTTTTCCTGCGAATCTTTATGTTGCTCCAAAAGAAAGACTGAAGGAAGTCATCCGCTGCATAGAAGATGAACTGCAAGGGCAGATGAAATATTTTGAACTTGAGATGAAGCATCTTGAATCTCACCGAATTAAAGAGAGAGTGAATTTTGATTTGGAGATGATCCGCGAGCTTGGGTATTGCAGCGGTATAGAAAATTACAGTCGTTTTTTTGACGGTCGACTTCCGGGCACAAGACCATTTTGTTTGTTGGATTATTTTCCTGATGATTATTTGCTGATCATTGATGAAAGTCATGTCACTCTTCCGCAGATAAGAGGAATGTGGGGAGGCGACCGCGCAAGAAAAATTAATCTTGTTCAATTTGGATTTAGACTTCCCTCAGCACTGGATAACAGGCCACTCAATTTTGATGAGTTTAATGCTTTGATTAATCAGGTAATTTATGTGAGTGCAACTCCTGGAGATTATGAATTGGAGCAGAGTGAGGGAATAATTACCGAGCAGGTTGTACGACCTACAGGATTGTTGGATCCTCCTATTGAGGTGAGGCCGTCTATGCATCAGATAGATGATTTGTTGGAAGAAATCCATAAGAGAAAAGAAAATGGAGAACGCGTATTGGTTACAACCTTGACCAAAAGAATGTCGGAAGAACTGGCTAAATATTTGCAAGGAATTTCGATCAAGTGCAAGTATCTGCATTCTGAAATAGACACTATGGAGCGTGTGGAAATTATACGCGACCTGCGACTTGGCGAATTCGATGTTCTTATTGGAGTGAACTTATTGAGAGAGGGATTGGATATGCCGGAAGTTTCTTTAGTGGCTATATTGGATGCCGACAAAGAAGGCTTTTTGCGCAATGCAAGATCATTGACTCAAACGGCGGGACGTGCAGCAAGAAATGTCAATGGACTTGTGATCTTTTATGCTGATCAAATTACAGAGTCCATGCAAAGAACAATCGATGAAACCAATAGAAGAAGAGCAAAGCAAATCGCTTATAATACAGAGCATAACATAACTCCTAAGACTCTGATGAAAACCAGAGAAGAGATCTTGCAGAAAAGTTCTATACTGGATATGAGGGCAAAACCTGCCAATTATTATGTAGAGTCCGAATCCGGAAGTTTGGCCGCAGATCCTATCATTTCTTATATGGATAAGGATCAATTGGTCAAGCTGTTGCAAGAAACAGAACAGAAAATGCGAGCAGCAGCCAAAGAACTTGATTTCATTTCGGCAGCAAGATATAGAGATGAGATTGCAGAAATAAAAAAGAAATTATAAAATTGAATGAAGAGTAAGAAATAGAGTTGACTTCCTTAAGTAAAATGCTTGAGCATGATTATTTCTTTTTCTGTGAGTTCTCTGAATTCTCCTCGAGGAATATTTTTCTTGGTTAAGCCTGCATAATACACTCTGTCCAGTTTGATTACTTCGTATCCCAAGTGTTCAAAAATTCTTCTCACTATTCTGTTCTTACCAAGATGAATTGTGATCCCAATTTCTTTTCTGTTTCCTTCTACAAAATCCAAGCTGTCCACCTGTGCTTTGCCATCTTCTAACAATACCCCTTGAATAATTTTTTCGAAATCGAGATCTGTTAAATTTTTATCCAAAACTACATGATAGATTTTCTTCACATTGTACGATGGATGAGATAATTTTTGAGCAAGATCTCCGTCGTTGGTGAGCAATAACAGGCCGGTTGTGTTGCGGTCCAGTCTGCCTACAGGATACAGACGTTCCATATATCGTGGTTGGATAAGATCCATCACCGTTTTTCTGCCTTTGTCATCGCTGGCTGTGGTCACTACATTTTTGGGTTTATTGAGCAGCAGATATATTTTTTGAATTTCTGGCCTCAATTTTTTGCCTTTGTATTCTATTGTGTCTTTGGCTTGAACTTCGTATGCAGGATTAAAAAATACCTCGCCATTAAGTTTGACTTCTCCATTTTTTACAAGTTCGGCAGCATCTCTTCGTGAACAAATACCACAGTGGGCAATGAACTTATTGAGCCGCATTGGTTCTGAAGAAGAATTCCGTTTTGGATTTTCGCGTTTGGTTGAAGAAGTATTGGATTTAGAAAATCGGTTCGGTGAGTTTTTTTCAATGGATTTATTTTTAAATTCGGTTTTCTTTTCTGAACCGAATGAACCTTCAGAATTCTTCTTGCCTGAATTAGATCGGGTCTCAAATTTTTCTGCCTTTTCATTAATCTCTGAGCCGGATTTTTTCTCAAATTTTTTCCAGAAAACCTCCGGTTTAGCTTGAGAATTTTTGTTGCTCTCAGACTTAGTTCTAGATTTGGAAGCTGATTTTTTTATTGGTTTTCTTTTTTGTTTTTCAGAATCATCAGAACGGAACTTCGTCATCTTCATTCAATTTACTTTGTTTGATTAATACCTGCAAATTGCCCCCAAAATCCATGTCGCCAAATCCGGAATCCACGGGCACAAATTTTGCAAAATCATTTTTGAATTTCATAAAGACAGATCCTACAGCACCATTTCTATGTTTGGCAATGATCAGCTCTGTATATCCTTTTGGAATTTCTTGTTTGTCGTCCAGTTCATAATAATCCGTTCTGTAAATAAAAAGAACCATATCTGCATCTTGCTCTATCGCTCCGGATTCGCGCAAGTGTGACAATTGAGGTCTTTTACTGCCCTGTGTTTCTGCAGCACGATTGAGCTGTGATAAGGCGATAACAGGAATATTAAGTTCTTTGGCCAAACTTTTTAGAGCTCTAGAAATGGAAGAAATTTCTTGTTCGCGCGAACCTCTTTTGTCATTACTTCCCATGGTCATCAACTGTAAATAGTCAATGATGACCAAGCTTACTCCATGATGTTGATGCAGCCTTCTGCACTTGGCTCTAAGTTCGAATACATTGAGCGAAGGAGTATCGTCTATATAAATTGGTGCATCACTTAAAGATTGAATTGCGCTGTGAATTTTTGTCCATTCCGGATCAGTAAGTTTGCCGCTTCGCAATTTACCTCCCTCCACTTCGGCTTCCATGGAGATAAGACGATTTACCAATTCCAAGTTATTCATCTCAAGAGAAAACAAGGCTACCGGTTTTCTAAAATCCATCGCAGCATTTCGAGCAAGAGCAAGAGTAAATGAAGTTTTACCCATACCCGGCCTTGCTGCAACAATAATTAAATTTGATTTTTGCCAACCGGACGTAATTTTATCCAGATCCGGAAATCCTGACGGTATTCCAACAACTTGCTCCGTATTTTGCGCAAGCAATTCCAACTGCTTTTGCGCTTGATAGGCTAAACTTCCAACACTTTCATAACCTCTGCGCAAATTTTTATCTGTGATGGCATATAAATTTTGCTCGGCAGAATCCAACATATCAAACACATCTTTTGTATCTTCAAAAGCATCTTTGATGACTAGAGTTGACACGCGGATAAGCTCACGTTGCAAATATTTTTGTGATACAATTCGAGCATAATGACCTATGTTTGCAGAAGAAGAAACTTTATTGGATAATTCAAGAATAAAGGGAAGTCCACCAACCTCATCGAGCTGTTTTGATTTTCGCAATTGTTCTGACACAGACAAAATATCGATGGGTTGAGTCTGATTGAACAAGATCATCATCGCATTAAATATTTTTTGATGAACCGGTTTGTAAAACGACTCAGGACGCAATACTTCCAAGGCCTCATTGATGGCATTTTTATCCAGCATGATAGAACCCAAAACAGCTTCTTCCAAATCATTGGCTTGAGGCTGTATGCGCTCATAGGCTATTGTCGAAAAATCTGCTGCGGGTGACTTTGCTGCTCCACCTACAGGACGTAAAGTATTTTTTACAGGTTCGCTCATTATATATCTTGCTACTCGATTTTATTTTAAAAAAAATTAGGCTGTGACCTCTTTACAGAGCATGCAATGAGGCTAAGCCTTGCACAACACAAAAAACAATCTGTTTTAGGCTTGGCATTGATTCATTATTTATTCAAGCTCTGAAAAGAGGTCGCTCCCTTCCATGGTTCGCTTCGCTCCGTGCTTTGCACCGCTCACTTCGTGAGCGCATTCCAGGCAGCTCACAGGAAAGTTACAAACTCTGTAAACAGAATTGCAGACGCAAATCTAAATGAAATCAATTGATTTAATTTTTATATATGTTTTGGTTTTCCACACAAATCCATCCACCGGCTGTGGATAAATTGTGGATATCCAAGTCTAAAGATATCACAAATTTTAATACATATTAAATAAAATTATCATATTATAAAAGATTTCTATATAATGCTTGACAATCAAAACTTTAGCCACGATTCAGTAAACATATATTAAAATTTTTTCATCTAATGGTTCTTACTATATTACTATTATGAATCATATGATCTTCTTAAGCATTGCCCCAATGTGAATAAATAATTAGAAATTTTTTACTGGAAACCATGGCTCTTTGACTTGCTCAGGGCGCTAAATATTATGATAAATTATAATATGAAAAACAGAGCCCTTAAGGCCATTTTTTAACAAGCTAAATGAAGATAGTCCTTATTCTAAAGTTGGGATAAGCAGAAACTCGAAATCCCTTCTCTAAAAGGGTCAACGCAAAGACCAACTAAATGTAAAACCGGCGATGTTGAAATTTCTCTTGGAGTAAAATTACACAGAGATTCTTGCCCTCAACTTTATTCCTATTGCTTAACCAGTTTAACAATGAAAGGCTGCGGATCTTGAATTTTTAAAAAATAAAGTCCACTTGGCAATTCAGACAGATTTTGATCTTGAATATTTTTTCCTGAATAAATTAACGTTCCTGTCGCATTGAATAGTTCACAGTTCACAACAGCATCCACAGATTCAATGACTATTCCGGTTTGAAAAGGATTGGGGAATACAGTGATAACATTATTTTTAGCTTGTTTTGTAGAACTCAAAACTGAATTTCCTCTTACACAGATTAGATAGTGTTTGATTGTTTTAGTATCATAGGTTGTTATCCCGTATTGTGTGTTCAGATACCAAGCTTTTGAGGTCTGATTAGGCAAGGTAGTAGAAGACCAATATTTATTTGAAGCCGTCACTCCAAAATAAGATTTGTTCAATGATGGATTAATGATGCTTTCATCGTTGATAGATTGCAGCTCCTTAATATTAGGCAATCGCCAGTCCGAGTAACCGGCAAGACTGAGTGATTCTGCATACAGCAGTGCTTCTTCCCAACTGAGCGAGTCCGGATTAGGAATTTTCTGCCAAAGGAGTCCTGTGAGATGATCTGTAATGCTTCCATCCCGATTGTCCGTAAAATGTGATGCTACCATTGTTACAGGGTGAACATCTCTTACTGCTCTTGTATGAATTTTCTTAGTTCCGCCTGCACTTTCTGTTTCAGTTTTTAGATGATTTCCTATCCCTCCACCGGAATTTGTAACCCAAATTTTGTTCATATCATTAGCCTGATGATCGGAAGACCACCAGTATTCTGCAGAGGTTTTCGTAAAAACTTTTGTGTCCAAAGCTGGATTGGTATTTTGATGATTCAATATACTGAAAGCTTCGTGTGCAGAGGGTAATCTCCAGTCTGTATATCCGGCCAAACTTAATGAGTCACAATATTTTATTGCAGACTCAATGCTCATCTCTCCTCCGTCCAGTTGTTGCCACATTAGTCCGGTGACAGTATCCGTTACAGTTCCATTTCCATTCATAATAAATCCGGGAGCGTTGATAATGTAGTCATGATCTTCTCCAAAAGTTGAAGTATAACTAAGAGTTTCGCCCGTATCAGGCAATCTCAACATTGTTTTTTTTAAACCTTGAGCAAAACCGATTTGAGTCAATGAAATAAATAAAATAAACGGTATTGTATGTTGCATTTACTGAATTATTATTTTTTTTAAGACTGTAGTTTGATGAATTAAAATTTGAGCAAAGTAAATTCCGGAAGAAGGAATTGGAATTTCTATTAGCTCTTTATTTGGTTTCGTATTCCAAACCGGAATTCCAAGGTTATTGTATAGAATGAGCTCGTCAATATTTTCTTTAGCCAAACTCAAAATGGTGATCCCATGAAAATCTTGATTTGCAGGGTTTGGATAAATAAGAATTGAGTTTTCTTCCGGTACAGACTGTGTTGCAACGGTTGGTCCGGGGACAGTTGTTCTGACAATAACTTCGTTATCCAATACGAGATTACTGCTCCAAATGAATTGCGCATCATTTGTAGGGTTATCAAATAGAGAAGTGAAATTGGTATAGGCAGGTTTATTATCTACACCGACAGCAGCATTAGTATAGGTTTTGGCATTCGGAAAAATGCGATCATCAAAATGTTGATCCATCCATTGAGTTGGTCGTGGCCAATGCAGAGCATAATATTTCGAACCATTGTTTGAATTTTGCGTGCTGCATTGATCGGACAGTCTCAAAGAACCAATTTCCATTGGGCATTTTAAGTCCACTATGGGAGATGTATAAAAACATTGTGCCTTCCAACTGCTATCCGTTTTTGCTACAATTTTGTTGGTCGAATCCATGAAAACAGCAACCATTCCTCCATCTCCGGGATGGAATAAAAATCCGCTGTTATTTTCGCATCCTACACCCAATTGTTCTTCCCAGTCCACAAGTAACATGGCTATAGTAAAGGGACGCTTGACTCTAAATCTCACAATGTTGGAATTGAATTGCGTAAAAGGAACATTATCTTTTCCGACCGGAATACCATTGATATACAATTCAAAATAATTATCTGCAAAAATGAACGATGTAAAAAGTTCCCCACTCGGGTCAATGGTGATGATGTCATTGCCTTTCAGAGCAGCCAAAGCCGCTGCAGCATTGGGATGCAAAACATTGGTGCAGGGGTTATAGAGATCTGAAGCAAATGGAAAAGATGCGTTGCTAAAATTCACTGCCGCCGGCATAGTCCAAACTGTAGAATCCATTGCAGTAATTTTTCCAATATTAGTCACTCTTCCATTAGTGCAGCTGTATAAGTTGGACATTGTGGTTGCTGCAATTCCCTGGCTTACTGATGCTGTTCCTTTGTATTGTGAAAAAAGAAGTATTGGTACAACTAAGAAGATAAAAAATACCTTAATTTTTTTCATTGTTTTTGTACTATGCAAGACGAGTTATTCTATGATTAGTTTTTGGATTTGATATTGTTGATCAAATTGAATTTGAATGAAATAAATACCTTTCATAGATTTATCCAATTCTATTTCTGATGGGTAACGAGTTGTTTTATATATCAGTTTCCCATTTAGATCGAATATTGAAATCTGTTTTAGCTTGTTTTTTACAGCTTCATTTTGAATATCAATTTTAAATTTTCCTAGAGTTGGATTTGGATAAACAGAAAAGTCATTTTGAGCGTTTTCTAGTTCATTGACGCCGGTATTGATTGGGATAGTACATTGAATAAATCCGTTATAATTTTTTGTCGAATCCAAATTGGCTCCCGTATAAAATTTGAAAGTATAAACTCCACTTTGACTCCAACTGTACACTACTGAATCTGTTACACCATTTCTTGTATAGGTCACATTGTAACCATTTTGATTTGCATTGGGAGTGCAAGCTGTGATCAGTGCGCCATTTAATGGAGTTAATGCCGGTCTGACTCCTTTGGCTGCAGCTTGTGGAATCAATTGATGAGTATTGTCTTCGGTTACCTGTCCTGCCATTCTTGCAATCATATAAGGTGCTGTTGTTGTACCATGATAATGATAAGTGCCATTGTATAAATGTCCATGATTGGCATCTAACGAGCGCATAGCAGATCCATCCGGTTCAACACTGCCATACACTGCATATCCATCAAGACCGTATGCAACGGGAAGATTGGTCCCGGTATATTGATACAAATGGAGTGGAGCTATGTGATAATGATAATCATCTGCTCTTCCGCAGTGACCACCGAAATTGTCCAATTGACCATCGAGGTAAGAATCTACACCTGTATTGGTATGAACATTAAAGATAGGAACACCATTGACCGCAATTGCAATGGCTCCTCTTGTAAAATGAATGCTGTCTACAGGAATTGGATTATTTGCCATTACCGGATTTAGTGGTATTGGCCATGAGTTGGTTTTGATGTAACACTGAGGAATAGGAACCTGTCTCTGCCAGCCATGGTTCGAAATGCCAACCATCATTGTGTGAGTCGTAGGAATTCCTTTTGATTCTACATAAAAATAATTTGCATCCCAAAATGTACTCACATTAGGTTTGAATGGAGCGAAAGCCGAATCCAGAGTAGCCGGAGAGCTTGGCATAAGTAACGACTTGAAACTTTTATTAGTAAAACTAAAAAGGCCAATACAGGCTCCAAGAACAAGAAATGAAAGTGAATATCTCATTTTCTTTTGTTCAACAAAAATCATAATATAGCTTAAGACCAAAAGCAAAAGAGAAATCAGAATAAAAGATGATGTATAAGAATGGGAATTTGATTTTGAACCGGAATGATGGCTTTGTTGGTTCAATTGGTTGATCTCTGCATTTTTTTTATCAATCCATTGTTGATCTTCTTTTGAAAAAGAGCTTATTGGATAATCAACAACAGAATGGTTCGCTGTTTGAATATAAACATTGCCATCTTTAAAAAATAAAAATGAACCCTCCAAATTTTTACGCTCTTGGGTCAATTCCCAACGGCGAGGTTGAAACTCTGAGTTGCGCAGGTCATGAGCCATAAGGGTGGTCGATAATGACATGAACAATAGGCTTAACAACGATACTGTATTTTTCATCTTCCCTTTTTTATTTGATTAAAATTATTTTTCCGGTCGAACTTTCATTATTACTTCCCTGTATTTTATACCAATAGATTCCATTAGACTGTTCTGCACCGTAGGAATTTGTTCCATCCCAAATGATTTGATAAGTACCACCGGGCACTGTACTTCCAGAAATTAATTTCTTAATGAGTACTCCCTGATCGTTGTAAATGGATAAATCAATTTTCTCAGTATTGACAATAGAAAATTTGATTTTGGTTTCCGAAGAGAATGGATTAGGATAAACCAATTCATCTATGTAATTGCTATTCCATAATACAGGAACTCCGGTAAATAAAGAATCATAACAGTTTTTTTCTCCGATAAAATAGGTTGCCGAAATGTCTTTATTTCTCCTGCTTGCATTCTCATTTTTTGGAAGATAAGCTCTAACATAATCTACCTTAACCCCAGAGGGTTCTACAGTTACCCGTAGATGTCCTGATTGAGGTAAAATCTGACCGCTCAAATAGCCATAAGTTGCGGCATAATTTACATTGCTAAAGTTGGGATGACTTGGTTGTGGTGATTCTTGATAGATTAAACAATCTTTTTCTTGTTTTCCAAAAAAATGATCATGCCCATGAAAGAAAATGGTAACGCGATTTTCTGTCAATAAATCTTTGATAGGTTTGTACCATCCGGGTCTGTTTTTTGCAAATCCGGGGCTTCCATCCAAATTGTCTCCTCCCCATTCGTATCGATTGGCAAATTCTACTCCTCCTCGGCCATCCGGATCTCCGCCAATTAATTGATGTGAAAAAACAAACTTAAATTTTGCATCAGAACTTTCCAAGGTAGCCCTTAACCAATCGTATTGGGCTTTTCCTATTGTCCATCTCCATCCATTGAGTGAATCGGGTTTGGGAGAAGTGTACCAGTACGGATCCAATACAACGAATAGTGCGTCACCCCAATGCCATGCATAGTAATTTTCTCTTAGTCCAACAATGTTATGATTGGTTGTATCTCCTGTGTAGAATTGATCCGGAAATGGATTGAGAAAATATTTTTTTCTTTCTTGAGTTCCCCATACGGCAATATTGTTGCCATTGGGTGTCAAGTTCCATCCGGATTCTCCTTCGTGATTTCCTATGGCTATGAAAAGTGGAACAGAATGACAGGTTTGTTCATAATAGGAGCGCAACAAATTGCAGCGATAGGGAATCGTATCTTTAGGAATGACTCTGGCCGAATTTTTTAACTTATCGGTCATTAAAAAATCTCCAAGATCTACAATAAAATCGGGTGCATCTTCCAATTGATTTTGTAAACATAAACGATATAATGCGGTGTCACTTTGTTCATCTAAATGTGGATCTGCTTGAACAATGAAGGTATATCCGGTTCCTATGGTTCGCTGTGTTTGAAACGAATGTTCCGGTCTAACATTGAAGTTAGCTGCATTAGGTTTTCTGTAATTGATTTGATAAAAATATTTTGTATTTTCTTTCAACCCGGTAATGACAAGCTCTGCAGGAACAGTTGCATCAAATCTTTGCCAATTTGTTTGATTTGGATAAGTTCCGGATTGAACACCATATTGAACTCTTATTTCTGCCTCTTCAGAAAAAATCATCTGAATCGTTATGCTGTTGTCTGTTGGTCTCCCCAAAATCTCATATCTCTGTATGTTCTGAGCTCGACTGCCATTAAGCCAAAACAGACTAAAAAATAACATAAACAATATGATTTTTTTCATAAAAATTTTCATTGAATTAATGTTGAATAATAATTTTTCTTATCAAGTTTCCTTGCAGAGATTCAATTGCAATAAAGTAAATTCCATTAGGAATTTGTTGGATGTCAAGGACGCTGTTTTGAGTGCTCAGTAGATTTTGTCCCAAGGCATTTTGCAATGTAATTTTTGTTATTTTAATCTCAGCTTCTGATTGTATCATCAAATGATCATTGGCAGGATTAGGAAAGAGCTTAATTTTTTCGAACTTATGATTGGTTAGTATTCCTGTGGAAGAACATTTTCCTACATTATAAGAAAAAGCAATTTCTCTGTTTTGATGTTTTCCCTTCAATGTATCTGCTGGTAAATAGGCCCGAACAAAATCTACTTTTGCACAATCCGATGAAACATTTACTCTGAGATGCCCCGTACCTTCTAATGTATCAGAAACAAAAGCATCCGCATTGGCCAACATTCCAATTTTATAAGTAGAATCTGCAGCCATAGGCAGTGTTTGATAGACTATATTATCTAGTACCTCATGGGCAAAAACATGATCATGCCCTTGAAAAAAAATAGAAACGCCGTTGTCCACAAATAACTGATGTATAGGTTTTTCCCATCCCGGCCTTTTGTTGGGAAAATTGTAGCTTGTTCCGTTAGTACCATCATATCCACCCCATTCAAAGAATTTTGCATTGGTCAGTCCGCCTCTTCCTTGACCACGCACATGATGGGCAAAAACAAATTTGAATTTCGCTGTGCTTGTTTCCAAAGTACTTTTGAGCCAATTGTATTGAGGTCTACCCAAAGTCCAAGCCCAACCTCCCGGCTTTGCAGAGGTGTCGCATTGATCTCTATATACATCAAGCACTACAAACATAGCGTCACCCCAGGTCCAGGCATAATAATTTTCGGGGTTTCCAATCCCATAAGGTTCATTTTCTGTATTGCCTGTATAGAATCCATTGGGATAAGGATTGGGAAAATAATATTTTCGCCACTGTGTTCCCCAAACACAAAGATTGTTAGGAGCATTCATGTTGTAATAATAATCCATCTCACCTTCGTGATTTCCTAAGCAGACATAGAATGGAATGGAATGACAAATTTTACCCAAAAAAGGTCTATAGTTTCTATGCAAAACATCAAGTTCTGAAGAAGTAATGGTAAATGGTTCGTGATCATCTCCAAAAATGTCGCCTAAAGACAACATAAAATCCGGATTGTCTACAGCCTGATTGGCCAATGTGACATCGTACATATTTTTTACTCCTTTCTTATCGTAGAGATGTTCATCGGCCTCAATGGTAAAAGTAAATGAATTTCCCGTAGATCGCTGTGTATGGAAATTGTATTCGGGAGATGCAACAAAAGAAGCTGTTCCGGCTATACGATATTGCATTCTGTAATAATACCTGAGGTTGGGCATCAAGTTGACTAAATCTATTTCTTCAGGCATATTCTTAACAAGGGATACTGTGTTTGTTTTGAAGGGATAATCTCCTTTTTGAATCCCATACTCCAAATAAAATTCGGCGCTTTGGTCAAACATTACACTGGCGGTAATGGAATTGTCTGTTGGTCTTCCTAAAATGATAGAATAGGGTTGTGCTTGGAGTATATCAATATTTCCTACAACTAAAAAGAAAAAAGCCAACAGGCTAAAGTTCTGAAGGGAGCAGAACTTTGAGCATAATTTTTGCATCATTGATAATCAATTTGGTACTATGGATTTTGACTGGCATTATTCCTAAAGGTTTAATACAGTCTTAAAAAAAATTTAAAAAATTCTTAAGGGCAGATTGGTCAGTGGTTTAATTATTCTATAACATGGTAATTACCAATTAATTTTTTCAAGAGAGCTCTTGTGATTTTAGCTTTAAAAGTTCCATTTACCTTACTTTATTAAAGTTCATTCTTATTGAACTGGTATACTGATTCTTCGAAAAATGGGTGACAAAACGCAGTTGTTGTGAGCCTAAATTGTTTCAGACTTGATTTATTGTGTAAAGGCAAATAAAAAGCCTCTTCAAAAAATGAAGAGGCTTTTTATTTTTGAAAACTTATAGAACCGGACTAGAACATATCTGCGTTCATTACTTTATTCCATGCAGTCACAAAATCGCGATAAAATTTTTCTTTGCTGTCAGAACATGCATATACTTCAGCAATGGCTCTTAGCTCAGAATTTGATCCAAAAATGAGATCGGCTCTTGTGGCAGTGTATTTTACCTTGCCTGTTGTACGATCTACACCTTCGAACAAATCTCCGGCATCCGTCATTGATTTCCAACTCGTATTGATGTCAAGTAGATTTACAAAAAAGTCATTGGATAAGGTTTGGGCTTTGTCTGTGAAAACTCCGTGTCTTGAGCCGTTAGTATTAGCATCCAAAACTCGTAATCCTCCAACCAAAACAGTCATGTCCATTGCAGTCAATCCCAAAAGTTGAGCTTTATCTACCAACAGAATTTCTGCAGGAATTTTACTCAAAGTAGAGCTCTTGTAATTTCTAAAACCATCTGCTTTTGGTTCTAATACAGCAAATGATTCGACATCGGTAAGCTCCGCTGTTGTATCAACTCTTCCTACAGTAAACGGAACATTCACATTCTGGCCGGCGTTTTGAGCGGCTTTTTCGATGGCTGCATTTCCTCCCAAAACAATAAGATCCGCAAGGGAAACTTTTTTATTTCCTGATTGAGCTTGATTAAAGTCTGATTGCACTTTTTGGATTGCAGTCAAACATTTTTGGAGCTGAACAGGATTGTTGACCTCCCAAGCATTTTGCGGCGCCAATCTTACTCTGGCTCCATTAGCTCCACCTCGTTTGTCCGAAGATCTGAAGCTTGATGCAGAAGCCCAGGCCGTAGAGACCAATTCAGAAATACTAAGTCCTGCATTTAATAATTTCGATTTTAAATTGGCAATATCTTCATTGTTGATTTTTTCATAATCAGCAGTCGGAATTGGATCTTGCCAAATCAATGTTTCTGTAGGGACTTCAGAGCCAAGATATCTAGACTTTGGTCCCATATCTCTATGAGTCAATTTGTACCATGCTTTTGCAAAAGCATCTGCAAATAGATCAAAATTCTCTAAATATTTTTTGGAAATAGCATTATAAATCGGATCCATTTTAAGGGCCAAATCTGCAGTAGTCATAATAGGTGCATGACGTTTGTTTGAATCATGAGCATCGACCACCAAACTTGCTGCTGACTCATCTGTCGGTATCCATTGATGAGCACCTGCCGGACTCTTTGTCAATTTCCAATCGTATTTAAAAAGAGTCTCAAAATATCCATTATCCCATTGAGTTGGATTGGGTTTCCAGGCTCCTTCTATTCCGCTTGTGATTGTACTTCCTGCATTTCCGGTACCAAAACTATTTTTCCATCCCAGACCCATTTCTTCAATACTTGCGCCTTCCGGTTCGCGACCTACGTGGGACGCACTGGCTGCTCCATGAGCCTTCCCAAAGGTATGTCCACCGGCTACAAGGGCCACTGTTTCTTCATCGTTCATGGCCATTCTTCCAAAAGTATCACGGATGTCTTTAGCAGAGGCCAATGGATCAGGATTGCCATTGGGTCCCTCAGGATTAACGTAGATCAATCCCATTTGGACAGCAGCTAATGGATTTTCAAGGTCGCGATCACCGCTATACCTCTTATCTCCCAACCATTCGGTCTCAGAACCCCAGTAAATATCTTGCTCAGGTTCCCAAATATCCTCTCTACCACCTCCAAAACCAAATGTCTTGAATCCCATAGATTCCAGAGCACAATTCCCGGCTAAAATCAATAAATCCGCCCAAGAAATCTTGTTGCCGTATTTTTGTTTGATAGGCCATAAAAGAAATCTTGCTTTGTCAAGATTGCCATTGTCAGGCCAACTGTTTACAGGCGCAAACCTTTGGTTTCCTGTTCCTCCTCCTCCGCGACCATCAGATGTTCTATAAGTTCCGGCACTATGCCAGGTCATTCTTATAAAAAGTGGACCGTAATGCCCATAATCTGCAGGCCACCAATCTTGTGATTTAGTCATCAAATCATAGATGTCTTTTTTGACAGCTTTGAGATCAAGTTTTTTGAACTCTTCGGCGTAATTGAATCCACTATCCATTGGATTGGAGAGTTCGGAATGTTGTCTCAAAATTCCCAAATTCAATCTATTGGGCCACCATTCTTTATTGGATGTACCCATGCCCCCAACCGGTACAGATTGACCATGATGGAATGGGCATTTTCCTTCTTTCCCGTTATTGCTCATTTTCTAATTGTTTTATATGGTTTAGTAAATTTTCCTGTGATTTGTAGCTTGATATCTTTTATCGTAAAATGTTGGATTTTATGTTTTGCAAAATAAGAATTCAACAGTTGAGTCAATTTTTCATCCTCAAAATCTTCTATGCGCTGGGTCTCGTCACAATACAAATGATGGTGAGATTCAAGATATGCGTCATATCGCAATATTCCGGCATCGTTCTTGACTCTGATGATCAATTCTTGTTCCACCAAAAAATCTAAAACTTTATAGACTGTAGCTTGAGAAATGCTTGGATGTTGCTTCCTGATGGCGACGATAATTTGTTCTGCTGTAGGGTGGTTTTTTAATTTACAAATAGCTTGGAACACCATCACTCGTTGAGGAGTAACTTTCAATCCTTTTGCCTTCAAACTATCTCTAAAATTATTCAAATACATCTTTAGAAAGCCATTGACTTATTTTACGAATAATTCCTAAAAGAGAATCATTCTATATTAGAAAGAAATAAAAATCAAAAAAGTTTTTCAAATTGAAAAGAATATTTGGCTGTGCCCCCACATTCTGTGGGGTCGGAGTCTTACGGAGTCCGCCCTTCGGGCTCCCGTCAGACCTTCGCTTTGCTGCGGTCTGACCAAGTCCTCCAGCCTCCTCACAGAGACACAGTACTTACTGAACTAAACGATTACAAATATAATTTGCTTCCATTCACCAAAGAGAGATTTTGGTAAAATGTTCAATAAAAATCAAATCTAAATTCCAATTAATCGTCCACCTCACTCAAAGAAAGAGCATATTGCAAGCCTTTTTATCCTAAGCTCCAAATTTTAGTGCTCTATTAATAACAGCCTCAATTATATATTTTGATTCCCAATTTTTGCGCTCAACAGACTTTAATCCTTATGAATATTTAAAATTTTACATTTAATAAAAACTTCAAATTTTTCTTGTAATAATGGTAACAATTGTTCATCTTGCAACACAATAGAACAGAATGCAGATTTGTATTTAAGCGGATTTGCTTAACCAACTCGAACCTCACTTTGAATTTAAAATTATGTTGTATGGAAAATTTAATATGGTTCAAATTTTGTTCTAGAACATGCTTCGCTTTGATTTTTTCATTGTGCTGCACTTGTTTTTTACTTAATGCTCAATCACAAAGTAATCCTTATAAAATATGTAAGGTTGACAACACCATTAAAACCAAAGTCTATGTAAACATTCATTTCATCTTGACTGAGGATGGAAAATGCAATTACACAGCTTTTGACAATGGACTTGGAAATACAAATATCACAGGGTTGACTGTCGCCCAAGAAGTAATTGATGCAATGAATTCTAAGACCAATCAAATGGAACCCATGAAAACCAAAAAACCCGATGGTACTGACCATCCACACATCAAATCCTCAGGCACGGAGTATGTCTTGTATTCAGAACCATCCAATTCTAATGATCTATATCATGGGGTATGGTTTCATAATTACGATAAATATGATACTACAATATCAATAAGTGATGGTGATCCTAATTTTAGTTATGAGGAATTACTTGCTTTAAATCCTACCGGATACGGCGATAAAGTTTATCATATATTCCTAATAGGAGTTCGATGGTATATTAAAGATGGAATAAGAAATTATTCTATAGGAGGAACATCTTTTCTCCAAGGTGGTCAAAGAGTACACAATGGATGGTATGAACAAGAATTGTTGGGCTCTCCTGTTTATGGTTTGGGAGGAATTCTGAACCATGAGTTCGGCCATTTAACCGGTTTATCACATACTGTGTGGGTTTATACCGATCCCCTGACAGGGCAAACCTATAAAAATACAGTTGCATTAGCAAGCGACATTGATAAAGATGCCGAAGTAGTAGAGTCCAACAATGTAATGACCTATGGAGGCAGCCAAGCTGCATTGAGCGCAGAACAGTTTAGGATTTGGAGAGATTTTTTATTGAAAAACACAACTTACAAATTTATTGATAATACCAATTTGTGCATAAAAAAACCGAATCCTATTATTATTCCTATGGGATCAAATGTAGTTTGGGATTCTTATCTTGAATTAGACAGACAGGTGATTGTAGAACCTACGGCCACTCTGCGCATCACCTGCGACATTAGGACGAACAGCAGAATCACAGTAATGAGAGGAGGCAAACTCATTGTCCAAGCTTCAATCTCCAATTTATGCCCAACAGAATTTTGGCCGGGCATTGAAGTTTGGGGCAATCCCAATAAGCCACACCCACCCCTTGAGGAAATAGAGAACAGACTCCTAACCTTTGACGACCCCGGTGTAGTTATCTTGAAGGCAGCAACTCTTAGTAAGCCTGTAGACGGTGTGTTCACCTGACAATATGACAACCTTTGGAATAAAGAGCTGTGGGGAGGAATGGTAGTGGCTATCAATTCAGAATTTCTTGGACATAGAAGAGGTGTAGCTTTTATGCCTTATAAGTATATCAATAGCAGCTATTTTGAAGATTGTACGTTCATTTCTAATGGTGGGTATGCAGGTATTACGATGTGGGATACCAGACAGATTAAAATTCATAATTGCAAATTTGATTTTATGAACTTCAATGGAAATGTGTTGACGAATGGTATTGGCGCCATAGACGCTACACCCATCATCACCACTTCCAAGTTTAATGGATTAAAATATGCTATCGAAGCTCATTCTACAATGCCTAAAATATCAGAAAAATTCGAAGTTAAACAAAATTGCAATTTTAAAAACGATAGTATTCATATCCAATCCAAAGGAATCATTGGGCTGTTGGTAGATCATAATACTTTTTTGGACAGCAACTTTATTGGCATAAATATTCAGGGCATTTCTGAATATGTTATCAGTGATAATAATCTGGGCTTCTATAAAATTGCAGGACTTAATCTCAACAACAATGGTATAAGAAATAAAGAAGTGATCAGTAACCAAATTACCTCTTTGTACAGTCAATCTACCTATGGAGTTATTCTTGACAATATCAATTCTGATGGAGCCTTACAATTTATTATCAACTGCTTTAAACACAGACGGCATGATATTTACGGGCAGCCCAAAGCAAAATTGAATGATCAGGGAAACCAATTTGTAAGCAATAATAATTTCTTTAGTAACTTAGGCAGTAATCCGGAGATGAACCTCAGAAATCCGCTTGCACCTTACACTATTTATTACCTACCACCTAATGCTGTGGGCAGACAGATCCCACACTGCCCGAGGCAGACAGTCTGTCCGGGTGGAGTCTCCAACCATTTGAATCAAGATGCTACTAGCTCCCTTGACAACCCAAATTGTTTAGTAGGATTAGGGATTCCGATAGATCCTTATCCTTATACACCTACTGACGATGGCAGTGATGGATTGCCTGTTCTTATCCAAACCTACGAGACAAGCAAGCAACAACTTGAGCTGGCAAGACAGACACTGGCCACTTACCCAGCAGGAAGTAATGACTATAACAATTATAACTCTTATGTAGCCAGTCGATACTCTGCCATGGCTGCAGCTCAGACCAAACTATTGCAGTACTATATAGCTCATGATATGAACACTGCTCTTATGTCTCTGTTGCAGCAAGACGAGCTCAAAGAAAAAGGACTGTTGATTGCGGGAGAATACGTGAGACTTGGACAATATCCGCAGGCAGAGGCTCAATACCAATCTCTGGTTTCTTTAGGATCCGAATATGCAAAAAACTATGAACTCCAAAAAATTCATCTTCGATTTTTAAGTGATCCTATACAGCATTTTCCCCAAGTCAGTGACAGCATTCTCATCCATCAGATGGCTTTGGACACCGGATGGTCCTCTCATATTGCTCAATCCTTACTGAGACTCTATTACAATCTGGATGTCTGTCTGCCTCTCATCCTCGAAGAGGAACTTACTGCACGATCTGCAAGCAAATCTGTGCTTGAGCCCATAGAAATCCTCTCTCAGGATGAGGAGTGTATCAGGCTAAAAACAGATTGCACCTCAGATCCTATAGATCTGTATGTAGTAGATTTGATGGGAAAAATCCGCTACAATCAGCATAGCTACTGTACTCAAAACAGTATAACTGTACCGATAGCTCATCTAAAGTCCGGCATTTATTTTATATTTATAGCCGGAAAGCAAACCGTCAAAATCATTAAATCCAATGAATAAAGCATTTCGTAGTCTGGTTTTTACTTTGTTAGTATTCCATTGTTCTAGAGTTTATGCTCAATGGATTGGAGCTAAGACTTATAAACAATTTCCCAATTTTACCTTTATCGATTTTAAATATTATGAAGATGCTTTTCTAATGTACAGAGACGGACTTTTCGCCGATACTGTAAATTATGGGGAGTTGTATGATGCAGATTTCAATCCTATCTCCCAAACGCAAGCTGTTTCCAAAAATCAATCCTTTACTTGTTTTTCTCGCAACCCTATGTACCCATTTATTAGCATGGGTATAGATGACCCTAACGCAGTCTATGTACCTATCATTGAGCAAAGGGACAAAAACCTACAGCTCATCAAGAGATTTCCTGTAGATCAGTCACTCAAGAAAATTTTCTGTTCTAGAATCCTAGATGACGGATCAGGATATGTTGTGGCAGGAAATACTTTTCTCCCTACCGAAATAATTAATCAGAAACATTATTTTGCAAAGATAAATTACGATGGTCAGCAGCTGTGGCGAAGGGAGATCAAACTGGACAGCAGTCTATTTTATTATCCTTCCACACCTTTTTTATCTCAGGTTGCACCGGATGAATTTGTATATACTGTTACAGTTACTACCAGAACAGTTCCCAATGATATAACAACTTCTCAAAGATTCCCCATCCTCATTAGATTCAAATCTGACGGGACGATCCTGTTTCAAGGGACCAAGTTTGAATTTGTAAAATACACTTACAACTACAATGTGGATACTTTGCAAGCAGCAGATTTAAACACAATTCATCATCTCAATGCTGCTTTGCCTGACAAGGGATTTGCAGTATTGACTCAATTGGACAGTTTGGTAGTAATCGATGATACCACATGGTCTGGCAGCCATTTTGCCCTTATGGGTTACGACAGCTTGAACAGGCATCGATGGACCAACTTTTTCATCTATAGAAGAGATGCCAGCTTTCCATACAAGATGATTCAGTTTACAAACAACGCTATTGCCTTGCTTGACGGAATAAAAGATCCGCTGCAGACAGAATGTACTTTTGGTCACCGGCTGTCTCGATTCTCTCCTCAGGGAGAACTCACGTGGTCCAAGGTTTATAATTATTTGGTCGATACTCTCCAAGATGGAACCATCC
>DEQQ01000092.1 GCA_002360455.1 Saprospiraceae bacterium UBA3362
AAAACAATACAGTATGGGTAGGAGATATTACATATATCAAAGTCAATAAAAGTTGGATGTATTTAAATATAGTTTTGGATTTGGCGGATAGGATGGTTATTGGATGGAATTTGAGCAACAATATGACAGCCTTGGATACTACGGTGGCAGCATTCAAAAAAGCGCTTCTTAATCGAAATATAAAAAAGGAAAATTCACTTATGTTCCATTCTGATCGTGGCGTACAATATGCTTGTTCAGAATTTACATCAGTATTAAAAGAAAATAATTGCAAACAAAGCATGTCAAGGAAAGGAAATTGTTGGGATAATGCAGTGGCAGAATCCTTTTTTAAAACTATAAAAACAGAACATATTGATAGTTATGAATTCAAAAATCAAGATGAGGCTAAATCAATGATTTTTAGATATATAGAAGGTTGGTATAACACAAAAAGAATTCATAGCGCCCTAAACGGAAAATCTCCATTAGAGGCTTTTTATGAAAAAGTTCATATATTAGCAGCCTAATACGTATTCAATTTGTCCACTATAGTGAGGAAGTCCATCCAGTCTTACAGATATAGAAATTGATAATAATTATAATGAATTAGCTTTTGGATATGCCGAATTAGAAATGCACGAAAAATCAATAGAATGCTACACTAAATATATTTCTAAAAACCCAAATAAGTATTTTGCATTCAATAACAGAGGACTACAATTTGAAAAAATAGGACAATATGAAAATGCCATAAGTGATTTTAAAAAAAGCATTGAGCTAATCGCATCATCAAAAGAAAACGATAATGAAGAAAGGCTTAACCGAAGTAAAAGAAATTTATTAAGAGTTGAGAGTATATTAATTTCTCAAAATGATGATTTGCCTTTCTAAAATATGAATACACAAGTTTATTTTGATAATTTGTCTGATTTAGTAATAAACAAAATACTTTCTGCTAAAAAGAGTATTCATATTGCACTTGCTTGGTTTACACATAGAGACATTTGGAAAGCCCTTTATTTACAAGCAAAACAAGGTGTTGAAGTAAATTTATTGCTTCTTGATGATGAAATTAATAATGATATAGAAATTGACCATTTCGTAAAAGCCTTTAACTTTTTTAGTTTGGTGACACAAAAAAAACGAATGCTTCATCATAAATTTTGTGTAATTGATTATTTTGAAGTTATGACAGGTTCATACAATTGGAGCTATAAAGGAAATTCTAATTTTGAAAATATTCTAATCGTGAATGGCGATATAAACTTGTGTGTAAAATATGTTTCCGAATGGGAAAAAATAGCTGTATTAGTTGGTTATAAATCAGAGTATCAATATGAAACAATTCAATTAGCTGCGTTAGATTATCAAATTTCAACCTTGGAAATTGAAAAAAGTATAATCGAAAAGCAAATAAATGAATATTTATATTTTAATCAAGAGATAATAGACCCTTTAATAAATAAACTTCTAGAAAAACGACTTTATTTAGCTAAACTTAAATTTAATATTGGAATAGTTGATGAAACTTCAAAAGATAAAATTGAAGAAGAATATAAGAAATATCAAAAATTTCAAGAGGCAAAATCGACAATAGATGAAGTTTTTACCATTTCAGAAGAAGAACAAAAAACACTAAAAAAACAATTCAAAAAGTTCGTATTAAAAATACATCCTGATAAAATAGATGATAAATTTGGTAAAATTGCAGACAAACTTTTTAAAAAAATGAGAGAAAGCTATGAGAAGAATGACTTAAATGGTTTTGAAAAAGCTATTTCGGAAATCGAACAAGCCGATTTGCCATTAAGAGGTATGCCATCAATAGACAATGATATTAAAGTTAGGACAACTACACTTAATTTCAAATATACTGAACTGTTAGACAACCTTATAGAATTAAGAAAATCTAAAACATATATTACAATTAAAAACGTACCGAATATTGAAGAGTTTATAAAAAAGAAAAAGAAAACTCTATTGCAGGAAATTGAATTAGCAGAGATAGAAATTGAAGAGCTAGAAAACAAATAACCAGCCACCAAACATATAGCCGTATAGAGGAAAGCCCAATTAAAAGCGCAGCCAGGTGAATAAATTCAACACAATAAAATCAAACAAAATGAGCTTTTCGCTATACGGTGTTCAGCGACGCCATTGAATCCAATAGCAGAGGGAATCTTTAGCTGGTTTTATGGCGTTTTTTGTAAGGTGAATGCTGTGGTTCTCAATTTAAAAAATAGGTTTGATCTGAGTAATTCGGCCACTTGAAATCGTTAATGAATTGAGTAAGTTTATTTTTTGGAATAGAAATTGAATTGAAACGTACAATGTAACTTAATAAATGAACTCTCATACAATACAAATTTTCCAAATCATTTTGACAATTTGGACTATCCTGTTTCTCAGTTGCAGCAAATCCATCTATGTGTATAGTGACAAATTCGGAACGTCTAAATTTGTAGTGTACAAAGATAACTATAAATACATCGAAAAATCTGTAAATACTGATTTTAAAATGTGGGGAAAATACTATATCACTGATAGTACAATCGTTTTTGAGGTAAAGGACAAAGAAAAAATTCCATATCATTATTTCAAAAATACTATTCCCAAGTATTCAAAAAATAGCAACCTGCAATTTCAGACAATCACCCTTATCCATTCAGTTTCTAAGGAGCCCATTCCTTCGGTTTCGGTCAAAGCTAAAAATAACTCCGGGGAATGTGTGGCCTTTGCAATAAGCAATTTGGATGGCCGGGCCGTAATAAATAAAAACGATAAAATCGAAATGCTTGAGCTTGAATTGCCTGATTTTAAAAAACAAATAAGCGATTATAAATTGGTTCAAGATTATGATTTGATAATCGAACTGGAGCAGTTCAAGTATGGTGGCAGGTTAAGTGAATCTTGCCTTTCTGTCTTTATTGATGTTTTATTGGAATATCAAATCCCCAAAAAATCAGCTTATGATAAATTTGAAAGAAGCGGAATCGTATTTGAAAGGCAAAGGGGTAAGGTGAAAAAATTTAACCATTAATATTGTGACCCAAAACTAGTTGAAACTCTCATAATCTTTTTCCTCCAACTTTTTGCAATGAAAAACACTATGAACTGTTAAAAATAAAATAGCAATAACGATAGAAGCTCTTTCTCCACAGCCCAAGGTACATTATGCTCAACCTTTAGTTTTTGTAAATCGTATAACTCATTTGTACTAGAATCAAAGGATGCTATGAATAGAATTTTTTAAACTCAAAACTCTGAACTCAATTGCTATTCCAAATACAAGGAGATAAAATGTAAAAATGACCTCAAAAACTGAATTCTATTCGTCCAATCCAACTGTTTCAGATTGACGTTCAATTCGCTTTGTTGAACATGAGAAAGAATTTCTTTGATTTCGCTTTCGAATATTCCTTTATCTATGTCATTTTGCTTCCACCACTTAGTATGGATACCCACGGTGTTAAAAAATTCTGAGTCTGTGATTTGATACAGCATCGTAAGCAAATCTATGCTGTACTCTTTGAGTGAAAAATGAAATAAAATATATCCTCCAACATAAGAACAAATACACTCGCATACCTCCAAGTGATTGTTGCTGACATACCATTCCATGGACTGTATCTCACTTTGAATAAACTTCTGGAGGTTCTCCTTTGTATTTGGTTTGGTTAATGCAAATGTAGAGTTGACCTGATACAATTCCTGCTCAAATGCAGATTCATCGAAATTGGAAAAATCTACAATAACTTGTTTTAAGAGTTTTACTTTTTTTCCAACATCATTCGTTTGCTCCGAATGATATTCTGCTTGAGCAATTTGAATTTTTTTCATAATCTGACCTTCCGGAATAAGAAAAAAATCAAATTTATACAGCGTTGACAAATACAAATAGCTGTAGGCTCCGGGAAATCTGTCCATCTTAAGTGAGCCCAAACTTTCTACAGCGGCCACTCGTCTAGACTCAGAAAAAAAATAAGACTTCTTTGCGTTTCTCTCCTGATCAGTCAGAGGAAATTTAAGTTCAGGGTGCAGCTCTCTGAGTCCTTCAAATTCTGCAATCAAACTGTCATCCAATTGATCTGCATGGATTGCAATTTCTTTCAAACCATAAAATATCCTATAGGGGTTGGACTCTTCAAGCTTACAATCAAAAATCAGTCCGAGGTTGCCATTCTCATCGATAAAATATCGGCCATACTGAAATGCATAATTTTGCTCCAATAATCTTCTTAACATTCCCACACTCGGATCGGTGACATGGGCCAGCGTGGTATAACTTAAAAATTGTTCCTTGTTGATTTCCAATGTCAGCTTAATGCTGCCTTGAATTAAGCTTGCTTTTATCTCATTACCATTGCTCTGATTGATTACTATATTGTTACGCTCTTCATTCATCATATATTCCAGAACAGACAAAATGCTTTTTTCATATTGCTCTTGTTCAAAATCTGCAATGGATTGATCCCAGGCCTTATTTTGGCTTTCTTGTTTATAACTTTCGGAAAATCTGCCCAATTGTATTTTGGGCAATTCGTCTTGTCGATCTTTAGTAAACAACTTCCAGAAACTCATATTTTTTTAAACTATTGCGGACAAATATAATTCATTTCTTAGTTATAGAAGCTTGTTTATTTTTGTGGTATGAATCAGTTTAGGACAGAATTTAACGATCCAATCCATTGCAGTCCAATCTATCATGGGCAATCCATTTTATGCATGGGATCTTGCTTTGCTCAGCATATTTATAATAAATTGAGCTTGCACGGTTTTGAAGCAATCTGGTCTCCTTTTGGTATCTGTTATCATGCCTCTGTTTTGGCACTGCAGTTGGACAGATTGATAGAACAAAAAAAATATACTTCGCAAGATTTGCATTTTGATGGTCAGCTTTATCATAGTTTTGATCATCATGGCCAATACTCGAATCCGGATAGAGATCAGGTTTTACATTCAATAAATTCTGATTTAGAAAAATGCAACAATTTATTGTCTCAGAATTCTGTTCTCATTATCACTTTAGGCAGTTCTATAGCCTACGAAAGAAACGGACAAGCTGTGGCCAATTGTCATAAAATCAATAGTAAGGAATTTACAAAAAGACGGTATTCCGTAGATGAACTTTATTCTACATGGCAAAGTGTAATCAAAAAATGGGTTTTGCTTTATCCTGCATCGAAAATTATTTTTACAGTGAGTCCTGTTAGGTATCTCAAAGAAGGAATGATAGCCAATACAAGATCCAAGGCAGTCCTCCATCTTCTTATCGACCGACTTCAAACTGAATATACCAACATTTCCTATTTTCCTGCTTATGAGATTATGTTAGATGATCTCAGAGAATATAGATTTGTTGAGGCTGACTTAGTTCATCCGAATGAACTCGCCATTCAATACATTTGGAATAAATTTATTTCCATTTGTTGCGAAAAATCAACTCGCGAAATCGTCACGAAAGTACACAGTTTGAATCAAAAAATGAATCATGAATTTTTGCATCCCTCTACGGATTCTGCAAAGCTTTTTCAAGAGCAATTGCTGGTCGAAATCTCAGAATTCAAACAATTGTATCCTGAAGTAAAATTAGCAGATTGGAAGCCAAAAATAAGATACTCAAAGTAATCCAACATTTATTCCCAAGAAGCAGCATCTTTTAATCTGTACACCAACTCGTAGATGGATGTTAATGTCGTATTGGCGCCGGCCTCATAATCTATGATTCGGAATTCCTTTCCATCCTGCAAAACTATATACGTTGTGATGACTTGATCTGCGGTACTGCTGCCATACTTCTGTTCATTAGGACCTATCTTTGTGTAATGTAATAATTTTTTTAAATCAGAAAAAATGGCTTCGTCGGCCTGAGCTTTCAAAACAGTCGGCTTGTCCGAATTTTTTATATTATGCCAGATCATGGCACCACTGCTGTCAATTTTTATCCGGTAATCAGGGCAGCCTCCAAATTGACAGTAATTGTGAATTTGAATAAAATTAAAATCTGCATTTTTTGACCGTTCATTATAGGGCACAATATAGCCTGCCCTATACACCAGAGTATCTTTCTTAATAAAACCCAACTTGTAGTAATCATTATAATTTTTAGGTTTCCTGCTCATTATTCCGTCTTTGAAAGTCTCCTGTACCTCTGTGGTAAATTGTTTATAAATGATTATCGGCTTTGCCTTGATCTCCTCGACCACTGGAACATGAAGATTGCCAACATTTTTACTTGGTAAAACAGGAACAAGTTCAAAAGCATTTTCATCCTCTGTCGCCAATATCAAATAAGACTCAGGTTCTTTCTTGACTCTTCCTGTCACAAATAAATCCAGCAATCCATCCGAATTAAAATCTGAAGTGTACCAAGGCACATACTCCAATGAATCTAAATAGACCTGATTATCTTCTTCCGGAGTATAAACCCCAAGCTCAAATTGCTTTAAATCTTTAAAATATTTTTTTACAAAAATGATCACTTCCTTGTCCGAGACCAACTCATCAATCTCTTGCGCAATGCCGACGCCACTCAAGCAAAACATTCCAAACAATAATAAAATTCTTTTTAATCTATTCATTGCAATCAATTCTGTGAACCAAATTATTTTTTGACTTTTATCTAATGTTTATTTTATTTAAGTTCTAGAACTCTGTTCATTGATCTTAAAAGGCAAATGTAATGCTTCTAATCTGCCCAACAAATCTCCGCTGATTTTTAGCTTGTTTTGAGTGGATAAAAACTCTAATTTTAAGCCCGTTCCAATTTCTACCAGCTCTATTTTGGGCACCAATGTTCCTTTATGGTCTTTGAACAGTCGCTCCATTTGTACAATAAAATCCTCCGAAATAGAGTGCACCGGGATTCCTATACTCAGATGTTTTACAGTTTGCTCCAATGCTGTAGAAAGCAATCTCATCCCTTTGATATCAAGCTCCCATTCGTCAGAATCTGCCTTCCAAGTATTTTTTTTATAAAACCCTTCTATGGCAACACAGGTTCCATCGTTCATTAAATTTTTATATCGCAGATAGTTCTCTCTGAATAAAAATACTTTCAAACTCCCTTGATAATCTTGAATGACAAAGGACCCAAATCCTTCTCCTTTTTTGTTCATTCTATGTTGAACATCCAAAAGTCTTCCACAAATTTTAACCAATATGCCCTGATATTTTTCATCCTTCAAACCCTCCAACTGATCCAAGCTACAATTTGAACAATATTGCATTTCGTAGCTGTAATCATCCAAGGGATGCGCACTCAAAAAAATGCCGGCAATATCCACTTCATAATTTAATTTTTGAATGGTATTCCATTCTTCTGCTTTTGGAGCCTGCGGAATTTTTATATCATTCATCACACTTTCTCCAAAGAGAGATTGTTGCATATTGTTGAGACCGGCATGATAACTTTGTCCCCAGCGCAACATATATTCAATATAACTGTCAGATTTTTCATATTGCGCAAAATATTGGGCTCTGTGCATATCCGTAAAGCAATCAAAAGCTCCTCCAAAAACACAGGATTCTATTACTTTTTTATTGAATATTTTGGAGTTAAGTCTTTTGATCATATCGGCAAAACTGAGAAAAGGGCCATTGCGTTCGCGCTCGACAATAATTTCTTCTACAGGACCTTCTCCGACTCCTTTCAGTGCAGATAATCCAAATCGAATCTGTCCTTGATCATTGACTGTAAAATGAATCTGACTTTCGTTTATATCCGGACCAAGAACTTTGAGTTTCATCGACTTTGCCTCATTGAGATAGGTTCGCAATGAGTCCAAATTATCTTTATTTGCGGTCAAGACTGCTGCCATAAATTCTGCAGGATAATGGGTTTTGAGATATCCTGTTTGAAAAGCTAAAACTGAATATGCAGCAGCATGAGATCTATTGAATCCATACATTGCAAACTTCGCCATTACATCAAAAATCTCCTGAGCTTTTTCTTGAGAAATTCCCTTCTTCATGGCTCTCTCTACAAAGATGGCACTTTGTTTTTCCATCTCTTCTTTTTTCTTCTTTCCCATGGCTCTGCGCAAAATGTCTGCTTCTCCAAGAGAATAATCTGCCATGATCTGAGCGGATTGCATGATTTGCTCCTGATAAACCATAATACCATAAGTGGGAGAAAGAATTTCTTGCATCCATTCATGAGGATAAATCACAGGAACTCTTCCATGTTTCCTATCAATAAATTCTTTGATATTGTCCATAGGCCCCGGCCTGTACAAGGCATTCATTGCTATGATATCTTCTATGCTCGTCGGTTTCAAATTTTTTAGATGGCCTCTCATTGGATCACTTTCAAATTGAAATAATCCAATGGTTTGACCTTGTTGAAATAACTGTAAGGTTTTTAAATCATCCAAAGGAATCTCATGAATATCTATTCGCTTAGTTTGATCTTTTCGCTTAACAATATTATCCAGAGTATCTTCTATGATGGACAATGTGGTGAGTCCCAAAAAATCCATCTTGAGAAGACCTGTTTGTTCTATCACATTTCCTTCCACCTGCGTAACCCAAAGATTGGTGTCTTTTGCTGTAGAAACCGGAATAAATTTCATAATTTCGTCGGGAGCTATGATCACACCTGCAGCATGAACTCCGGTATTTCGCACAGATCCTTCAAGCTTTTTGGCTGTTTTGAGCACATCGGATTCCAATCCTATTCCTCCCTTGAGAATATTTCTTAGTTCGAGAATATTATTTTTGTCTTCAGCCGGAAAATCATCGGAGATCACTTTGTCCAAATCCAATATTTCGTTGAGTTTTGTTCCCGGTTTGTTCGGTACCAATTTAGCCAGGCGGTCTGCAATAGAAAGCTCCAGTCCTTTCACTCTTGCAACATCTCTTATTGAGGATTTGGCAGCCATAGTGCCAAAGGTTACAATCTGCGCCACTTGATTTTTGCCGTATTTATTGACAACATAGTCCATCACTTTATCTCGATTGCGATCATCAAAGTCAATATCAATATCGGGCATGCTCACACGCTCAGGATTGAGAAATCTCTCAAAGAGTAAGTTGTACTTCAACGGATCTATATCTGTAATGGTAAGGCAATAAGCTACAGCAGAACCCGCAGCAGAACCTCGACCCGGCCCAACACTTACACGAAGTTCTCTCGCCGCTTTTATAAAATCTTGAACAACCAAAAAGTATCCGGCAAACTTCATATTCTTGATCACCAAGAGCTCATAATCCAATCTCTCTCTTATTTTTTCTGTGATCTCTCCATATCTCGCAACAGCACCTTCATAAACCAAATGTTTGAGAAAATCATCTTGATGCTCAAAGCCAATAGGCAATGGAAAATTGGGAAGAATGATCTCTCTAATCAAACTTGGATTAAAAACTTTGTCGGCTATCGCAACTGTATTTTCTATAGCCTGAGGAATGTCGGCAAATTTGAGCTTCATCTCCTCAGAAGTTTTGAAAAAATATTCTGAACTTGAAAATTTAAATCTGTTCTCATCCGCAACATTGGAGGCGGTATTGATGCAAAGTAATATATCGTGAGGAACAGCATCTTCTTGATCCAAATAATGAACATCATTGGTAGCAATGACTTGAACATTATACTTTTTAGCCAATGCCAATAGCTGCTGATTTACCTGCTCCTGACTGATACCAAGTTGATCCAAATTTTCATTTCCTGCTTGTCGCTGAATTTCAATATAAAAATCTTCTCCCAACAAATCCAACCACCACTTAAGCAGCTCCTCTGCTTCTTCCAATCTTCCATGAATGATGGCCTGTGGAATTTCTGCGCCAATGCAACAACTCGTTGCAATCAATCCCTTATGAAATTTTTTGAGCAACTCCTTGTCAATGCGCGGATATTTTCCATACATCCCTTCGATAAAACCAAGCGAACAGAGCTTAGATAAATTTTCATATCCTTCCTGATTTTTAGCCAGGATAAGTTGATGAAAACGCTCATCACGTTCACCACTGATTTTAGAAAAAGATTGTTTGAATCTGTCTTTGACCAAATAAAATTCACAACCCAAAATGGGCTTAATATGATTTTTTTTGGCTTCATTTACAAAATCAAAACAACCAAACATATTGCCATGATCTGTCAAAGCAACTGCCGGCATTCCGTCTGCCTTTGCTTTTTCCATCATGGACCCTATATCGGTCGCACCATCCAATAAAGAAAACTGAGTATGACAATGTAAATGACAAAAAGACATCGATTCCAATTGATTTAAATGAAAAAATAAAAATGATTTTGGATGAGGGCGTAACTCCTCATTTCATGAGGAGTCGGACGCTTACGGACTCGTTGTTCACTCGGTGCTTCGCACTCCCGGCGTAGCCGGTCTCCTCCAGCCTCCTTACGCTGTAAGAGATCATCTCAAAAACAGTATCCCTCTCCGTAAAAATTACAACCTAACAGCCTGCTTAACGTGAATAAAATCAAAAATAAAAATCTAAAATTGTAAAACAAGCCAACACCACAGAAGCTATTCCATTGGTTGTAAAAAATGCAAGATTAATCCTGTTCAAATTGTGATCCTTCAATATCCAATGCTGATAAAATAATAAGACCAAAAACAACATTGAACCCAATATCATCAAAAAACTCATTCCAAATTCTGTATGCAATAAAATTGCACAACTCACAATACAAACTGCAGTAACCACATGCAAACAGGTAGAAATCCATAAGGCTTTGTCCATTCCGAATCTCGCCGGAATTGACCTTAACTCCTGCCCTTTATCAAACTCTATATCCTGTATAGCATAAATAATATCAAATCCCGCTACCCAAGTAATCACCGCAAATGCATAAAGCAATGGCAACAGATCAAACACTTTGGCCACTGCCAAATAAGCTCCAAGAGGCGCAAGGGACAATCCCAATCCCAAAAACAAATGACACAACCACGAAAACCTTTTGGTATAACTGTAGCCCAAAACAATCGCTAATGCCACCGGAGATAATGCAAAGCATACCGCATTAATCTGATAAGCAAAAAAAACAAACAAAAAGCTGTTGATAATGATAAACCAAAGTGCAGATTGCGAAGAAATCTCACCGCTCGGAATCTCTCTTGTTCTTGTGCGCGGATTTTTGATGTCAATTGTTCTGTCTGCCCATCGATTGAAAGCCATCGCCGCATTGCGAGCAGTAACCATACACAGCACAACCCATAATAACAAACTCCAATTCACTGCACCAAGCCCAAATCTCCAACTGGCAATAAAAAAACCAAGCATAGCAAAAGGCATCGCAAAAATGGTATGACTAAACTTGACAAGAGAAAGATATTGACTTATATGCTTCATTTCTATGGAGAAAGGTACAACAGTAAAGGAATTGAAGTCCTGTTTTGTTGAATAAAATGGAGCCTTTTCTTTATTGTTTTGTCAATAATGCAGCGGATAAAACTTGAACCTCCCCAGGCTATTGAGCTCCATAGCCGGAGCCGGGATTTTAAAAATAGTAAGTCCGCGTAGAAGGGCATTGAGAAAAGAACTTTTAGTTCGTATTTTTCTCAAATCCAAATCCAGCGACAGATAATATTGCTTGAGGCGAGGATACTGATGGGGATCCAGTCGGAGTTCGATTCCCTCCTTGCTTGTCCAGCGATTCTCGTAACCTCCGTACATTCCATCTGCCCCGTAACCTACGGCCAAATTCAGAAAAGAGGGCCACCATGTAGAAGCAGTGTTCTTAAAGATTGATGGCGAGAAGCTGATCCAATAGGTCTGGGCGTTATAATCTTTTAGAATTTTTTCCGCCGGTCCTGATCCGTAAAGTTCCTCTGCTCGCTGTTGTATGAGCCAGCCCTGGTCCTTGTAGCTTTTGGGAAAAGAAGAAAATTTAAGCAGTATTTTTTGCTCATTCCATATCCATTGTTGGGCCGCAAAAGTGGCAACACCAAGACTATTGGCAGCCATATCCGGCCAAGAGAATCCCCATTTTGGACTCAGCCCGTCAAACAGCTCCAATGAGCTTAAAAACAACATCGAAACAGCTGCAGCAGCACCCACCGAGCGCCCTTGCCTCATGCCTGTCCACCGCATCAAATCATAAACATAGGAAGATTGAAAATAACCGTCGTAAAGATGTCCGCACTTGTCCATGTGACTCCACTCTTTCCAATCATTGTAGAAGTGAAAAGCCGACAGCCCCTGTTTCTTGTACCAAGCATGATATAATCCTACAGAAAAAACAGAATAACTTGCTCCAATAAATCCTGTGACAGAATAGAGTCTGGTCTTGTCGAGGCTATCTGAAGGTTTGAAGAAAGGAGACCTAAAAAGTTGAGCCCATCCGCCGGTAGAACAAGCGCAAATAAGGCATATCCAAACAATATAGGGACTGATTTTCTTTTGCATGAATGAGCTACAACTCCAATAGTTCAAATTTAAAATAGGACCACATCATTGGGCAGCTCAAAGATACTAAATGGAATTGTGTATTCCTTCTAGCATTTTAAATTATTAAAAATCAATTGTATAAATATTAAAGTTTATTTAGATATATCATAGTCGGATTTGAGCTGATCTTGTTGATAGAAATGTTGTAATTTTGAATCTTTAATGAGCTAAAGCTTGGGCGAGAGGGTTGAATTGTAGCGTTGATTTGAGCTTGTTTTCGCACATGAAAAACCTTTTCAATGATGCAAGAATTGCCGAGCTCAGGATTGCATGAGGGATAGCAACGGAAAGACCGGAGCGAGCACAGCGAGTGAGGACTTGTAGTGGATAGCCCGACCCCGAAATGAAATGAGGGGGCATGCCCAAAAAAAATGGAATGAAAAAAAATTTGAATTAGAATTATCAGTTTATACAATGCAAAAAAATAGTTTTACATCCGGAATTTTGGTTTTGATTTTCAGTATTTGTGCAGCGATTGTGCAGGCTCAACCTCTCCAGTTTTTGGATTATGTAAGAGATAGTGTGGATGCGACCGAGGCTCATGTGGAAGCTACTGAGGATGGTGGATGGCTGCAGGTTTCTGTGGCAAAAGATTCTGTATTGCGATGGATCAAATTTGATTATTGTGGTAAGATCGAATGGAATACTTATTTCAAATTGAAGGGTGTGCTGTCCCAAACTTCATTATTGATTGCAGATAATCTTGGATTTGTAGTCGGGATCATGCAGGACAGTTCTGCTCAAAGTGTTTTTTGTGCGAGAATCAGTGCACAAGATGGCACAGGAACTTCGCAAAAGCAATTGTATTTTGATCAATACCAATATTATTCGAATCCAAAAATGGCGGTACAAAATAGAGTGAACTATATTGCATTCAATGGAGGTAAAACAGCAGCGGATGCAAGGATGGTTGTAGCTCGTACTGATAATCAATTTGTAGCCACCAACAGTTTTGCTGCCGACACAGTGATCAAAATGTGGGACTTTGTAGCCGGGCCAAATGATGATTTTTATGCGGCCGTTGGCAATAGTGAAATGATCCACATGGATCAAAATGGAAAAGTGAACTGGATGAGAAATTTCAAAACCAATTGGAGCGGAATGCAAAACAATTTGTTGTACAATAAAGACATCAGAGCGTTCTATGCCTGCGGTTGGGTGATGGACACTGTAAAAAATAATTTGGGATTATTGCAAATATCCGAAGATGGAAGATTGCAAGCTTTTTCTCCTTTGGTTCCTTATGATAATGCCATCAAAACAAAAATGGTCAATGCAAAAGGATTGATTTATGTTTCGCATCTTGATTCGAATGCAACAGGAAAAAATAGAAAATTTTTAGCCCATTCGGTTTTTAATTCAAATGCATTGGCATACGAAACTACAAAGTTGAATAGGATGGAGGATAGAGCTGGTAAAATAAGCTCTTATGATTTTTCTAGAGTTCAATTGGAGCCGGTTTTTTGTTCTGCCGGAACCATAGATTCTTTCAAAACATTATTCAATGCCAAACTCGGCACTTTTGCGGACTTGGGATGTAATGACACTTCTTATAAAGTTTCTATTGTACGGCCGGAATTTAAAGTAGATAGTCTGACCGAAATTAAATTTAGTTTGTTGTCCAAAGCAAATAATATATCCTATCAGATCTATGTTGTAGGCAATCCGGTGATGATCAGAAAATGTGAAAAATTTGAATTCAAAGACGGTGAAGTAAATTATCCTGCAGCTTGTTTTAAAGAGCCTGTTCAATTTTCTATAGGCAATTTTCCGAACCTAAATATTGTTTGGAGCAATGGACTCACAGGCGCCACCATTACAGTGACCACTCCGGCAGAGCTGAGTGTAAAAATAACTTACTGCGATAAAACCATCACACAGGTTCATAAAGTGGAGGTAAGAGATCCAAATCTTCCTGCAATAGAATATTCTGACATTTGTCCGGGAGAAAAAATAAATTTTACTGCCAAAGATCAGGGGTATAAATTTTTAGGTTGGGAAAAAACAGATTCAAACAAAACCATTTCTGTGACAGCTCCTGTAACGAGAAAAGCTTATTACGAATGTTGGGGTACAGAATTGGTGCAGGATCATTATACCAAATTATTTGATACCCAGGGTCAGACCAAAGATTATGGTACGTTTTGCAAAGGGCAGACTGTCAATTTTAATTTGGGTACATTTAGCAGGAAGCTCGTATTTCAAAAATGGTCATCAGGAGAAACAACTCAGTCATTGAATGTGACGGCGCCAACAGAGCGATCTGCTATTTTTCTTTGTGGAACTGCCACTGTGGAGCAAAAACATATTGCCTCTGAGATTTTACCTAATTTGTCCAATGAAAATTTTGATGTAAGTTGTGACGCAGACAGTGTAATTTATTTGGCCAAAGTCGATCCCTACAGATCTCCATTGGACAGAACAGTGTACAGCTGGAGTAATGGCGCGAAAGGTATTCGTACAGCATCCAAATGTGCCGCACCACTGACCTTGAGTTATAGTTGTAAAGAATCTAAAGTAGATCAACTTTTTGTTCCGAATACTGACCATTGTTTTCAGTTGATGTTTCCTAATGTGGTTTCCGAAAATGCAAAGGATGTAGACAATACAGTTTTCAAACCTTTTATAGCAACAGACTCCATGTCGGTTGCTCCCACCTTCAATATGAAAGTTTTCAATCGTTGGGGGCATCAGGTATTTGAGACCTCCAAAATAAACTCAGGATGGGATTTGACACACAAAGGAAATCGCGCAGCAGTAGATACCTATCTTTACAGAGCAGAAGCGACAACAAGATTCTGCACATCTAGAAAGTGGAACGGATCATTTACCATTATACGATAAGAAGATTCTGTTTTTAATGTTGAAGACCGGAGCGCTTGAGCTTCTTGAATAAGGATAGGAAGCATTCCTTTTAATTGGAAATTGCATAACCATACCAAGTAAGTATGACCTAAAGCTTGGGTTTGCCAATATCTATTGGCCATTAAATCTATTTAGCAAAAGACATAATATTATTGCAATAGCTCTAGGTCTGAAAAGAGAATAAGATCATATAAAATTCGTTCATTTATAATTAGTTTGAGCTTATTTTTTTTGTTCAAAATGAATTTGAATTGAAAAGACTTATTAAAAAAATAGAAAGCCATAAGTCAAGATCAATTGAGGCAATCGAAACCGATTTTACTCACTGGACAAGTTTAGAATTTTATTCGATAATAAAAACGCTAAAATAAATCAAACGATAAAAAATGAAAATTGATAATCCGGCATTCAATTACGACAAGCATGGGCAGAAGTATTCGTCCCACAGGCAAACAGACTCGAGAATAGAACAATATATAATAGAAGCATTAGGCAATGCAAAAACAATTCTCAACGTTGGTGCAGGAGCAGGTTCTTATGAGCCTGTGGATAAATATATTGTCGCTGTAGAGCCCTCGGCGGCGATGAGACATCAAAGGATGATACGACATAAGGTCCCCGCAATAAACGCCAAAGCCGATTGTCTTCCCTTTGATGACCATTCATTTGATGCCTCCATGGCTCTGGTAACCGTTCATCATTGGCCTGATATTGATAAAGGACTGAAGGAACTCCGAAGAGTGACGAGAGAACAAGTCGTAGTGATGACTTTTGATCCTGAGCAACTTGATCAGTTTTGGAATGCAGAATATTTTCCAGAAGTTATTGAGGTTGAAAAGGGGAGATATCCCACCATTGAGTTGATCAAAAATAGCTTAGGCGGAAACTGCAAAGTCATCCCAATACCAATTCCTTTAGACTGCAAAGATGGTTTCCAAGAAGCTTTTTACGGAAGGCCGGAAGCTTTTTTGGAAAAGGAGGTGAGGCTCGCTCAATCCGCTTGGGGATTTATTCCGGAGGAGAAACAAGAGGAAATTGTGAAGCGACTGCAAACCGATTTGGAAAACGGAAACTGGGACAAAAAATATGGACATTTTAGAACACAGCCATATTTCACCTGTGCCTTACGACTAGTTGTTGCTATGCCTTGAGATTGGAAATAAATCATTGGGGCCAGAAAAATTGAATAAATTATTTTTTGGCCTTACTAAATACTCAATAGCAGACAGTTCATTCCATTTTTTCTATAATCGTTGAGTTGTTTTTCCAGGCTTTGCTTTTTGTTAAGACTTTTTCGATGTGGATTGAAGTATTTGTGGTTCATTGTTTTTATTCGGGTTTTGATTTTTTCCAAGTCCAAGCCTGCCAAACAATTATTAGTGTAATTATGCTTTCAAGAATTGATAAAAAGACATAAAACATTCTCCATTCTGAAATGGATGAAATTCCAACTAAAAAAGTGAACATTGTAAAAAAAATTCCAATTACTATATTTAACCATTTTGTCAATTTGGCTGAAAGCATTAAGGAAAGAAAAATCATCAAAGCTGGAACTGCCAGAATAAAAGTTGCTGTGAACAATTTTATTGGTGTGTCTAACATATTTTGTCCATTCAAAAGTCCTTGCACTTTCTCAGGGACGTACAGCTCAAAATAGTCACCATAGATGTAGCAAAACATTACAGATGTCCATAATGCAGAAAGTTTGATTCTTATGTTAATTTTGAAATCTTCTAAATGTGCTGCCATTCTAATTTTTTATTTGTGATTATTGTTTGTTATCTTTTGCTCCAATAAATACTAACCATAAGCAAATCCCTATTTCTCCAAGACTTGCAGGTAAACTTAGATATGAACCAATTCCAAGCTCGGAATAATTAGAAATTAATGTGTGTCCAAAGAAATTGAGTAAATATCCCAAACTGCCAAGCATTAAGAGTATTCCAAAAAATCTTGGAAGAAAATTGGACTTGAAAACTAAATATCCAAAAGGAAATAACCAAAGCACAGAAAAAATATGGATAAGTCTCATTCCTTCATCATATTGGTCAATGTAAAAAAGGACTTGCGCTTGAATTTGTTCCTGATTAAAAACTCTAAGGTAATTAGGTGTATCGATCAAAGAAAGTGCGGTCAATTCATTTTGAACATTTATAAAATACATAGGTACACTTATGACCGCTAATAAAACCATTAATTTTGCCATATTCTCGTTAACTTGTCTTAATAAAGTATATAAAATAAGCGGTAAAAAGAGAAAAAAAGTATAACAGAGTAAACCACTTACAATTCCAAATCTGAATAATGTTTCAGAGGTAGATATTTTTTGAAAAGTTAAAGATGCGTTGTCATAGTTTATTAGTTTAGACGGAACATACATCAAACTAAAAATTCCTGTCAGAACCACTCCTATATAGATTAGACCCGCAATTCTTGATATTTTATTTTTCTCTGTCATAAATTTATTTTTCTATAAAGACTAACGATAGTTTTTTTTTGTTGCAGGCGGACGCGGTATAATGACTGCCAACTATTAGAAATATTGATGTCCTAACCCAAAAATCTATACTGAGCAGCAGTTCCAAAGAATGGCATCACTATTTTGTTAAACGAAGTCTGTCTTGGAAGTTGGTACTTTACCTTATTGAGAATCGCGATTATTGCCATTGACTTTATTTTAGACAAAAATAGCAGTTTCTGTAAAAATTTTATTGTCTACATCTCCATTGCCACAATATCTCATTAACCTAGATATTTGTTCAACTTGAGCGCATAACTGTTTCAAAGTAAACGCTTTGGAAATGGATTCTGTCTTCATTAGCAAAGAGCTGTTTATTATTTGCTGTATGAGTATATATAAGACAAATCAAGTGGATAATGACGAGGAATTTCTTGAAAAGTTTACTTTTCTTCATAAGCAAAAGTTATTCATTCATAGTTCCATCTCCCAAAATGTATTGAACCTTTAGCTCATTTTTTTAACATTGATATATTGGTTCAATCCTCCTTACACTTTCCTTCACTCATCCACCAAGTATCCTCGGTGCATCTGCGACGATGGGGTAAGATTGATACTGCTGATAAAGCAAGTCGCTATTGATTTGATTTTGGCTATTTAGGGCTTGTCTAGTGGTGAAGATGAGGCTTAATCAAAGAGTAGTGCCCTATATCATCATAATTTTGCTTAAACTCATTTTTTACTATCTTTGAGCTTAATGGCTTTGAAGAATAAGTAGGTTTTAGCTTGTTTTATACTAGGTTTTTTTGATAAAAATTCATGAAACAAATTATTGAGCTGTATAAATCTGTTGTCTTGCAATTGGCAACACCGTTTTCTGTAGGAACGTGTTTTTATCTCGGAGAGTATCAACTTATTGTGACCAATGAACATGTGGTGCATAACAATAAAGAGGTTGTTGTAGAAGGAAAGGGCTTTCCTAGAGCTTTGGCTCAGGTTGTTTATATTGATGCAAGATATGATTTGGCATTTTTGAAATGCAGTGCCATTCAAGAAATGCCTATTGTACAGCTGCAGGAGACGGAGAGAAACGAAGGCGATGCTGTAATTGCGGTAGGACATCCCTTTGGATTGAAGTTTACGGCAACTCAAGGAATCATTTCTAACACTGTACACCAACATGCGGAGATCAATTACTTGCAACATGATGCTGCATTGAATCCCGGCAATAGCGGTGGACCTTTGGTAGATGTTGATGGAAAAGTTATCGGGGTCAATACCTTTATCATTCAAAATGGGCAAAACATTGGATTTTCTTTGCCGGTTAAAATTCTTCGGGAGTGTCTGGCAGAATTTGTCGGTATCGGATCAAAACTTTCTGTTCGATGCACAGCCTGTTCCAATTTGGTTTCAGAACCCAATCCGGAGAAAAAATATTGCCCAAATTGTGGGGCCGAAATTCATATGATTTCGGATATTGAAGATTACCAGCCTACCGGAATTAAGCTTGAGATTGAATCTATTTTGCAGCAAATGGGCTATGATATTCGGCTTACCAGACGTGGGCCTCAGCAGTGGGAAGTCATCAACGGATCGGCCAAAATCCTGTTAAGCTATCATGAGCAGTCCGGGATGATCACCGGTGATGCCTTGCTGTGTACTCTGCCCAAAGAAAATATTAAATCAATTTATACCTACCTCTTGCAGCAAAATCACAAGTTGAGGAATCTTAGTATTAGCTTGAAGGGAAATGACATC
>DEQQ01000095.1 GCA_002360455.1 Saprospiraceae bacterium UBA3362
TTTAAAACCTTAGAAGAAGTTGTAGAGCATTACAATAGTGGAATTGCCAATCATCCACAACTTGATAGAAATTTAAAAATTAATGGACAACCAAGACGCTTGAATCTGAATGAGCAAGATAAAAAAGCTCTTGTAGCATTTCTCAAGACCTTGACAGATGAAACATTGGTAAAAGATGTAAAATTTTCAGATCCATTCCAACAATAATCAAAATATTCATATAATTAAGATACAGACTCCATTTATTAGACTGATATTAGTTTCATTCTGTTTATTTATAAGTAGGACTATTATTATTGCTCAAACTGCTCAATCAATGTGGCCTGCTTTGAGTAAACTGACTTATAAAAAAGAATACGATGAAATTTTAGGCTTAAAGGTGGATAGACCTATTTTTTCAAAAGAAATAAAGGACTTGCAAGGCAAAGAAATCAGGCTAAAAGGATACATTATTCCTACTGACGGTTACAAAAGTCATACAGAATTTGTCTTTAGCGCATTTCCATACAGCAGCTGTTTTTTTTGTGGTCAAGCCGGACCAGAAACTGTAGTAGAGGTCAAAGCCAAAGAGCCTATACAATATACCAGTGAGCCTATCGAAATTAAAGGTAAGCTCAAATTGAATAATATAGATGTCAATAGATTAATGTATTTATTGACTGATGCAGAAAGAATTAAGTAATTTTTTAAATCTTAGATTGTTGGTGACCAATGATTTAAGTATTAGCTAAAAAAAATTATTAAAAATTAAGGCAATGACATAACTTTTTAACAATCATTGTCGTTTATACTTTTGAAATTTAGGGTGTTCTCATAGTGTTATTATTAAGGAGGTCGAGCCGCTCGGGTTCGGCCTCTTTTTTTTTAAAAGAAAATTGAGTGTGAACTAAGGATGAACTCCATTATTATTTATTAATCTTGTTTTCATGAGATCTATTTTGCCAATAAGCCCGTTGCGAAAGAAAGGGTTTTAGCTTGTCAATATTAAGACTAAATATTAAAAAATTACCTAATATTTAAATTAATGTTTTTTAAATTTTTAAATGTTTTAAAAATTTAAATATTTATTTTTCAATTTTTACTCATTCAAAATTCACAAGTTTTTAACCAAAACGTTTTATCATTACGGGCTGAAAGCGTCTTTGAATAAAGCCAACAAAATTTTATTTTGTCAACTCTCAAGAAATTTTCAGTGATCAAAATTAAATTTTAAAACAAACATTATCAATTTTTAAACAACGGTAAAATCTGTCTTATGGGCAATCAAAACACATCCAACGCAAATAGCGGAAAGTTTAGCACTATGTTTGCTAGTATCCTTATCCCGGTAGCATTAGCGGTGGGAATTTTAATTTACAAATTTGTTCTAGGAAATCCTGCACACTTTGAAGGTGGTGACCCTACCAAACATCCGCACCCGGGTGATTATTTGGGTATGATGTACAAAGGAGGAATTCTAGTACCCGTGCTTATGGCTCTTATGATTATTGTAATCTGTGTAGTTATCGAGCGATTTATTACACTAAGTGTAGCCAGCGGAAAAGGCTCTATTCCCGATTTCGTTAGAAAAGTTAAAGGACTATTGGATTCAGGAAATATTGACTCCGCCATTTCTGAATGTGATAAACAGAAAGGATCTGTTGCTAATGTAATTCGCGAAGGATTGCGAAAGTATAAAGAGGTAGAAAATAAAGCCGGGTTGGACAAAGACCAAAAGCTACTCTCTATCTCAAAAGAAATTGAAGAATCTACTTCTCTAGAACTTCCTATGTTGGAGAAGAATTTGGTTATTCTTGCAACCATTTCATCCATAGCAACTTTGATGGGTCTTTTGGGTACGGTGTTCGGAATGATTCGTGCGTTCTCGGCGATTGCAACTGCAGGAGCTCCCGACGCTGTAGCTCTTTCTACCGGTATCTCTGAGGCTTTGATCAACACAGCATTGGGTATCTCTACTTCTGCTATTGCCATCATTTTCTATAATTACTTTACATCTAAAATAGATGGTCTTACTTATGGTATAGATGAGGCAGGATTTTCAATTGCTCAAAATTTTGCTGCAAAGCATTAATTTACCTCATTGGTTAGATAAAAAACTAAACTATGCCAAAGGTTAAAATACCTCGCAAAAGTACCGCCATTGATATGACGGCCATGTGCGATGTGGCCTTCCTTCTGCTCACTTTCTTCATCTTAACTACCAAGTTTAGACCGCAGGAAGCTGTACAGATTGATATTCCACCTTCCAAGTCTCAACTTCCTATTCCGGACAATGACATCATGATGTTTCAAATTGCTCAAGACGGAAGATTGTTTTTTGGATTGGATAAACAGGGAGACCGACTCGCACTGCTAAAAAGGATCAGCGACGAATACAAAATTCCGTTTACCCCAAAACAACAAGATGCTTTTAGAACTTTGGAGATTTGGGGAATGGACATCAAATCATTACCGGAATTTTTAGATAAAGAAGCTAACGAACGTGCTGCGATTCAGCAACCCGGACTGAAAATCGATACCACAGGAGGAGATACTCAAGTAGAAAATCTTATCCTATGGTCCAGACAACAAAATAATCTGTTGCGCATTGCCATCAAGGGAGATAAGGCAACAGAGTATAAAGCCTTTGATAAACTGATCCAGGCATTACAGAACAGGAAGGTAAATAAGTTCAATATTATTACTTCCGCAAGAGGAAAGCAAGAGTAATCTATTTTAAAAAGCAATATTCAAATAATATAGAATTATGGCTGAAATGAATGTCCCCGAATCCGGGGCGAAGAAAGGCAAAAAGAAAGCGCGATCGAAAAAGATGTCCACACGCGTGGACCTTACAGCGATGGTGGATCTTGGGTTTTTGTTGATTACCTTTTTTATGTTGGCTACAACGTTCAATAAACCAAAAACAATGGAAGTGAACAAACCAGCTAAAGATGAAGACAAAAAAGTAGAAGAACCGCCTATTAAAATGTCCAAAACTCTTACTCTCATGATGGGAGATAATGACAAAGTGTACTGGTATGTTTCTCCGGATGAGATAGATGCTAATACACAGTTGGCCATGGATAGTGTAGATTATTCTCCCGCCGGACTTAGAAAAATTGTACAGCGAAGACAACAAGAAGTACAAGCCCAATGGGGGAATAAAGATGATCTATTTGTTATGATCAAACCTCTTCCAAAATCTAAACTAAAAAATACAGTAGATATGTTGGATGAGATGACCATCTTGGATGTAAAGCGTTATGCTATCCTAGAGCCTACAGATCCTGTAGATTCTTTGGTAGCTCTACAAATTCACCAATCCAGAAAATAAATTATTGTAGGGCTCTAAAAAGTTAGAGTCTTTTGCACACATTGTGTTGTTGCCTGTCGTTTAGTTTTTAGAAAGCATTTATTCGTTTTTTAAAATCATAAACTATGGCAGAAATGATCAACAGCTCGCTCCCAAAAGGCAAACACAGAAGATTAAATCGATCCTCAGCCGGAATTGATTTGACCGCAATGGTTGATTTAGGATTTCTTTTGATTAGCTTTTTTATGTTATCCACAACAATGGAAAAACAAAATTGGCTGGAGGCTCAAACAGAAGCAAAGGATTTGCAACGTACCATGGATCAAAATCCTTGGGATAAAATGCACCTTTTTCTGGATGATGATCAAACTGTTTATGTTCATCTTAGTAATTCTCAAACTAAGGAGAACAAAGAGTTTTCTGATTATCCTTTGAGTTCTCTCCAACTTAAAGCAGTGGTTCATCAATTCGTAAGTCAGTTCAATGAAAAATCAGAAACTAAGGCCAAAGTGTTTATCCACTCCGTTAAACATTCCAAGCTCAAAGATTTGGTTTTATTAATGGAATTGGTCAAAGCTGAAACCTCACAATTTGTGATCCAAAAACCTAAAGCAGAGGCTCATCAAAAATTTTTAGAAAAATTGGAATAATTCCTTTGTTTTTGATGTTTTAACTTTAAAACTGCTTGTATTTTATTTTAAATTCAAAAAACAAGAAGCTAAATGGAAAACAATAAATTGGCAAATCTATCCATGGATGATATCATCTTTGAACAAAGAAATAAATCCTATGGTGCCTACTTATTGAGAAAAATTTACGATAAGAATATGACCCGCGGGGCTCTTATCGGAATCCTTCTCTTTGTCATAGGAATTTGCTCTCCTATGATTATTAAAATGGTCAAAGGTTGGCTGCCTGAGAAAAAAGAAGTCGAGGTTATGAAAGAAGTAGTCCTCGCAGATGCCCCACCTATTGACCCTAAGAAACCACCTCCGCCACCTCCACCAAAAGTGGATCCTCCACCCATCAAAGACCAAATCAAATTCGTACCTCCCAAGGTAAAGAAAGATGAGGAAGTCAAAGAAGAGGAACCACCTCCGCCAACTATCGAAGAGATTAAGGATAAAGAAATCGCAACAGAAACAAAGAAAGGTGAAGAAGGTGGTGTAGATGCATCACTGGTAGAACCTCCTCCACCTCCGGTTGTAGAAGAAAAACCTAAGGAAGAGGAAGTATTCAAATTCGTTGAGCAAATGCCCGAGTTCCCCGATGGACCGGCAGCGATGATGAAGTACATTCAAGCCAATATGAAATATCCTGCCATTGCAAAGGAAAATGGAATAGAAGGAACTGTGGTCGTTAACTTCGAAGTAGCTCGCTCCGGAGATATCCAAAAAGTGAATGTGGTAAGAGGAATCGGCGGTGGTTGTGATGAAGAAGCGGTGAGAGTAGTCAAATCTATGCCAAATTGGAAGCCGGGTAAGCATAACGGGCAGGCTGTAAAGGTGAGCTTCAACCTTCCTATCAGATTCAAACTGGAGTAAATGCAACATCAGATCAGAAAGTCATTCCTGATTTTATTGTCACTGGCTTATTGTTGTGTTGGTCTTTTTATTTTTTTCAAAGGCCCACTTCAAGAAAAGTTTTGGAATCAGATATTGGCAGCTCTGTTTATTGCATATGGACTATTTAGATTGTACCGAGCTTTAAGCTCAAACCAAGAGTCGCAATAAATTAAGCCCATATTTTGATCATTGCGATTGGTTTATTCTTATGATGTAATTATCAGATCATTACAGAATGACAAAGAATAAAATATCGACTTAACAAGAAATCGAACATCGGAAGCTGGATAACTAAATAAAAGTACCGCCTTTTTCGATCTAAAAAATAAAACAAAAGGTCTCAGAAAATTTTCTGAGACCTTTTGTTTTGTTATAACGTCGATGAGAATCCTTAACATGGAAGAATGAACCGGAATCCAAACCGTCCATTGGAATCTAAGCTTCAGCAACTTCTTCTTCCAATGCTCCTATCTCTATATCATCTGCAATGATTTGGTCTAAGTCAACTCTCAGTGAGGAGATGATAAATTCCTGGCGGTCTTGCGTATTTTTTCCCATATAATACTCCAATAGTTTTTCTATATGCGAGTCTTCACTGAGGATGACGGGATCCAGTTTGATATTGTCTCCAATAAAAGTTCCAAACTCTTCCGGACTAATTTCTCCCAACCCTTTGAATCTTGTAATTTCTGCTTTTCCTCTCAGTTTTTTAATCGCTTCTTGTTTTTCTTTTTCGTTATAACAGTAAAAGGTTTGTTTTTTGTCTCTTACCCTGAATAAAGGAGTATCCAAAATATACAAATGACCGCCCCTCACCAAGTCCGGAAAAAATTGTAGGAAAAAGGTAAGCAGTAACAAGCGAATATGCATTCCATCTACATCCGCATCCGTTGCAATGACCACTTTATTAAATCTTAAATTTTCTATTCCATCTTCTATATCCAATGCATGTTGCAGCAGATTCAATTCTTCATTTTCATAAACAATCTTTTTACTCATCCCAAAACAGTTGAGAGGTTTACCTCGTAAACTGAACACAGCCTGAGTTTCAACATTTCTTGATTTTGTGATGGAACCGCTTGCAGAATCTCCCTCAGTGATAAACAACATTGTGTGGTCGCGAATTTCCTGTTTTGCTTTATTGTCCGTCAAATGAATCCGACAATCACGGAGTTTTTTATTGTGCAAATTGGCCTTTTTAGCTCGTTGATTTGCAAGTTTTTTTATTCCTGCAATCTCCTTTCGCTCTCTTTCTGATTGTAAAATTTTCCCCAGTAGCTCTTTTGCGGTTTCCGGATTTTTGTGCAAAAAATTGTCTAACTCTTTGCTGATGAAATCTACAATCATAGACCTCAGAGAAGATCCTTCCGGAGCCGTTGTTGTGCTTCCAAGTTTGGTTTTGGTCTGTGACTCGAACACCGGCTCTTCTATTCTTACAGAAATTGCACCTATTATTCCGGTGTGAATATCTTTAGTATCAAAATCTTTTTTATAAAAATCACGAACAGTCTTGACAATGGCATCTCTAAAATAATTTAGATGTGTTCCTCCCTGCGAAGTGAACTGCCCGTTGACAAAACTATAATATTGCTCACCATATTGAGTACCATGCGTAATCACCGCTTCAATATCTTCTCCCTTGAGATGGATAATAGGGTAGGATAAACTTTCACCATCAGTACGACGTTCGAGCATATCCCGCAGACCGTTTTTCGAAATATAAGTCTTGCCGTTGTAGTGAATTTTTAAACCTGCATTGAGGTAAGCATAATGCCAAATCCTGCTTTCGACAAATTCGTGCATGAACCTGTATTTCGGAAAAATTTTTGGATCCGGTTTGAATACAATGCTGGTTCCGTTTACATCATCCACTTTTCGCAACCGATGATCTTTGGTCAAATTTCCAAGCTCAAATTCGGCAGACTTTTCTTGCCCTTCTCTTATGGAAGACACTTTAAAATATTGTGACAAGGCATTGACCGCTTTGGTTCCCACACCATTTAGTCCAACGGATTTTTTAAATGCTTTGCTATCATATTTCCCTCCTGTGTTGATCTGCGAAACACAATCGATCACTTTGCCCAAAGGAATTCCTCTTCCATAATCCCTCACCGTAACTATTCCGTCTTGAATCTCAACCTCAATCTCTTTACCATAACCCATCACATACTCATCAATACAATTATCTACTACTTCTTTGAGAAGAATATAGATACCGTCATCTATACTTGAGCCGTCTCCCAGCTTCCCGATATACATCCCGGGCCGAAGTCTGATATGTTCTTTCCAGTCCAGAGAGCGTATCTGCTCTTCCGTATATTGATGATCTTGAGCCATAACTTAGAGTTTTGAACTGCAAAGATAAGACATATTAAGATTTTTTATAATAAGAAATAGAATTAGGGCATGCCCCCGCCAACGGGGTCGGGCTATCCGTTACAAGTCCTCAGTCACTTCGTTCCTTCCGGTCTTTTCACTCCTATCCCTCATGCACAAGAGAGTGGAAAGTTCATTTGTTATTTGCTTATTTTCTACCAAAATCTGCGGGAATTTCTCCCCATTCCTCCGTATCCCATTTGCATATAGGATTGCTGTAGCTGTTGGAGTGAAGCCAATGTTGAGCCCTGACGAGGAGATCGCGGATTTCCAGATTGCTTGCATTAAACTCCAATTTGGTGTTGGCGGTTTTTCTTCTTATCCAGCTCAATGCGGTCTTGGAATCTGTGTATATAGCAGCTGTAGAATTACCGGCCTTCTTAAGTAAGGCAAGAGCATGTACGATAGCTAAAAATTCTCCAATATTATTGGTTCCGTTTTTCTTTGGTCCAATGTGAAATATCACCATACCGGTAAACGGATCCACTCCTCTATATTCCATATCTCCGGGGTTTCCTGAGCAAGCTGCATCCACAGCAATGCTTCCTTGAGGAACTATGGTTTTCCAGTCTTTAAGCTTGTTTTTGGAGCTGCTTTTTGCATGGGAGGAATAACTTTGTCCATGGAATGCTTCTTCTGCCTCTTCCAAGCTTTCAAAAGACTTGTACTTGGCGTTGGGGTATGCTTTGATCTGAACCTGACAGTCTGTCCATGAACTAAAAATGCCTGTATTATGTCCTTCCCAAACTACATAATATTTTTGTTTTGATTTTGCCATTGCGGTTTTAGAAGATCAGCAATTTTTGGCTGTAGGTTTTTTGAGTAGATGTACCAAAAACTGAATACACCCCCGGACTAAGTTGTCCTATTTGGACCGTATGTCCGGGTTCATTGAGGTTCAACAACAATTTCCCTTCTTGAGAAAAAAGTTTAAGCTCATGAATAGAATAATTAGGATCCAAACTTAGTGTTCCTTGAGTTTGGATAAAATTAAAAAAGGAAAGGTTTTCTGTTGCTGTGGCTGACTGATAAACAAAGGCAAAATTTCCGGGACTTACTCCGGCATCAAAATAAGCCAACTCATTCATAGAGTCGTCATAAATATAAACTTTGCCGTAGGTCTTGAAGTCTGTTACTCCTGCATAAATTTTAGATTCCACGGATTCAAAATTCATTCCGTAAAATGTGCGTTGTGCGTCTTTGAAGTACTGCGCTGTTTGTTGATTGGTATTGTACAAACCAATTTCTGTTTTTCCTGATTCCTGATAAAAAATTTGATCTTTCACCAGTGCAGATGTACCACAAAGAGATGCAATGTTGGGAAGATTGGTGGTATGAACAGAGGCATCAGAAAGTTCAATCTTGGAAATGGAGCTTCCTGTAAAATTCTTGTTGTTTACAGAAAAAAGTTGTTGACCGTTCAAGACCAAATTCTCAGGATTTTTTCCATCTTCGCCGAGGTCGATTATTTTATTTAGTTTGAGGCTTACAATATTGATATCTAATATTTGTCCAACTTCTTTTCCCCAGTCAAAGCCATTGTTTACGGCAATATAAATATGCAATCCATTGATGATAATGTTTTCGCAAGTATAGGGAAGTTCATTATATGGAATTGTTGATCTTAGACTCAAATCGCTAAGATTATAAAACTGGACATATGAGTCCAATGTTTTGTTGTATTCTCCTCTTGTTACGACCAACAAATTGCCGGAGATGGCTATTTTTCTAATCCCTTCAATTACCAAATTTTGTTTGATCTTTCTAGTGCTTAAATCATATTCTATCAATTGTTGATCTGCTGCTACCCAAAGACTTTTTTCATAAACCAAGAGGTCGCTGGCGAATCTTGCATTTGGGATTTCGAACAGAGATTTATATTCTTTTGAGCTTGGATTGTAGGAGGCAACACTGACCGGAATTTCTATTTTATTATTCAGATAATTGAAATATCCTTCATTGAGAATTATTACTTCGCTTAGCTGCCTTTGAGCCGATAAGTCAAAATGGACAAGCACAAGCAGAATAAAGGAAAACAGCGTACGCATCATTCTTAAAATTTTGACACAAATATAGGCAGGATTCAATGAATTCTAAAGCATTGAAGCGGAATCTTTTAGAGTCCAAGATCGGCTATAGGGTTTGGCTATAAGGTAAAAGACTAAATCGTAGAAGAAACAAGCATAACATTTTTATATATAAAATTTTTATTTTATCTTTGGGAATGTAATGAAAACACAATTATGAAGCTACTATATATTATATCTCTTTTGTATTTATTGTTTGCATTTGTTGCTTGTGATCCGTATAATTCTCGCCCCTGTGATGCGTTTTATTACGATTGCAAGAGATGGCAAGTAGAAAAGTTCGACAGTTTGGAGTTTGTTTCTTCTCATCAGAAATCTCTCTTGTTTACTCTTGTTGATTCCAATTCTTCCTTGCCACATGAAGGTGGGGGTTTGGGTGGAAGTTGTTGTAAAAATGATCCTGCAATGGTAACTTGTTTTATGTGGGCTCAGTTTGATTATGAATGTAAAGACTTGGATATTAATTTGCGAATTGAATTTAAACAGAATGAAGGGTTTCAACAAGCTATCGACGAACAAGCAATTTATTACATCATTTATGTAAAATTGAAAAAGGATTCTTTTTATCAGTATTTAACTTTTTATAATATTGGTCCGGATATAAAAGTAGTGGCTCCTCATCAAACCATTTATGATTCTCTTATGCTGAATAACAAAGTCTATTATAATGTTTTGGAAACTGTTAAGGATACCAGTATTTCTAAGCTTGAAAAAAATTATTCATTTCTAAAATTGAGAATTGCAAAGGAAAAAGGATTATTCTACCTGATGGATTCTGATCAAAACGAATATTTTCTCAAGGAGTAATTTACAGTTAATAATAACCAATTTATATCTTGTCAAAGCAGTTTGAACTGCTTATAAAGTAAGTTCTATGGCTGTGATATTCACATCTCCTATAAAGCCTTATTTTTTTAGTTAAAATGATCCAGATATTAAATGTGTAAGGAGTAATGCGTTAGGAGGCCGGAGGACTTGGTCACTATAAAGCAAAGCGTATAGTGACGGCTTCTGAAAGAAGCACTCCGCAGAACTCCGACCCGGCGATGAGCCGGGGAACGCCCAAAAATTATTTCAAGCAGTTTTCTACTGTATCTCTTAGGTAGTGAATATCCAGATGAGTATAGATCTCTGTTGTGGTGATGGAAGCATGTCCCAACATTTCTTGGACAGCCCGAAGATTGACGCCGGCTTCTACAAGATGAGTTGCAAAAGAGTGGCGCAGTGTGTGAGGACTAATGTTCTTGTGAATGCCTGCTTGAGCAGCATAAGATTTGATCAGATTAAATACGCTGATGCGCGAAAGCTTTTTGCCGTATTTATTGAGGAAAACAAAGTCCGTTTGGCCCTGAATCTTGGGAAGCTGTAGTCTATAACCATCTAAATAATGGCTGATCCGTAGAAGTGCAGAATCTGCAATGGGAACAATTCTTTCTTTGTTTCCTTTTCCGATTACTTTGATTATTTTTTGATCCCAATAGCAATGACTCAACTGAAGGGAACACAGCTCAGAGACTCTGAGTCCACAAGCATAAAGGCATTCAATGATCGCTCTATCGCGATGACCTGCATCTTTGGACAGGTCTATGGATTGAAGGATAGAGAACAGCTCGTCAACACTTAAAACATCCGGAAACTTGCGACCAATTTTTGGGGATTCCATCCACTGGGTGGGATCTTCCTGAATCATGTTCTCCATAAGTAAATAATGATAAAATGCCTTCACTCCGGAGATGATTCGAGCCTGAGAACGAACCGCAAGACCAAGCTGAAAAAGTGTAGAAATGAAATCTTCCAGGTCTTCCGAAGTCAGACTTTGTGCGGCTTTGGAGTCCAACTCATTTTCGCTAAATTGAGCCAATTTTTGGACATCATCTATATAAGCCTCAATGCTGTGCGCCGACAAACTTTTCTCCAATTTAAGGAAAGCTTTGAATCCATGGATAAGGGGAGACCAACTCATGGCGCAAAAATACATATTATAAAATAATTTAATATAAAAACAAGCTAAAATTGCATATTGCAATAAAGGGGAGCTCAATTTTTTTGGACTATAAAAATGCATAAAAAGGATCCTAAAATGATTGAAAGGAAAGGTCTCCAAAGCAGATAAAAATGAGCGAAATCAATTACTTTTGCCATTCTTAGCTTGGTATATTATGACGTCAATCAGTAAATCGTTGCCCTATAGGGATCAATTCATCATCCCCAAAGAAGGGGGAAAGCAACTGCACTATTTTTGTGGAAATTCACTAGGCCTTCAACCCAAAAAAGCCTCCCGTTATATTCAAAGAGAGCTTGATGATTGGGCAAAATATGCTGTAAAAGGCCACGAGATGGCCGAGTATCCTTGGGTAAAATACCATGAGTTTTTGACAGAGCCCATGGCAAGAGTGGTTGGCGCAAAGTTTCATGAAGTGGTGGTGATGAATACCTTATCTGTAAATCTTCATCTCATGATGGTTTCATTTTACAGGCCGACAGCAAAGAGAAATAAGATATTAATAGAATACAGCAGTTTTCCTTCGGATAGATATGCTGTGGAGTCGCAGATCAGATTTCATGGTTATGAGCCTCAAGAATGTTTGGTCGTTCTGAGGCCTGAAGAAGGAAGTCACTATGTAAGTCATGAGCAGATAGAAAAAACGATTGGACAACATGGAGATCAGCTTGCTCTGGTGCTAATAGGATCTGTAAATTATTATACAGGTCAGGCCTATCCCATTGCCAAGATAACTCGCTGGGCACAATCTGCAGGTGCTTGCGTAGGTTTTGATCTGGCTCATGGAGCCGGAAATTTGCTTCTCAATCTGCATGAAGACGGACCTGACTTTGCTGTATGGTGCAGTTATAAATATCTCAATGCCGGTCCGGGAGGATTGTCGGGATGTTTTGTGCATGAGAGACATGCTGCGAATTATGACCTGCCCCGATTTGCCGGATGGTGGGGACATAATAAAGCCAATAGGTTTAAGATGCCGGACAGAATGGAGCCTATGTTTGGTGCCGAAGGATGGCAGTTGAGCAATCCGCCTATTTTTCCAATGGCAAGCTTAATGGCATCTTTAGAATTGTTTGATCAAGCCGGAATTGAAGCATTGAGAGAACGGTCGGTAGAATTGACTCAAAATTTGTATGATGCTTTGGTTGCATTGGCTCCCGAGCAGTTGAATGTTCTGACTCCCTCAGAACCAGGAGAAAGAGGATGTCAGTTGAGCATTCAAATTAAAAATGCGGATAAATCCATTTATGAGAAATTAGTTCAAAAAAATATTGTTGCAGATTGGAGAGAGCCTGATGTAATACGTGTGGCACCGGTTCCTTTGTACAATACCGAAGCCGATTTGGAAGCTTTGGTTGTTGGTTTAGCAGAAATATTATCCGATTATGGAAGATAAACATTTACTGATTGTTGGCGCCGGCTTGGTAGGCAGTTTGCTGGGGCTGCGATTGCTTCAGCGCGGATATAAAGTAAGTCTTTTGGAGCTGAGGCCGGATTTGAGGTCTTCTTCTCAATCTGCAGGTCGCAGTATAAACTTGGCCCTGTCGCATAGAGGTTTGAGAGGACTTGAGCTTGTAGGATTGAGAGATAAGGCAATGGAACTGTCGGTTAAGATGAGGGAACGGATGATCCACAGTTCTGCCGGACAATTGATGGGCTTGGCGTACAGCGCAAGAGAAGGAGAATACATCAACAGCATTTCTCGAAAAGCTCTGAACTGCATGCTCATGGATGCAATAGATCAACTGGATCCAAAAGCATTGCAGTTCGAATCTAAATTATTGGATTGGAATCCTCAGCAACAATCCGTGCAGTGGGCAGACCAAAACGGAATAGTCCATAAGTTGGATAATGTAATTTTATTGGGTACGGATGGAGCAAACTCCCAATGCCGAAAATTATTGATGGAACAAAGTCAAAAACTAAGATTCAATTACAGTCAATCCTATCAAAATTATGGATATAAGGAATTGACATTACCACCGGGACCCGGTGGAGAATTTCTAATAAAAAAAGAAGCACTGCATATCTGGCCTAGAGGGCATTTTATGATGATAGCACTACCTAATCCGGATGCCAGTTTTACTTGCACATTATTTTTTCCATACAGAGGAGAAGACAGCTTTGAAATTTTGGATCAACCGGATCTGAGGAAAGAATTCTTTGATCGGCATTTTTCGGACATGGCGGATTATTTCGAAATTTTCAACGAGGAGTATGAGAAAAATCCAATAGGTCATCTCTATACTGTCAAGTGCAGTCCATGGTCTTATGAAGACAAGATGTTGCTCATGGGTGATGCTGCTCATGCTATAATTCCATTTTATGGACAGGGAATGAACTGCGGATTTGAAGATGTTGTGATCTTTGATGAAATGCTCAACCAAAACAAAAACTGGCTTTCCTGTTTTCAATCTTTTGAGAAGGCAAGGAAAATAAATTCTGATGCTATAGCCGATTTGGCTGAGGATAATTTTTTGGAAATGAGAGACAGGGTGGCCGATCTTGATTTTCAGAAAAAGAGAACTTTGGAAATCAAATTGGAAAAAGAATTTTCAGATTATTTTTCTAAATATTCTTTGGTGACTTTCAGACCCGATGTTTCTTATCATGATGCCATGCAATTAGGAAGAAAACAAGATGAGTATTTGTTGCAGGTCGTAAATAATGAGAAGGATATAGATTCAATAAATCCATTGATTTTGATTGAACAATTAAGAGCTTTGCGCTAAGTTAAAATCCACGTTGGCGGATGTACTTATGAAAGTTAAGTAAAATTTAAGATTCGCATCAGAAAAGTTAAATAGAGTTAAATGTCCAATGTTCGTTTAACTTCTATCATATCTTGCAATCAAATCAAATAAAACTAATCATTATGAAGTATTCAATTTACTATCTACTGGGAATCATTCTGTTTTCTTCTTGCAGCCCAAAATTAACAAGCTTCAATCAGAAGTTATATGAGAATCAAAACTGGAATGAGGAAGAACTTAAGAAAATTCAATTCTATCTTTCTGATAATATTGTATTAAGAAGGAAAGCTGAGAATGGTGTGACTGAAATAAAAAATGGGAAAATAAAAACGATCAACGGAGAGAAAGTAGAAGAAATCGTGTTTAAGCGAGGGACTCCGGGAGTTTATCTTTTTTCTCCTAAAGAGGAGAGATTTGCTATAAGTTTTGAGGAAGGCGATGAGCAAAAGTATTTGATCTTTGGACCGAATCCTAAAATGGGAAATCGATATACTTTATTCGGAAAAGAATGGAGCAGAAATTCCGGCTCTGTCACCTATCAAGAAAAGGAATATTACACTTCTTCAGAATCCGCCTACACAACATTATTGGTGGATCTCCGAAGACGAAAAAATATTGAAAAAGAGACCCATGTGGTCAAAGGCAGAAGACTGGACTAGTCTTTGCGTCTTGTGGATTTTGACACAGATTTAAACTAAAACCCCGATGAATCCGTTATTGAGCTAAAGATTTAGAAAAAATGAGTCAGTTGAATTTTGCGCCCATTAAAAAGTGGCTTCACAAAATGGATCATATTTTGGACGTTTATGCGGGCGAGGATGGATTTACAGAGGTAGAAAAAGATTTGCTTTTGGATTATCTCAAGAGGATCAAATCGCAAATAGAAGCAATAGAAATTAAAGAGGAAGAAATCATTCCAATTACAATAACTGTTGCAGCTTCGGCAAATCCAAAAGGAAATGAAGCACAGCAGCCCAAAGCTGTAGAACAAACAGCTACAGTTGTTCCTGCGGTAGTTGAAGCAAAGATAGAGCCAATAATAGAGCCTGTGCCGGAGCGAGTCTCTGAGCCCAAAGTTGAGCAGCCTACACAGCCATCCGTCGAAGCCAAAGTGGAGTCAGAGAAATCAACTTTTTTCGTCCAACCGGCGGAATCTTATCCTCAGTTGTTTGATCAGCTTAATGCCTCGGATTTATCGCAGAAACTTACATTAACTCCTATCAAGGATGTGAGAACAAGCCTAGGGCTTAATGAAAAGATTGTGATAAAAAACGAATTGTTCCGTGGCGATCAAGAGAAGATGGAATCGGTCATCACTGTTTTGGAGTCGATGCCAAACTTCCAAGAAGCTAAAATGTACATGTCAAAAAATATCATCGAGCAATATCAGTGGCTGAGTACTGAGAAAAAGGAGCATGTAGATAAATTTATAAAGTTGATCTATAGAAGATTTTTATGAACAAAGGAGTAGAACACACCAAAAACAGTTTGCTGTTGAGTCTGAGCTTTGCGGCGATGGTCGGATTGCTGTGTTTTGTGGTTTTCCTATTTGGATTATTGTTTCCTTATTCAAAATTTGAATGGGCAATTTACCCTCGAGATTTGAGTCAGTGGTATGGCATTTTTACAGCACCATTTATCCATAACAGTTGGGCACATTTATTTTCTAATCTCCCGCCACTCATGGCCACGATCACGATGATCTTTTTTTTCTATCGCTCTATTGGATGGGGAGTTTTCGTGATGGTATGGTTGCTTACAGGCATTGCAGTATTTACATTTGCCAGACCGGCTTCGCATATAGGAGCAAGTGGACTGGTTTATGGATTAATTGGATTTGTGTTTTTTTCCGGTGTATTTAGACGTAACATCAAGTCTATAGTTCTCATGACCATCGTTGTAGTGATGTATGGTGGAGGGTATTTGGCCGGAGTGTTACCTATAGAAAAAGGAGTGTCATGGGAGAGTCATTTGTTTGGAGCCCTTATTGGAGCTTGGACCGCATTTGTATTCAGAAATTTTAGAGAACCTGATGAAGAAACCCAAAAACCAAGTTGGGCAGGAGAGGACAATTCGAAAAAAGATTATTATTTTCAACGAGATGTTTTTGAGAAAACAATAGAACAGCGGAGAAGGGAAGAAGAGGAACTCAGAAATCAGAGTTCGGAAGATCCGTTGAGATAGAAAACAACATTTTGCATTTGATATTTGCAGAAAAGGTAAACGTTTCTGCTTCTTTACAATCTAAAAAAAACAAGGGATGGATCATTTGCTCAGATGCCAATTACATAGTTTTTTAGCCTGTCTATTTTTTCGGTTAATTCTTTAAAAAAGAGAGCGGTATTATGCCCGCCTCCTGTGCCAAGGATATAAGAATTTTCTCGGATTGTATTGTACCATGAAATGGAATATTGGATAAACTCGGTGTCCTGAGTCATCAGATAGTTTGGATTATCAAACGTAAGGTACAATGCATTGTATTGATTGGACAAAACGAGAACGTGATTTGTTGTATGTAAAATTTTATTTTCGTACAATTTGAAATTATTTGGTTTAGTTTTAGTTTTCGAATTGGATACGGTCATTGTTTCACATTTGGCACAAACGTCGGCAATACCCTCCAAAATTTGTAAGGTATTCTGTTGTGATATTTCACCGGCATCATAATAAAATTTGAGTTGTTGTAGGGTATTGTCAAGAATATTGTTGCTCCAAAATTCTTCTGTAGGAGCTTCGGAATACAATGACCATAAAAACCGTGTTTCGTTTAGAATGTCCGGATCAAATAATGAAGGATTGAAGGACTGATGAGCAAAAGATGGAATTTTCCATATAGCTTTTGAATACACAAACAATTTAAATTGAGTCAAGGAATCATTCAGAAAATAATAGAAAATGGGAAGCTCTCTGGTGGCATAAAGAATTTGATAATCGGATAATTGATTGAGTTTGGAAAATGTCATCTTGAGGCCATGCAGATAAGAATGGATGTCTTTTACAGGAGTAATTTTATTTTGAATTTTAAACTTCACTTCCTGCTTTTGGTTATGGATTATTTGATCTAAAGAAAGATGATAGGTCCGACAAAGAAGCACAATTTCTTCTACAGTATAAAAGGATTCTTGACGATGTTTTTTATAAATCCATCAATACTCACATTCAGGACCGCAGACAGCTCTTTGGCCCAATGATCCTTATTCTTTATTGCATTGAGTAAGAGTTCAATAAAAGTAGATTTAAAATCATGATTTGTTTCCAAAGTTTGGTTCATAGCAGTTAACGAATGATCAAATTAATAATATAAAATAATACAATATGTCCAATATTGCATATTATTTTCTTTTCCTCAATAGAATACAGTCAAAAATACAACATTTAATTGAATTTTTAGAGAAAATTTCTTCAAGACTGCTTGAGACCTGTGGTAGTTTTGTAGTCGTTAGTTGAGAGTCGATAGTCGATAGTCGATAGTCGAGAGTTGGGAGTCGATAGTTGATAGTCGAGAGTTGGGATAATTTTGTTTAGAAAATGGGATTTAATTAATAAGAGATATGAGAATTACAAGATTTGAAGATATTGTAGCTTGGCAGAAGGCACAAGATATTGCAGTGGATATATATACTGTTTTTGGATCAATGAAAGACTTTGAATTCAGAGATCAGATTTGCAGGGCAACGGTGTCAATATCAAACAATATCGCAGAAGGATTTAATCGAAGCAGCGATGCAGATTTTATTCGATATTTGTATATATCCTTAGGATCTTGTAATGAAGTTATATCAATGTTGTATTTAGCGCACCGATTAAAATATATAGAAGAAAAACAAAAAGAAACATTGCTCAATAGATCCACTGAAATTGCTAAAATAATCCGAGGATTAATAAAATCATTCAATAAATTATAATTCAATGCCTAACGACTATAGACTAACGACTCTTATTCAATTGCAATTATTTTTATTGGACTCTTCCTTGGTTGTGGATGCAACAATGAAGAGGATCCTTCTCTTAAGTTGGAGAACGGTGTAATTACAGAAAAACCATTTATCTGGTGGAATAAAGAAGAAGAGCATGATAATTATATCATCACCACTCCTTTTATTTATAACAATTCTTTCATTGCAGAAACTCATCAGAATGGCAGATCTTATTTATCTTTCCAAAATGCAAAAGATGGGAAACTACTTTGGAAATGGGATGATTATCTATACGATTATGATATTGATTTGAGATTTCCATATTGTTCACATCTTGGATTTCTATTTTTTCAATCTGGACCAAGATCTTATTGTGTTAATTTGGAATCAGGAAAAACCCAATGGAAGAAAACTTGGAATGATCCATTATTTTCAATTTCTGGAGGGTATCAAAAAGAAGTTTTTTTACTTCAAGATTATCCTGATAATGGGGCAACTCATCCCGGCTTTTATATACTAAATTTGGAAACAGGAAGTGTTAAAGAGAAAATTATTCCACATTTTGAAAATTTTGCAAATAGAAATGTATCGAATGAATTTGGAAGAATTACGGGGGTAAATCCGATTGAAAAAAATGGAAAGGTTTATTTATTAATTACCTATTGTGAATCCATAAATGATAAACATTGTTTTCCATTAATAGGGCTATATAATTCTACTGATAAAAAGTGGGTTTATGAGTATAAAAAGATAACTAATCTTGAGCAATATTCACTTGGTTTCGTAGATATTAAAAACAATAAAATCTATCACGATGGAGCAAGTCATGTATTCTGCAATGATCTTTGAACAGGAGATAGCATTTGGACTCAAGAGTTCAAGGGTAATTTTCTGTTTGGAAGTTGTACTTATGACCAAGGTACTCTCTACTGCGTAGCAGAAGGCGACGGCTATTACGCTTTAGATGCGGAGACAGGAGCGATAAAGTGGAAGGGAGAGCGTGCGCCAGGCACAAGCAGTAGAATGGTAGTATTGAACGGGGTACTGTATTATATCAATGGAGGCGATGGACGACTATGGGCTCTGGATGCTGCTACAGGCAAGACATTATGGCGACTAAAAAGTCCCGACGGCTACAGCTTCAAGCGAGAGATCAATGTGATGCAGGGAGATGGCGAGAGAAAGGGATATGTTCTCACCAGCACATGGCATGGAGCTTGTGCGTATGAGTCGGAACGGTAGTTTTTATAGTCTATAGTCGAGAGTCGAAAGTCGATAGTCGAGAGTCGAAAGTTTTATAGTTGATAGTCGAAAGTCGGTAGTCGAAAGTCGAGAGTTGGGAGTCGAGAGTCGAAGTAGAGAGTCGATAGTCGAAAGTCAAGAGTGGGAGACAGGATACGTCAATATTCTTTACTAACGACTAACGACTATCGACTAGCGACTAATGCTAACGACTAATGACTAACGACTATAGACTAATGTCTATTTAATAAATTTTATAATTTCGGATTGTCCATTCGAATGTAAAATTTGTAGGTAATAAATTCCGCTTATTAAATTTGAAGTTGTAAGACTTATTCCATTCTCAGTTGATAAAACAAAATTTGGATTCAGTCGTTGTCCTGATGAGTTAAATAGAAATAAGGATTTGACATCTTTGCTTTTAACAAATAGATGATCATTATCCTGAAATTTAATTTGGCTCTCATTCTTATTTTCTATATCTTTATTTCCTACATGCGTATCAATAATATCCTCTTTGTTTATTAAACAAACTATACTCCTTCCATTTTTTTCGGAAAATTTTTCTTTCTTTTCTCTGGATCGCAAAGAGGCGTTCAATACAAAGTTGCCATCCTCCAATTCATAAATATTAAAAACACTTAAGAACAAATCATCTCTCATTTTAGAAGTTTTCCTGTGTATGATATTTCCTTTACCGTCAGTTTGCAAGAATTCGATGGAGGAAGATAAATCGGAATTGAAAATATTCCGTACTATTAATAAACCGTCTTGATATCTCAATTTATTAACTTGATAATTGGTTAAAACAGGTGAAAAAACGGTATCCAATTTTATTTTTTCTCGAAGCCGACCATCATAATCAAATGAATTAATAATAATAGGTGTAGGGATAAAAGATTCTTCGTTATTACTCAATATAAAATTATATCTGCCATTGATGGGAATGCTCATATCATAATTTCGCATATTTTCGAGTTGATCTGTTAAGTCGTAGGTTTTCAACAACTCGATATTGTTATTGTACAACTCCACTTTTATATTGTATAATGAACTTGGATTCCAAGGCTTAATAGAATTCGTTCTTTTTAATGACACCAATGTATCATATAGGCCATTAAAACGAAAGTACCCAAATGCATCAAAATATTCTAAAGTTCTAGGACTCAAAAAGGTATCCGTTGTTACAAGTTCTAATGAGGAATTATATCCATGTATTGGTGTCCAAAAATCTTGCTTTTGTCCACCACAAGCGACATAAGTATATGGAGTGGTCGAATGGTTAGAATAGTTAGGGAATATGTATGTAAATCCCAAATTGAATAAAATATTGCTGCCAATTTTATATTCGATAAGTTGCCCTGAATTAATATCATACACTCGGCGAACTAATTTGCTTCTGAGCCAAGTAGGAAAAGTCCATGTAGAGTCTTCATTATCTCTAAAACAAATGAGTTCTAATTGACTATTTGAATTTATGTATGACAATACAGGGTATTCTCTTTTAGTAGAATTGGTAAGATCAAATGTTGATGTCCATTCTAGTTTTCCGTTGTTCATATCAATTTTTTCAAGCTTAGCTCCATTTAAGAATTCGGTTCTATTTATTAAAACGTTATAATAAGAATTTTTAAATAGAATAGGAGGAACCACATTTGGAAAAATATATTGATTATAGCCATCAAATCCCCAGTACTTTGGATGATTTATGAACGCTGAATCGAAAGCTACATGTGACCATATTGGTTTGATGTCCATCATAAAATCATCCTTTGATGTTTGACAAAGGCTGTTTTGTAATATCAATAGGAAAAGTAAATAAGATAATTTTTTCATTTGTACTAAATTTTTAATTTATTGAAGATCAGATAATTATTTTCGTTCATGTTGGGTATTTTATACTATCAAATTATGGACATCTTAGAAATGTAAATTTTAAAAACAATAGGGCAGAGCTAACTCTGCCCTATTGTTGTAAACGCTTAAGGTTGACAATTTAAAGAACAGGAACTAATTTCAAAATATCCGGCAGGACAACTGGCTGCAGCCGGGTTGTCACAAGTACCGATATTAAAATAATTAGGTGGACCTTGGTAAATGTTGCCATTTGCCTCAACACACCATCCGGTCGTTCTTTTACAACAGGCATCACTACAGTACCAATCAATCATATCAAAAGGATTAAGGCTTAAACAGGTTTTATAACATGAGCCTGTAAAAAATTTACTAGTCAAAATATAATTATTTTGAGAACATAAAAAGGTTTGCCCAAATAATGACAAATACTCTTGCATTTTAATTTTTTCAATTAGGTCTTTAGCGGCATTTATAAACGCTTCCCTTTCTGATTTTAATTGGCCGTAATTTCCACTCATAGCCAATTGCTTCCACCAATTAATTAAATTTTGACAGTCGGGTCCCGGTTTTGGAACTGCGGAGAAATTAAAAAAGTTTACAGTATATATATACTGTCCTAATCCATTAGTTGCATAACAAGTCTGCATAGTACAGTTCACAATAGCTTTACAGGGAGCATAGGCCGGTATATCCAATTCATAATTCACAATGCTTACCGCGGGATTACAGTTACTTGAAGGTTCAAAACAGTTGGGCTCTTGACCGTTGTCATTTGTTCTGATTTTCAAATCAACATTTTTTTGCTGATACTTTTGTTCAAACAATTTCATTTCTTCCAATATTTGATTAGGATCAAGCTTTTTATCAACTTCCTTAGTGCATGAAGTAGAATTGAATAAAAAAAACTACAGCAATCATAATACAGCTAATGGTGCTAGCAGATAAAATTAATTTTTTTGAAAGACCTTGTTTCTTTTTCATTATAAAAAATTTTTAGTTAATAAATAAAAAACTCTTAATCAATAAAAAAGCCTTTCCTTATATTTGCAGACTTATTTAGCGATAAGGAAGCCTGCGCCCTATCCGATAGGTGATCGTGGGCTTTTTTTATGATTAACTTATTATAAAATTGCAATACAAAACCTAGGAAAATGTATTAAAACTCTTTTTCCATTTTATTTTAACCGCTATGTAATTACCACAATTTAGATGATCTCTGCCTTCCGAGTATTCACTATGGGTTATCTGAACTGAGGTAACAAAGACAAATCTATAACATTTTTTTTTTTTTTTTGCAAACTTTTGTGTGATTTTTTTTTCAAAAATTATAAACTTTTCTATTGAATACAGTTTATTTTTTTATTAAAACCAATAAAGTATATCACCAAAGGGAGCCAAGAATATTATTTGCCAACGACTAACTAAATACTAACAAGTCTATTCATAATATTATCTGGATAAATTACTCTGACGAGGCTTAGTCCATGGGCAGGAACAGACCAAGCATGAGGTATGGATTGCCCTGCTAAAAATGCAGTCTGAAATTGCTGTAAACTGAATTTGTCTTTAGAATAATTGAGGCAGGCTCCAACGATCAAACGAACCATTCCTCTCAAAAAGCGATTTGCGGCTATATGGAATTCAAATTCGTGCTCGTTGATTTGAGTCCATTGGCATTCTGATAAGAAACAAGTGAACTGCATTAAACCGGAATCAGATTTACAAAAGGATTGAAATGATGAATTTTGGAGAAGAAAATGTGAAAGTTCGTTCATTTTCTTTATGTCAAGAGTAGAATTATAGGAATAATATAGGCTGGTATCTACACAAAAAGGATTTTTATTGGTATTAAGTTTATAGATGTATTTTCTCTGTATAGCATCAAATCTTGAATGAAATTCTCCTAAGGGATCAAAATATATTTTTTGGATCGCAATATCCGGTGGTAACAAAGCATTCAGTGATTTAGATTGGATTGCTTCTTTTGAATTTAGATCAAAGTGAGCAAAATATTGAGATGCATGCACTCCTGTGTCTGTCCTCCCACAGCCAATAATTTCAATAGTTTCTCTAGTTAATGTGTGAATTGTTTGTTCAATAGTGGATTGTACAGAAACGGCATTGGGTTGAATTTGCCAGCCGTGATATTTTTTTCCATGATAGGATAGTAGCAATACAATTCTATTCATGGTACAAATTTAGCTCATTCTCAATTTGTTTCGCAATTATGTCTTTGGATAATCATTTTTTCTTGAGAAGGAAATTGTAATAACAGAAAAGGCTGTGATCGAAACAGCCTTTTCTATTATCGGAAATAACGAAAATATTTATCCTATGATTGAGTTATCCTTTGCACAAGAATGGGCATACATCAATGCTCCACCGGCAAGTGCCATATCTTTTAAAAGACTAATCGTGGCCATTTGGTCACTGGACATAGCACCTTTCATATGGACCAAGGTGATAAATAATATCATCAACAAGGCCAATAAAACGGCTGCCAACTTATCGTATTTTCCAATCAAAACACTGACAGCAAACAATACTAAACAGGCTCCGGTGAGGTAAATAATTATAGAGCCACCAAAAGGAGCCATACCGGCCATTTCATTTGCAGAAATAAAATGGAAAACACCAAAGACCAGCATTGGAATAGCAAATAGATATTTGCCTAAGCTTGTAATAGAGTTCATAAAATTCGTTTTTGTTTGTTAAAGAATGTGCTAAACTAAATAATTTTTTTCGGAAAATAAAAATTATTTTTTATAAATCTTCCTTTAAGCTGGTTTGTATATTTTCAAACAATTGGTCCAACTCATCAAAATCATAAATTCCTACAGTTTGCTCTCCGGTAATTTGAATAATAATATATTGTAATTCGGAAGAAATTAATATATTATTCCAATCCTTAACTAAAATTGAGTTGTTGGATGATAAAAATTCTGTTTCACCATCTATGTTAATGGATTGGAACGAAGGCTCAGCCGGGAATATATATCCATATGCAAGTTGATCCGAAATAAAGCTTTGACATTTTTCCAATTGAGCGGAATAAACTAAAATTTTTGGGCCTGTTGTCCAAAGTCTGATTTGTGATATGAACTGTAAATTTTGATCCTGATCTCTCTGATCTAAATTTACACAAAATGCATACACTTCCTGAGAGGCTAGATATCTTGCTATGGTTAAATCTTGAATGGGATAAGCGATAATTTTCATTGATCTTTTTGTTAAAAGCTTTAATCTTGAATCCTCCCTTTGCCTATTACAATTTGTTATATGCTATTGAGCAAATAGAATGTTATTCCTGTGTATTCTATACATTTATTATTATCCTTATTTTAATATCAACCATTTCTTACTTTGGATAAAACAAGAAATCAAATTTTACATATGATAAATCAATGGATCCGGAAATAAAATATTGGTTTTGAATAGTCTTCACGCTACAATACAACATCTATCATTCAGGTTGATCTTCTTCTTCAGGATTTTTTTTCTTGACATCTTCTTCTTCAAACAACTCATCCTCGCCACTTTCTGATTTTTGTGGAAGAACAGAATTGTCCATACTGTGTGAATTCATTTGTGCTTTGAAGTTGTCACAATTAAAATCAATACCAATATCTCCTGGCGGTTTAATAAATTGTACATTGGAATCAAATCCGCTATTAGGATTTTTTTCAAGTTTTGATATAAATTTTTGAAAGAAAGGGCGGGCCATTACAGAGCCTTGACCTAAATCCAAACTAAGAAAGTGAATCCAAGGATCCTCACCTCCAACCCACGTTCCTACTACCAAATTGGGGGTTATACCCATATACCAGCCATCAACAAAGTCATTGGTAGTCCCGGTTTTGCCTGCTGTAGGAACTTTGACAGAGCTCCCGATAGAGCCTGATTTTTGAAGAAGGTCTAACATTACATAATTGTAGTTTGGTGAGAGTGCTACGTTATACACCTTAGTACTTCTGTAAATAACTCTTCCATTTTTATCTTCAATTCTACTTACAAAAATGGGTTTGGTGTATACGCCGTTATTTGCAAAAGTGGTGTATGCTCCTGACATCTCGAGTGCGCTTAATTCTGATGTACCAAGTACTATTGAAGGAAACTTTGGAATTAACAATCCGCCATCTTTTCGTTTTGCAGTAGAATCAATACCCATATTGTGCAACAATCCACGAATAGGATCTACAGAGCCCAATAAGATAACCAGTTTTACGGTGATGGAATTTTTGGATTCACGCAATGCTCGATAAAGATTATAATTTGATCCGGAAAAACTTTCGTTAGCATTTCCCGGAGACCAGGCTTCAGGCAAATGAAAATTTGGATCGTCTGCCGGAATCGTATATTGAATATCTTGAAACTCATTGCAAGGGTGAATGCCTTGTAAGGCAATCGCTGTGGAGTAAACAAAAGGTTTGAATGTTGAGCCAACCTGTCTCCTCGAATTTACATGGTCATATTTAAAATATTTAAAATTTGTTCCTCCAACCCACGCTTTAACTTCTCCGCTATGAGGATCCACAGCAACAGATCCAATCTGCAGATGCTTTCTAAGATATTTTATAGAATCCAAAGGAGACATCTCTACATCTTTATCTTCTTGTGTTTCGAAATTATAAATTTTCATTTTAACAACAGTGGTCATTGCACTTCTGATTTCATTCTCGAATGAGTTAAATAACTTGCTGATCTGAGGCCAAATTTTACTGTTTTTTATGAGAATAGAATAATCATATTGAGCTTGAGTAATGATTTTTTTCTGAAGTTCTTTTTTGAGGAATCCTTTCTCATTTTCTTCATTTACAATTCTCTGAATGGTTCTGTCATTAATATCTATATCTCCAATTTCTGCTTCAAGTTTCGGAATAAGTTTGCCATAGTATTTTGACCAAATGGCTTGGAAGCGATCAGTTTCGCGGATTAAGTTGTTGAGAGCATCTTTGCGAATTCGTTTTTGATTATCGTCAGCATCATGTGTCCAGGGATCTGAGTTTTTCCAAACATTGAAGTAAGATTTTTGTACATTGATCATGTGTTCTATAGCTGCCTCTTCTGCCATTTGCTGATATACAGGATCAATGGTGGTAAAGATTTTTAATCCATCTTCGTAAATATTGTATTTTGTCCCGTCGGATTTTTTCATTTGATCAGAATCCAATAGATCTTTGAGCCACTTGCCAAGTTCAGCCCTGAAATAGGGAGCCAATCCATCCAAATGAGTTTCTCGTTTAAATTGGCTGACATCCATTGTTTTGGATTTCAAAGCATCAAAATCTTTTTTTAATAAATAATTTTTATCCACCATCAATGCCATTACAGTATTTCTTCTATCCTTGGCAATGTCTGGGAATTTTCGTGGGTTGAAGAGAGTTGGATTTTTAAGCATTCCGATAAGGGTTGCAGCTTCATCCACTTTCAATTGTTTTTGATTTTTTCCAAAATAGGTTTGTGAGGCAGTCTGTACACCATGTGCTTCATAGATAAAATCGAATTTGTTAAGGTATAAAGCAAGAATTTCTTCTTTGGTGTATCGGCGTTCCAATTTGAAAGAAGTAAGCCACTCTTTCAGTTTTACTCTGATCATCATAACAGACTTGACAAGAGCATTTTTTCCTTTTAGATTGGGTCGTTCAAACAATAATTTGGCAAGTTGTTGAGTGATTGTACTCCCTCCACCTGAGTCTTCGTCACGCAGCAAAACGGTTTTGAAAAAGACTCTGAATAGGGCAAAAAAATCTACTCCAGAATGAGAATAATATCTTGCATCTTCTGTAGAAAGCAGAGCTTGAATAAGATGAGGATTCAGACTATCATAAGGTACAAATTCTCGATTTTCATTATAATATTTTCCCAAAACACTTCCGTCATTGGCATAGATTAAACTTGCTTGATTGTAGGTTGGATTTTCTAATTGTTCAAAGCTGGGCAGATTGTCAAAGGAGACTAATAAGAGAATCAAATAAATGCACAGAACTCCAATCAAGCTTGCTTTCCAAATAAAATTGATGGCGGAGCCATACCACGGTCGGTCTTCTTTGGTTGACCCAGAGTAAATTTCGGTAAGCTTGAATTCTCTATAAAACAGCTTGGCTTTTTCTTTAATTTTTTCCCACATGACAATCCGGTTTCATAGGCAAAGTTCAACAATTTTTTACATAATTCAAAGCTCCCAAAATGAGCTCAACACTGACCTTTTGGTCTCTTACAGGAGATCCCGGTTTTTCCAAGAGAACAAATTGGATTTTACCCATTTCATTTTTTTTATCAAAAGACAGGGCATCTATTATTTCTGTTTCTTTGCCTTCAATATTAATATTCATTGGAAAAAAGAATTTCAGATACTCAGAAATTTGTTCTATGATATGATTTTTCCATCCGAACATCTTAGAAGATATATAAGATTCGGCAACCATACCTATTGCTACAGCTTCTCCGTGAAGTATGTCCTCTTTTCTTGATATACACACAGACTCAATCGCGTGGCCTATAGTATGCCCATAGTTAAGTATTTTTCTAAGGCCTAATTCCGTAGGATCTTGCTCTATAATTTCAGTTTTGCTTCGGATCGATTTTTTGATCAATGACTTGAGAAGGTCTTTTTCCACAGGCCAGCCTAAAGAAAGAAAATCCTGGATGTAGGGCGGCGATTCTATAAGGGAGTGTTTGACCATCTCAACAAATCCATTTTTTAAGTTTCTCTCATCCAAACTTTCTAAAAATATTGGATCAAATAATATTCCTTGAGCCGAATAGAATGTTCCGATTTGATTTTTATAATTCAATAAATTGACTGCTGTTTTTCCTCCTATCGCAGCATCACACATTGCCATTAAGCTTGTTGGAATCAAAACAGAATCTATGCCTCTTAGTAGAACAGAAGCGCAAAAATTGACTAAGTCGCAGACTACGCCTCCACCCAAAGCAATAAGCAATGAATTTCTGTCAACAGATTTTTGAATGAGTTGTGCAGCAAGAAGCTCCAGTTGTGTTAAGTTTTTATTTTGTTCACCCGAGGGTATACAAAAAGAATCATAAGAAAATGAAACAATGGAATGGAAGAATGGCAGGCAATATTTTTCTGTATTTTCATCACAGACCACATAGATCTTCGAATATCTTTTTTGCTCTAAAAGAGAATGCAGTCGTCCCCAAGGATCATTGCTAAAAACAGAAGCTTGTTTCATTGCTTAGGATTCATTGGCTAATTGTCCACAAGCAGCATCTATATCTTTTCCTCTACTTTTTCTCACAGTCGTCATCACACCGGATTTGAGCAATAATTTTGCAAATCGATTAATTCTATCATCAGAAGATTTCACATAATCCAATCCTCTTACAGGATTGTATTCGATAATATTGACCAATACAGGAAAATGGGAACACAAGCGAATTAAATTTTTTGCATCTTGATCTCCATCATTAAAATGCTCAAAGGCAATATACTCATAACTTATTCTCTGCCCGGTTGCTTTATAATAATATTTTAAAGCTTCCATTAATGCATGAAGATTGTTATGCTGATTAATGGGCATGATTTCATTTCTTTTTTGATCGTCTGCTGCATGAAGAGATAATGCTAAGTTTACCTTGAAACCGTCATCAGCCAATTTTTTTATCATTTTGGCGATACCGGCTGTAGATAGGGTTATTCTTCTCTGAGATAAATTGGGCCCGGTATTGGATAAAAGTTTAGTGATGCTTTGAGTTACATTTTTGTAATTGAGCAATGGCTCACCCATTCCCATATATACAATGTTAGAAATTGGCTTTTCATAACTTTGTAAACATAATTTATTGACTTCAATGTATTGATCGAAAATTTCTGACGCGGTAAGTTGTCTTAACAATCCCATCCTTCCGGTTGCACAAAACGAACAGGTCAAGCTACAGCCGGCCTGTGAGGATACACAAAGTGTATAACGGTTGTCTTCTTCTGCGGGAATGAGTACTGATTCAATCTTATGTCCGTCATGGAGAGTAAATCTCATTTTCTTGGTGCCATCCACAGAATGTTGAATAACATCTTGACTGATGGGATTGATTGAATAATGCTGTTTTAAAAACTCTCGATGTTCCAAGCTCAAATTGCTCATGTTGTCAAAATTCCTCACTCCATGTTTCCATAGCCAATCGTAAACTTGAGTGGATTTAAATTTTTTCCACCCTTGTTCCAAAAGTTGTTTACCCAGTTCCTCTTGGGACAAACTCAGAATATCTTGAACACCCTTAACCGATTTCATAAGTAAAGCAAAGATAAGCTAAAATCAATGAGGAACTCAATTAACAGATTGTTAAATAACTTAAATTCTTGATTTGCGTTCATCAATAATATTCTTTTGCAATAGGATTCTAAGACTGAATTTATAGCTTGTTAAAGGATAAGATTTTTCGGTATCAAAATGATCAATAATGCATCTTAAGACTAAAATTGAAATTTTCGTTCTGGCTATTCTTCCTTTTCTAAAGATCGCTTCTCAATCAACTGTGGATTATTCTCAATTGGAATATTGGGCAGCTCATCCTTCTAAGGAAGATCCCTCTGATACCATTCCTACTGGATTAGTCAAGTCTTCCTTTGCACCTGATGCGGACGTTTTTTTTCTTTATCCCACCTCCTATTATCCTCGCAATAGAAAACAATGGAATGCAGATCTGAAAGATGAGAAGGTGAATGCAATTACAGATGAGGGGAGCCTGCATTATCAAGCAAGCTGTTTTAATGAGGTGGGCAAAGTGTATGCTCCAAGATATCGTCAAGCGCACCTGGACGTGTTTACGACAAGAGAAAAAAAACAAGCTAAAGAAGCACTGGACCTAGCATACAATGACATTAAGCAAGCCTTCGAATACTATTTGGAGCATTTTAATCAAGGGCGCCCTATTATTATCGCGTCGCATAGTCAAGGGGCTCTTCACGCCATGAGATTATTGCAGGATTATTTTGATCAAACCAATCTCAAGAACAGATTGGTTGTAGCATATTTGGTCGGCTACCCGATTCCTGCATCTGCATTCAAACAACTTAAAGCCTGCAAATCCAAAATGGAAACATCCTGTATATGCAGTTGGAGAACTTATGAAGAAGGAATGGACAAAACTAGTATCGTCAAGCCACAACAAGAACTCATTATAACCAATCCCATCAGTTGGGAAATTTCGGATCGCAAGACGGAATTGTCAGAACACCGAGGTATGATTATTTCTGATTTTGACGCAACAAAACACAAGCAATGCATCCAAGCACAGATTTATAATAATTCAATCCTATGGATTAATAAACCAAAATTTAAAGGAAGCTGGTTGTATCTTTCAAAAAACTATCATCGAGGCGATATCAATCTTTTTTATCTCGACATCAGAGAAAATGCAAAATACAGATTGAATTTATTTTACAAGTAACTTATAGTATCCGAAGTGGAAATTGTCATGGGTCCATTCTCTGATCTTGGAAGCAAATAAATTCCAAATTCAATATTATTATTATTTTTTCTAAATTTAGATAATGTTGAGAGAGGTTCTTTTTGAAACTTGGCTTCCATAGGTTTAAGGGTAGTCATTATACAGCGGACACAGGTTTTGATTGTTGTAAATTCGAGGCTGTTTATTTTGATCATCTTTAGCCGGTCTTCTTCAAAGGGTAAAAGATCCTTAACCAAGATGTTAGGCCTAAATTGAATGGGAAAAATCTCATCACCTGCCTTTGAGCTCACCATTTCTACAGAATGTTGATTTACCAAATGAACGGGATAACCATCCGGAAAATTGAGTTCAATTGTTTTTGGGAGATACTCATTTTTTTTGAGCCTTGATTTTCTTTTTATCCGTACTAGGCTTACTTTACTTTGAAGCAGTTCAGAAAAAAATTCAGAAGCAATTGGATTTTCTCTGTTAGCCAAACATTCTGAAGACCATACCTTAACAAGGGTGTCCAAGGGTTCTGATCTTAACTCAAATGTAACTTTTTGACCTTGGAATTCAAGTTGTAGTTGATCATGATCAACTTGAAGTACTTTGATCAAATTGAGTACCGGATATTCACGTTGACTGATGAAATTTCCTTCTTGATCTACTAACATCCATTCACGATCAAATTCAAAACCGTACTCATATACTCTTGTAGAATTCAATGAAACTGCTCCACAAGATTTAATGGGATAAATCAACAAACTTTCTATTCTCATAAAATTTATTTTTCCGATTCATACAAAGCACAGTAAGCACCGGAGGGATCTTGGATCACAATCATTTTAGAATTGCCATTAACTGTTTTTAAAGGAGTAATAAGTTGCCCTCCAAGTTGCAAAGTTTTTTCAATACTTTGTTCTATATTTTCTACATTGAAATAAACAAGCCATACAGGCGGAATGTCGGCATTAATCCCTTTAGAATGGCAAATTCCGCAAATTGTTTTTCCATCTTCCGGACTGTTCATGCAATAGTCTGTATGATCTTCTACAGGGACAGGGCTGGAAGTAAATCCCACAACTTGATAATAAAAATCTTTGGCTTGTTCTGCATTGGGTACAGTGAGATCAAACCAATCCATATGTGCTTTCATTCTAAAGTTTAAGTATTTTTTATAAGAGATTTGTGAAATGAATTTTTAAGAAAATTCAGAAGGGCAAACAAGACTTACTTTAATAAGGTAATGTCTCCGGCTTTAATTTTTTCCGGTTCACCGACAGCTTGGTATTTTATTACATAAGTAAAAACACCCGGGTTCAAATGATTTTGATTGAAAGAACCATCCCATCCATAGATTTCTCCTTTTGGATTAAATCCAAGATTATTGGCTTCATAAATTCTTTCTCCCCAACGATCGAATATGGCAAAATACTTGACCTCTGTTTTAAGTGGAAATTTGAACACGGGATAAAACTTATCATTGAGCCCATCTCCATTTGGTGAAAATACTGTAGGAACATATACGTCAGACTGATCCACAATCACATTGATGGTCATTTGATCTTTTACCTCACATCCATTTTCATCTTGAGCAGTAAGTGTATAGGTAGTAGTTTGATCCGGCGATGCCGTTGGATTGGAACAATCGGTGCAACTCAAACCCAATGGAGGATCCCAACTGTAATTTGATGCTATGAAATTAAGAGAAGGATTGATTAAAACAGAAACTCCTTCTTTTATGGTAGTGTCATTAGGTAATTTCAAGCTCAATATTGCCACCTTATTAATGGTAAAATTGAAACTTGTATCACAGGATTTTGAATCTAATATTCTGACCGTATGAGAACCCTCTGCCAAATCATTTCTAGAAAAATTACCGTTGTAGTCCACAGGAGCAGAATTGTCGATAGAAATTTTATATTGTCCCGACCCTCCGGTGATAGAGCTTAGATTAAATTCTCCGGTATTTATTTTATTGCATAATAAATCTTCAGAACTAAAATTCAATTGGATAGGCGGAAAAAAACTAATGTTGACCGTAACATTGCTGTCACATCGGGCTGCAGAAGCATTGGGCAAAGAAATTATGCCACTTGGATTGGCTGCATTGAATACAGTGTTGCCAATTGTAATCGACTGATTTTGACAAATTGTTTGTGTATAGATAGAATTTGATACCGGGATTATTCTAACGTTTACAGTAAGAAAACTATCACAATTTCTAGATGATTTAATCGGCAATTTGAGAGACCCTGTTGTTTTTTGTTTGTTGAATATCAAACCATAAATATTGAGATCTTTATTTTCACAAACAGAAGTGTCCAAATTCCCTATAGCATCCGGAATTACAGTAAGTGTAACGATGGTCAAACTATCACAACCGTTGATTGCACTGTTTGCACTGCGCAAAGTTCCTGTCGTTCTGCCCGATGTAAAAATTTGTCCGGGATGATCAGGAAATCTCAGCGTATCTCCTCTGCAGATATCAGCACTAAAGTAGCCTGTAGCATCAGGTAATAAATTGACATTTACTGTCAAACTACTGTCACAATTTAAATAAGAAACAAGCTTAATTGTAGATTGTAAATTTCGCTCACTGAACCAAACATTTTCTACTTTAACACTATCGCCTTTACATAAATCTACGGTTTTGAATCCATCTGTGTTGGCAACGGTCAAAAAAACATTGATCACACTGTCACAGCGAGTACTGGAGGCTCCCGGTAATACTTCAGTTCCGGTAAGTTTGAATGCACCATATTTGGTATTGCCTACTTGAATTGTATCATTTTTACAAATCGTTCTAACAAGATTATATTCTGCAAAATTTTTAATCGAGAGATCAACCTGTACAGTACTATCACAACCTATGTAAGATTGATTAGCAAGAACTACAACGCCTGATGAATTGTTTTGGTTAAATACAACATTCCCAACCCTCACAGAATCATTAGAACAAATGGTTCTTACAAGATGAAAATAGCCAACTTCTGTTCCTTTAATTATGGTTGTGCTGTCGCAGCCCACAGAAGATTTAACAGTTACTGAATCAATCAACTTATTTTTATACACTTTCAAACTTCCCAATTTGGCCGTATCATTATAACAAAATTGGACATCTCTTTCGATTCGGCTCACACCGGCAACATCAATTTTTATAATAAAAATAGAATCGCATACGCTGGTATTTCCTCTTACAAAAATGCTGTCATAAGGAGTAGCCGATGTATATACTTTTCCGCGGTATGTGTAGCTGTCTCCTTCACAAATTGATGGATTGATTTCTAACTTTATCGGTCCCGTACAGGTAAAGCAAGGAGAAAATTCAGAATAAATATGAGACCTTCCTCCCACATTCAAGTGTTGATAAGCTGAGATGGTTGTTCCGTTAGTATAAGGAATATTGATAGACCAGTTTCCGGAAGAATTTGCAATTGTGGTTCCTAATTGATTTCCTCCTTGACACACAGCATTCAAACAACCTCGACGCGCATTGGCATAAATAGTTACCACATGATTTGGCAATGCGGTTCCCGTTATGGCATTCCTATTCACTCCGCTTATGGCAGGAGGTACAGGTATAACTCCACCAGCTGCTATGTTATTAACCACTTTTTGAGTTATGCAATTAATAGTATTTCCATCAAACAAGGACTGGGACAAAGCACTATTAATACTTGTATTGTAAAATAAATTAAAGTCGGAAACATTATTATTTGTTAGATTTATTTCTGATGAGCCTAAAACATTGGCTTCACAAAAGGTCTTGCCATTTTTTGCTCGATTATTATTGACAGAGAAAACAACTCCTGCACTTCCCATAAAATACAGAACGGTGTCGCAACTGTGAAAATAATTATTATTGATAGTCAATGTTCCTCCCTGATCAATAGATCGAACAGCCAATGTGTCTCCATAGAAATAGTTATTGAGGATATTGCTGCTGTTATTCCCTTCTAATAATATTCCATAATTTGGTCCAAGAAAATTGGGAGTCTTACTGGTGTCCAAAGCACCAAAATAACTATTGCTTATGGTATTCACTCCTCCTTTGCAAGTGATGGCTCTATTTGCATTAACAAAATAACAAGAATCAATAAGACTGGTAAACACAGCCTGACTTGACTCAATACTCACACTGCCAAAAGTTTTGGTAATTTGAGACCTTGCAAAGTCGGCTCCAAACAAACAATTTTTTACTTTTAAATTATTAGCTTGATTGATTTTGACGGCAACCATATCGTTTACGGCAGTAAGAGTGTTGTCGTCTTGAAAAGAACAATAGTTCAATTCACATCGATCTGCATTGACTGTGGCAGATCCAAAGCTGATGATGTGATCTGCCGCATTCACATAGCGCATTTCTTTAAATATGATCCCGGAAATTTTTACCTGTGATGCCTGCACATTGAGGTAAGAAGCCTGCATGAGATCTAAAAAATTGAACTCTACAACCAAATTGCCTAAAGATCCATTCTGTGTTTCACCTGCGATTTCCAAATTATTCTGTGTTATATCCGGAAGTGCAGAGGTGGGCAAAATTATTTGTGTTCCGGCACCCGGAATTGCAAAAACGATTTTGCTAGCAAGTCCGTCCGTATTAGCCGCGATTATCGCTTCTCTCAAACTGCAATGAACTCCGTCACATTTGCCATCATTCACGTCATTAGTGGAGTTTACAGTATAAGTGGTTTGGGCCTCAAGCCCTGCACAGATTACCAAAAACACCAACAAACTATGAATTAACCTGATTAAGCTCATTTTACCTAGAATTATATGCAAAGATGATTTAAAATACCGAAATGATGCTTGGGGTTTTACCCCAATTTTCAACATTGAAATGCCACAATCATTCCAATTCAGCTTAAAAATAAAGTTTTTTTTCGAATTCTTTATAAATGACGCTCAGCGTGATAGCTCGATCTGACCAATGGTCCACTTTCAACAAACTGAAAACCTTTAGCCATACCCTGCTCTTTGTACCATGCAAAAAGTTCAGGATGAATAAATTCTGCAACCTCAAGATGCATTTTGGTGGGCTGTAAATATTGGCCCAACGTGAGCACGTCGCAGCCATGAGAAATCAATTGATCCATGGCCTCCAAGACCTCGTCTTTGGTCTCCCCAAGACCCAACATGATTCCGGTTTTAGTTCGTTTTCCAAGTTCTTTGGTCCGCTTGATTTGCTCCAAACTGCGATCAAATTTTGCCTGTGGCCTGACCAACCTGTACAGCCTCGGCACTGTTTCCATATTATGGGATACAACCTCCTGTCCTCCTTCTACCATCCGATATAGTGCATCCCAATTGGATTTAACATCGGGGATGAGAGTTTCTATTGTCGTTTTTGGGCTTGTTTTTTTTACTTGAACTACCGTTTGATACCATATTTCGGCCCCTCTGTCAGGCAGCTCATCTCTATTGACCGAAGTGATCACTGCATGCTTCACCTGCATTAGTCCAATGGCTTCAGCAACTCTTCTAGGTTCGTCAAGATCATAAATCGGAGGTCTGCCGGTTTTTACAGCACAAAAACTGCAAGATCTTGTACACACATCACCCAAAATCATAAATGTAGCTGTCCCTGCACCCCAACATTCTCCCATATTGGGGCAGTTCCCACTCTGACAGATGGTGTGTAGCTTGTATTCATCGACCAATGATCTGACTTTTCTATACTCTTCGCCTATAGGGAGTTTCACCCTCAGCCAGTCCGGCTTGCGCTTGGGGGAAGAAGAATCAACAGAAACAACAGGTAGGTCTAACATTATTGATTTGACTTGGTATATCTTTTACCGAACTGAATTTGAGCATAAAAGTTCAGAAAAAACTGCTTGTTGCTGTCGGTAGCAAGAATAGGGAGGCGTTTTGTAAATACGTCCAATTGGATTCCGATATCCAAAGATTTCACCATTTTCTCAAAGGCTCCGGGATCTATTTTGACAGCAATCCGCCCAAAAGCTCCGGGTACAAATTTACTCTCCAACATCCCTTTCCAAAAACTGGAAGTGCCCTGTATATGATTAATGTCCAAAAATTCATGTTCTGTCTCCTCAGAAAATTTTATTTCTTTTGTCGCCAATGTTCCGTCATGTTCATCAAGAACTACGATATAATAAGGTTTTAACATGGCCAAACTTGCACCGGCCTCCATACTAATCCCGACAGCCACACCTTTGGAGCGCGCTTTTTCCGAAAAATAAATCAATTGTCCTTTCCCAAAACGAGCTAAAAACAAAGAGTTTTGCTTCCCATAAATAAAACTGCCCAAGGCCAAGCCTGAGCCTGCACCATCGTTGCTTACTTTGGTTTCTTTGGGGTGTCGCATCATTCCAATGTCCCAGTGAGTCCAGTTCGTTTTATAATAACTTTGGATTCTTCCTAAATTCATTCCTGCAAAAAAACCATGATTTTGTAGGGCAAGTAAAAAAGACCTTTCTCGTTTGTAAATCACTCCTTTCCTCACCGATTGATTCAGATTATAGCCCTGACCCTGTGCCTGAGTCATACCCAAACAGCCTATGATCACAAACCAAATCTTCCAAAATTTTTGCATCAGCTCACAAACATAATAAATTATTTCGAAATCCAATTTTTAGTTGCAACAAATTTAAAATGTTGTCCAAATTCTCAATTTGGGCGTGCCCCCGCCAGCGGGGTCGGGCTATCCGTTACAAGTCCTCAGTCACTTCGCTCCTTCCGGTCTTTCCACTTCTATCCCTCACGCAAACATGGCCATAATATTAGTCTTTTTTTGATTTGAAAGGTTCAAAAACCTGGCTAAAAAATCCGGAAGGATATCGTTCCACTTTTTCAAATCCAAGTTTTTCATCCCTGCCGGTGTGAGGCATGTATACCGTTTTAAAAAGATAATCCCAGAGGCTCAAGCTCAATCCAAAGTTTACTCCATAACTGCCTTTTGGAAGATGCTCGGCATGATGCCAAATATGCATCTGCGGCGAATTAAAAATATACTGCAAAGGCCCCAACGGAAGAAAAATATTGGAATGATTCAAATGTCCTATTCCCAATGCTATGATGTGCACAATAAAAAAATCATCAATCCCAAATCCTAACATGGCAAGTGGAATGTATTCTATACTCCTATAAACAAAAGTTTCTACAAAATGATATCTCAAATGGGCTGCAAATCCCATCTCCTGCACCGAGTGATGAACTTTGTGAAACTCCCACAAAGTAGAATTGTAATGGAGCAGCCTATGCACATTCCATTGGATAAAATCTCTTACCACAAACATAATCAGCAATTGCCATCCATACCCTAGATTTTGAAGTTGAATGGCAACCAAATTTTCAATGCCCAATGAATGTAGCAGTTGATTAAAAAAATGAACAAATACATCAGACAAAGCTTGATATATCACTAGAGAAAACAAGAAAAAATTGAAAAACATATAAAACAAATCAAGCCAAAAATCTTGACGGAAAGCAGCCTGTTTTCTTCTCCACGGAACAATAAGCTCTAGTGTCCAACAAAATAAGGACACCCCGATAAGCCAATAAAAATAATTATGCCATGAAGGATTGCTTATTTCATTCCATAAATAGGAAGCATAAGATCGATACGAATTTTGAATTAACTCCAACATAAGTCAATTAACAATTGAGTTTGTTTTGAGTTTATAAAAATCCTCATTTTCCCACAAGCATTGTTTACATTTGTCCACAATTTCACTCCATCTGCTCAATAATGTTATTTCATGCACATAAATCAAATAGATAAAACGAAATCCATGAAAACAGTTCAATTTTTTATACTTCTGGTATGGTCAACAATTCTTGGAGCACAAGAAAAGTCAGTATTCACTCATGAGGATATGTGGAACTTGAAAAGAGTTTCGGCTCCCAAAATTAGTCCCGATGGCAAGTGGGTTATTTTTGGACTTACGGAACCCTCCTATGATGAAAAAGAACAATTTCAAGATATTTATGTCTGTGCTACCGACGGTTCTTCATCACCAAGAAAATTGACCGGAGGGAAAGGGAGTGAATCAGCCTACAGTTGGTCTCCGGATGGAAATTGGATAGCTTTTACCGCCAAAAGAGACGCCGATGAAAAATCGCAGATTTATCTTCTCCCCTTTACAAAACCCGGAGAAGCTTTTAGGCTCACTAACTTATCTACCGGAGCAAGCAACCCTCAATGGTCTCCGGACAGTAAACAAATTTTATTTTCCTCCACGGTTTATCCTCAATGTTTTGCGGACAGTTGCAATAAAAAGAAAATGGAAGAGGAGAAGAAATTAAAATTTAAAGCGCGTATATATGAGCAATTTCCGATTCGGAGCTGGGATCACTGGTTGGACAATAAACAAACACACTTTTTTATTCAATCACTTTCACCAACAGATACAGCCTATGATGTTTTATTCAAAACAGCACTGGGCAATACAGAAAACGTATCCATTGAAGAGGCAGAATGGTCTCCGGACCAACAATCCATTTTACTCACAACAAGTTTGGATGTGAACGAGACTGCCTACAAAGAAAATTCAAATCATATTTATAAAATTAATCTCAAGGACAGTACAAGTACAGTACTTACCAAAGGAAATTTTGATTACGGGCAGTTGAGTTTTTCAAAGAATGGAAAAATACTTTATTGCCAACGAGCAACTAACAATACTCAAGACGTCTATGCTCTTCCTAAGTTGATTCAATTTGATTATCCGGAGATGACCAATGAAAGACTTATCTTCAATGAGCTGGACAGACCTATTCATGCTGCAAAAATGATAGATGAGGAGCGCATTTATTTTAATGTTGAAAATGAAGGAAGAGATCAATTGCTGCAGTATAATATCAAGACCAAAGAAGTGGAAATATGGAATAAAAACAGATCCGGTTGTTTTACCAATATGGATGTCTCCGAAAATAATGATGCCGTCGTAGTTGCAAATTACGAATCTATGAATCATCCTCCGGAAATAGTACGGATTGTTTCAAAAGATTCTGTGTTGAAATTAACAAATTTTAATACGGCAAAACTTTCCACCGTTGATTTTGGATCCGTAGAAACTTTTTGGAACAAGAATAAGAAAGGGAGAAATATAAGATCCATGTTGATCAAACCTTCAAAGTTTGATCCAAATAAAAAATATCCTTTACTTACATTGATGCACGGCGGACCTGCAGGGTCATGGAAAGAAAACTGGTCGTATCGCTGGAATTATCATCTTTTAGCCAAGAATGAATACCTTATTTTATTGACAGATTTTACCGGAAGTACAGGATATGGTGAGCAATTTTCTAAAGAAATAAAACTGGATCCATTCAAAGGACCCGGAGAAGAAATTTTGGAAGCTGCACAGCAAGCAATCAAAAAGTTTAGCTACATTGATGCTACAAGACAGGCTGCAGCAGGAGCAAGCTATGGAGGTCATTTGGCCAATTGGATGCAAGCTACAACAAAACATTTTAAATGCTTGATAAGTCATGCCGGACTTGTAAATAGTGTTTCTCAATGGGGAACTAGTGATGTTGTCATTGGTCGCGAATTTATGAATGGCTCAGTGCCTTGGGCAAACAGCCCTGTATGGAAAGAACAAAATCCTTTTAATTACTCAGCAAGGTTTCAAACTCCAATGTTGATCACAGTTGGTGAACAAGATTTTAGAGTGCCATTAAATAATTCGATTGAAAATTTTACCATCCACCAACGTCTGAAAATTCCATCCAAACTGATTGTATTTCCTGAAGAGAACCATTGGATCTTGAAAGCAGAAAACAGCAGATTTTTTTATAATGAAGTTCATGGTTGGCTGAAAAAATATTTATAAGAATGGATCATTTGCATTCTCTAAGAATCAGTCCAAAATGAAAGTCTTTGATTTTATTTAGAGAATAGGAATTTCTTTTTTTTTTGACACAATAAATTGTAATCTGTATATGAAGCTTATTCAATTATTTAGTGTAATCAATTTATTCTTCATAGTAAATGACGCTTGGACGCAAGCAGATTCTACCAAATCGTTAAGCTTTAATGCTTATGGCGAACTATACTACAGTTATGATTTTAGTGAACCCTACAATCATGAGAAAGCTCCCTATGTATATAATTACAAGCGGCACAATGAACTCAATGCAAACCTTTTATTGCTTAGCTCAAAGTACAGAGAAACATCCTTGAGAGCTAACCTTGCATTGATGGCAGGAAACTATGCTCAATATAATTTGGCCTCTGAGGCAGATTGGGCAAAATTTATTTATGAGGCAAATGTGGGAATTAAACTTTCCAAAAAATCAAATCTATGGTTAGATGTTGGTGTCATGCCTTCTCATATTGGTTTCGAATCTGCAATCGGTGCAGATTGTTGGACCTTGACCAGAAGTATTATGGCAGACAATTCTCCTTATTATGAAACCGGGCTCAAGTTAGGATATATCAATCGCAATGAAAAATGGATGCTTTCTTTTCTTCTACTCAACGGTTGGCAACAGATCTCCAAAATGGATGCCTCGCAATATCCTTCTACTGGAATTCAAATCAATTATAAACCAACTTCAAAATTATTACTGAACTACAGTAATTTTTTGGGATCGGTTCAGCCGGATGAGTTCAATTCCTTAAGAACTTATCATAACGTTTATATACAATATGATCCTTTTTCGAAACTTGGATTCTTAGCCGGTTTTGATATTGGGCAGGATTTGACCAAGGCCGGAACTTATTCAAACTGGACCACTGCTCTTATTATTGTAAAATATAGTTTTTCAAATCAATGGAGAATAGCAGGAAGAGCTGAGTATTATTTGGACAAGGATAAATTGAATACCGCATACAATCCGGGCAAAGGAGTGTACCTTAGATCGCAATCAGTAAACTTAGATTATCAAATTTCAGGGAAATTGTTATGCAGATTTGAAGCTAAAGCAAACACTTCTTCTTTGGACAAGTTGACTAATCACATTACAAAAGCCATGATAACAGCAGGCTTAAGCTTAAAGATTTAGTCCTTATAAACATAATTTGTATTTGTCCTTTAACCCCATAGTTTAGCTGCTATTCTGTTGAGTAGAAATTGCTGTGGATTTTTAAGTTTTTATTGAACAAAAAACTTAAAATTAAGTTTCTATAGTTCTAGTACCTCAATATTTTTTAGAAGATCGGTATTCATTCATACCATGAAATGTTTCAATCAGTTTGCCATCAGAATAATCTGTATTCTTCAGTTTATTGGTGGTTTATCGTATTCGCAGGAGGCTTATACCTTAGCAGAATTACTCAATAAAGCAGTACAATCTCATCCCACTGCTCAAGCCAAGCATCTACTCGATAAACTTCAAAGCTTGCAGGTAAAAAATATTCAAACTAATTTTTGGCCACAGGCAACAATCCAAGCTCAAGCAACATTACAAAACGAGGTTTCTCATTTTCCAATTCAGTTGCCCAACATTATAGTTCAAGAATTGGCGAAGGATCAGTACCGAGCCATTGCAGATATTCAACAGCTGATATACGATGGAGGCCTGGTCTCCAATCAAAAAAAAATAGTAGAGGCACAAAGCAATGTGGAACAAGCAAAACTGGAAGTAGAACAATATAAGATCAAAGAAAAAGTGATCCAACTTGTTGTACAACGGCACAGTATTCAAGCTCAGTTAGAAACCATTTTATTATTAGGAAAAGATTTGAAAAAAAATCATGATAAAGTTTCTGCCCAAATAAAATCCGGCCTGATGATTCAAGCTGCATTGTATCAATTGGAAGTAGAAATGATCAAGGCAGATCAGAAAAAAACAGAACTAAATAATTATTCAAAGACATTGTCAGATGCCATTTCTATACTTACTTATTATCCCATTTTAGCTAATACAAAAATTATCATACCGACCAATGTCGAGAATATCCTGGATAATGAAGATAAAAGACCAGAACTTAAGTTGTTTGCAGCTCAAGAACATTGGATTGCTAAATCAAAGACAGCTTTGTTTTCAAAAAAAATGCCTAGACTGTCTGCCTTTCTTCAAGCAGGATATGGGAGGCCGGGATTGAATGTTTTATCCAATTCATTTGATCCTATTTTGTTGGGAGGATTGAGGACACAATGGTCAATAAGTCCTTTTTATACTTACAAGAGAGAAAAGGAAATTTGGAACTTGCAATCAGAACAAATTAAGATTCAAAAAAACAGCTTCGACCTACAACAAAATTTGAATAAAACTCAATTTCTTAATGAAATTTCCAAGCTCAAGCTTTTAATTGAACAAGATCAAAAAATAATAGAACTGAGAGAAAAAATAAAAAATACAGCAGAGTCACAACTTTATTCAGGAGTGCTCACCAGTGCTGAGTTTGTTAGAGAACTTAATGCATTGGATCAAGCAAGGCAGATGCTGATTCTGCATCAATCACAACTTACCGGAACTTATATTCTTTATCACAACTCATTGTCCCATGACTTCCGTTAGACTTTATTTCTTTTTATTCATTTTGAACTTTATTTCTTGTAAAAAACAAGATTCAAAATTTGATGCAACAGGCGTCTTTGAAGCAGAAGAATTTATTGTTTCTGCGGAGACTGCCGGAAAAATAGTGGCAATGAATGTTGATCAAGGGGATCAAATTGAAAAAGGAATTTTATCTGTTAAAATTGATACCACATCTCTTGGTTTACAATTGGATCAAGTTTTGGCTTCAAAGAAAGCATTGGGTAAAAAAACATTTCAAGTGGAACCTCAGGTTAGAATGATCCAGGATCAAATCAAAGTGCTTCAAGCTCAACTTTCAAATTTGCAAAAGGAGAAAAACAGATTTGAGGATTTGGTAAAAGCAGAAGCTGCACCCAAAAAACAATTGGATGATATTATCGCACAAATGGATGTAGCCGCCAAGCAAATTCAGGTAAGTCGACAGCAAATCCTTGTACAGCAATCTACAGTCTCTACTCAAAACAGGAGTATTCTGAGTGAAATGGATCCAATCGACAAAAGAGTTGAGCAAATTCAAGATCAGATCCGGCGTTGCTCTGTGATAAATCCTGTCTCCGGAACAGTACTTACACTATATGCTAAAGAAAATGAAGTTGTAGCTCCCGGCAAAGCCATTTACAAAATTGCTGACCTGCAAACTATGACATTGAAGGCCTATGTGCAAGGACCGCAACTTAACCAAATTCATATTGGACAAGAAGTTTCTGTTTTTATTGATTCCTCCAATAATCAATATCAAGAGTTCAAAGGCAAAATAAAATGGGTGAGTGAAGTGGCAGAATTTACTCCAAAGACCATAATGACTCAAGATGAACGAAACAACTTGGTTTATGCTATTAAAGTTGAAGTGCCCAACGAAAAGAAATTGATTAAAATGGGTATGTATGGCGAGTTAAGTTGGAACTCACAAGCTAAATGAACGCAATTGCAGTACAAGGTTTGAAGAAATCATATCTTCAAGGCAAGGAAACAATTTCAGCTTTGAAGGGCATTGACTTTTCTGTTCATCAAAATGAATTGTTTGGCCTTATTGGACCTGATGGAGCAGGCAAGACCAGTATTTTTAGAATTTTGACCTCCTTATTGCTTGCCGATGAAGGGGAAGCCTCTGTTTTTGGATTGGATGTTGTAAAGGACTTCAGGGCTTTGCGAAAAATTATTGGGTATATGCCCGGGAAATTTTCTCTGTATCAGGATCTTACCATTCAAGAAAATTTAGAATTTTTTGCTACCATTTTTGAAACCACAATCGATCAGAATTATGACATGATAAGAGATATTTATGTCATGTTGGAACCTTTCAAGAATCGGAGAGCAGGAAAACTTTCAGGGGGGATGAAGCAAAAATTGGCTTTGTGTTGTGCCTTAATTCACAAACCCAAAATCCTCTTTCTTGATGAACCCACTACAGGAGTGGATGCGGTTTCCAGAAAAGAATTTTGGGCTACTTTGAAAACCATCCAACAATTGGGTATCAGTATTCTTGTGTCCACACCGTATATGGATGAAGCCATTTTGTGTGATCGAGTAGCTTTGATTCAGAATGGGGAAATTTTAGGATTGAACACTCCCGAGGGAATTATTGATTCTTTCGATAGACCTCTTTATGAAGTTTTTACAAATGACAAATTTTCCACTCTTCAACAATTGCGAAAACTTGATATTACAGATAAAATTTACCCCTTCGGAGAGAGTTTGCATTGGATAACTAACAATAATATTGAAGAGAAGTTAATTTCAGAATTGCAAAAAAGAAAGATCAGTATAAGATTTATTCGAGCTGGAATTGAGGATGTATTTATCCATAAAATGTCAATAAAAGAGCATGAAGCAGAACTCCATTGAAGTTAAGGATCTTACCAAAAAATTTGGTGATTTTGTAGCTGTAGATCATATCAGCTTTCAAGTTCAGCAAGGTGAAATTTTTGGATTTCTTGGAGCCAATGGTGCCGGCAAAACTACTGCGATGAAAATGCTTTGCGGGCTTAGTTTTCCTAGCTCTGGCTCTGCCAAAGTTGTTGGATTTGATGTATATAAAGAAGTAGATTTGATTAAAAAAAATATTGGCTATATGAGCCAAAAATTTTCTTTGTATGAAGATCTTACTATTGCAGAAAACATAAAATTTTATGGAGGAATTTATGGTTTGAGCCTGTCAGAAATTCAAATTCGGAAAAATAATTTATTGCACAAATTGCAGCTTTCTCATCAGGAGAAAACATTGGTGAGAGAGTTGCCGTGGGGCTGGAAACAGAAACTTAGTTTTAGTGTGTCTATGTTGCATAATCCGAAGATTGTTTTTTTGGATGAACCCACAGGAGGTGTAGATCCTGTGACTCGGAGAGAATTTTGGGAGTTGATTTATGAAGCTGCTGCAGAAGATACTACTATTTTTGTAACTACCCATTATATGGATGAAGCGGAGTACTGTGATCGAATAAGCATAATGGTGGATGGTTCGATCAGGGAATTGGATTCTCCGACACAAATGAAACAGCGATATCAATGTCAAAGTATGGATGATGTATTCTTACTTTTGGCAAGAGATGCAAGAAGAAATGGGGATTAGTATAAAATGATGAATTGAAAAATTAAGTTTGGAAAAAAAGAGATGAAAACATTTTGGAGTTTTGTGAAAAAAGAAAGTCTACATATCCTCAGGGATCCAAAGACTCTATTCATATTGCTCGGAATGCCATTAGCCCAGATTTTAATTTTTGGTTTTGCTCTTACGAATGAGGTAAAGAATTCTAAGTTGATTGTTGTTGACCAGTCAAAGGATGCCGAAAGCATAACGTTGATACAAAAAATTGACGCCAGCAAATATTTTGATATTCATTTTGCGGAAGTGGATCCAAATAAAATTGATCAATTGTTTAAAGCTTCCAAGGCAAAAATTGCCTTAATTATTTCTTCAGGATTCAGCGGGCAATTATTGCATTCCCACTCGACATCGGTCCAAATTATTTGTGATGCATCAGATCCAAATACAGCTACAGCACAAAGCAATTATTTATCGGCTATCATAGGAGACTATCAGAAATCTTTGCTCAGCAGAGGTTCATTGCCTATGACAATAAAACCTGAAGTCAGAATGTTGTACAATCCACAGTTAAAAGGAGTATATAATTTTGTTCCGGGTGTAATGGCAATGATTCTTTTGCTTATCTGCACATTGATGACATCTGTGTCTATAGTTAAAGAAAAGGAGCTGGGGACTATGGAAGTCCTTTTAACTTCGCCGCTTAGACCGGCATTGATCATTGCCGGCAAGGTGATCCCTTATCTTGTATTGTCTATGGGAAATATCTCTACAATTTTATTGCTCAGTTATTTTGTTTTCGATATGCCGGTTCAGGGAAGTATATTGTTGCTTTATTTTTGCAGCTTCATCTTTATATTGACGGCACTAATTTTAGGAGTATTGATAAGCACCATCACAGACTCGCAGATGACGGCAATGTTTATTTCCATGGTGGGAATGTTTTTGCCTACCATCATGTTAAGTGGGTTTATGTTTCCAATAGAAAATATGCCAAAGCCGCTTCAATTCGTTTCCAATATTGTACCCGCCAAGTACTATTATATTATGGTAAAAAATGTAATGATCAAAGGATTGGGCTTTGCCGGAATTTATAAGGAACTTGCTAAACTGTTTTTGCTGATGAGTTTTTTTCTTATCATGTCAATCCGTAAATTTAAAATTCGGCTGGCATGAAAATGTTGAGATTTTTATTGGAGAAGGAATTTCATCAAATCCGCAGGAATCCGGCCATTTTAAGGATGATGTTTATCATGCCCATCATTCAATTAATTGTTTTGCCTTTTGCTGCAAATTATGAAGTAAAGGATGTGAAATTGGTTATAGTTGACAATGATCATTCTTCCCTTTCAAGAGAAAGTATTCAGACTATAACAGCTTCAGGATATTTTCAATTGGTCAAGATGGCATCTTCTTATAATGAGGCTCTTGGATGGATTGAAAGCGATGAAGCAGATTTGATTTTAGAATTTCCAAATAAGGCCGAGGAAATGTTAATTCGAGAAGATCAAATCAGCATATATTTGGCCGTAAACGCTATTAATGGGATGAAGGCAAATATTGGAGCATCTTATCTTCAGCAGATTCTTTCCAAAATCAATGCAAATGTAAGAGAGCAGTGGATTACATTGCCAAGATATTTGCCGGAACCAATTATTGAAGTAAAAAAAAGTTTTTGGTATAATCGATTCATGGACTACAAACTTTTTATGGTACCCGGAATTCTTACATTGCTGCTAACAATGATAGGGAGTTTTTTGGCCTCTCTTAATATTGTTAGAGAGAAGGAAATTGGGACCATAGAGCAGATCAATGTGACACCAATTCCAAAAGGAATTTTTATCGCAGGAAAGTTAATTCCCTTTTGGTTGATGTCACAGATCGTTTTAGGTCTAGGATTATTGGTTGCAAGAGTAATTTATGGTATAGAATCTTGGCCGGTTTTAGCTTGGATTTATTTGTTCAATTCAATTTATATGCTGGCCATACTTGGCTTAGGATTATTTATATCTACCATTACTGCAAACCAGCAACAAGCGGTTTTGGTTTCTTTCTTTTTTATGATGGTATTTATTTTAATGAGTGGGCTTTATACATCGATAGACGCAATGCCCTATTGGGCTAGACTGGTAACGATGTTCAATCCTGTAAGTTATTATGTTGAGTTGATGCGGATGTTGATTATAAAAAGATCCGGTTTGCATGATATTCTTCCTTTTCTTTGGATTATGATTTTATTTGCTATATTTACACTGAGTATAGCTGTGTTGAATTACAAGAAGAGAGTGTAATTTTTTTTTGTGAAATATGTCTTGGATTCATCAAAGCATATTGCTCGAAGTAATTTGTTCAATCTTTTTAGCCATTCATAATTGAGTATATGAGTTATTTTAGCCAAGAGTTCATTCAGTTTTTTATTGATCTGTCAAGACAAAATAATACGACTTGGTTTAACGAACATAGAGCTGAGTATGAAAAATTTGTCAAGAAACCATTTGCGGTTTTTGTTCAAGATTTAATTCATCAAATCAACAAATACGATCCGGAGGTTGCAATCAAAGCCGGAGACGCAATCTTACGAATCAATAGAGACATTCGTTTTGCCAAGGACAAAACTCCTTACAATACGCATATGGCCGCAGTCATTTCGAGAACCGGTCGCAAAGACAAATCTTACCCTGGAATTTATATCCAGTTTTCTTCTGAGAATATTTTGTTTTTTGGTGGTGCATATCAACCTGATAGCACTCATTTGGAAAAAATTCGAGAATTGATAGCAAATGATCTTAAGTCCTTTGCAAAATGTTATCAAAATAAAAAATTCGTTGAGAAATTTGGAATAATACAAGGCGAACAAAGCAAACGTCTATTGAAGAGTCAAATGAGTATTAAGGAAAAAGAGCCATTAATTGCAAATAAGCAATTTTTTTGGAATGCAAGTTTGGAGTCTTCTTGGATAACGCAACCCAAGCTCATGGAAAAATTAATGGACTTCTACCTTGCCTCAAAGCCACTAAATGATTTTTTAGTCCAAGCTTGGAAATAATGTAATCTAATTTCTTGGGATAAAATGGAAACAAATCCCGAGCTTGTTTATTCAAATTTTATTGTATTCAAATTTCTATTGATTTATTCCCTCTTCCAAAAAAGGGCGATACATCATTATTGCATTATTTTCTGTAATCAACTCATTCGTTTCCTTTTGATTTTGGATATCCAAAATCGTCCGCCATATTTTGTTGTGTCTGGTATATCCGCCCCACCATTGTTGCTTAATCAAATGATCAGTTTCATAAACTTTGTATTTTAAGTTTACACTATCCTTGCAATTTATCTCTCCGTTCAAGAATTCATCATCAAGCCAAAGTGCAATTTGAAAAGAATTTAGACTGTTATTTTTCAATCTTAAGTCAATATAATTATATGCTAAAGTGGAACCACAGCCAAACGGAATTGTCCTATTGAGGTCTGGAAATACATCATATCCATGCCTCCATCTTTCTTCTACCAAGAGAGGGCTGTGTAGTGCCATCCAATAAATTAAGTTGCCAAGTTGACACAATCCCCCTCCTATTGCAGTGCCTATCTGCCCATTTCTTAAGGCCAATCCTTCTTTATATCCTTTGAATAAAGTGGGCCTGCCAATGGATTTCCAAATTGAAAAAGTTTCTCCGGGTTTAATGATGACATTATTTATGTGCTTGAGGGCAATACCTAAATTAATCACTTTATTGTGTTGAAGAACCATTTCTACATTCTTCAAGGGTCTTAATAAGATAGATTTGTGTCTGATCAAATTGTGAGAATATTGAGTAGTTGCATCGTTTTGAGCAAATTTTACTGAAGAAAACAGGTCAACTGCTTTTCTTTTTTTTATAAAGTATTCCTTGCCTAATAGGCTTCTCACTTTACTTCTTTGTTTGGGTTTCTCAACATGGTTTTCAAAAAACATATCAGTATATTTATCCTGTTTAAGCTTGTTTAAAGATAGACTTTATACAGCTAAAGTAGTAAAAAGAAGGCTGATAGCTAGCCATTTTTTGAGATTTGATGCCTGAGGGTTAATCAGCAAAACAGGCTCAAATAAGCTTAAACCAGGTCAAAAACCGAGCTCAAATTGTCAATAAAAATTAAAAATGTGCCAAAATTTAACTCTTTTTCAGGCAATTATAAAAAATAGTTTCAAATTTGTTTGGTTTTTAGAGAACTTGTCGATTACCTTTGCGCTCCCTTTAAAAAGGAGGGAATTCTGTTTTATTAACTCATTAAAACTAGTATTGTGGATTCATTAAGTTATAAAACCCAGCATACTCGTCCGGAGGACGTACAGCGCAAGTGGTATGTGGTAGATGCAGAGGGAGAAGTAGTTGGGCGACTTTGCTCAAGAATAGCTTCTGTCCTAAGAGGAAAGCATCGCGTAGACTTTACTCCTCATGTGGATTGTGGAGATTATGTGATTGTAATCAATGCAGAAAAAATAAGATTCAAGGGAAATAAAATGACCGAGAAGATTTATTCTACCTATTCCGGCTATCCGGGAGGACAAAAGAATGCAACTCCAAGAGAATTATTGGCAAAAGTTCCTACCAGAATTGTAGAAACTGCAGTTCGTAGAATGTTGCCAAAGAATAAATTAGGTGATGCTATGTACAGAAAATTATTTGTTTACACAGGATCTGAGCATTATCATCAAGCTCAAAAGCCTGAAACTTTAAAATTCTAATCTGCTTATGGAAATGATTAATGCAGTAGGAAGACGTAAGGCAGCAGTAGCCAGAGTCTTTGTAAAAAAATCCGAAGGAAACTCTGAGGTGACCATTAACGGTCGTGCTTTGGCAGAATATTTTCCTATCAAGGATATTGCACAAAAAGTAATGGATCCTCTTAATGTGATCAAAGATATGGATGGAACCGCTTCATTCAATATCAATGCGATTTTGGATGGAGGTGGACTAAAAGGCCAAGCAGAAGCTCTGCGTATGGCCATTTCTAGAGCCTTGTGCAAAGTGAACATCGATTTTAGAAAACCATTGAAGGAAAGACATTTTCTTACAAGAGATTCAAGAGAAGTTGAACGTAAGAAATTCGGTAAGCGTAAAGCTCGTCGTACTTCACAGTTCTCTAAGCGTTAATTTTTTTATTTTATTGTTTCAGCAATTAGTACAAAATAAATCATGGAAAAACCTACATATCAACAAATGTTAGAAGCAAGTGTACATTTCGGTCACTTGCGTAAAAAATGGAATCCAAAGATGCGCCCTTATATTTTTAAGGAGCACAAGGGTGTCCACATGATCGATCTCAATCGAACCTCGGATTGCGTAGAAAAAGCTGCTCTTGCAATAAAGCAAATAGCGCGTTCCGGTAAAAAAATCATGTTTGTTGCTACAAAAAAACAAGCTAGAGAAATCGTAGCCAATGCAGCAAAAAGTGTCAATATGCCTTATGTGGTAGATAGATGGTTGGGAGGTATGATGACCAACTTTGCAACGATCAGAAGATCTGTAAAGAAACTCAACAACATCGACAGAATGTTGACTGATGCAACAATAACCAACATCACAAAAAAGGAGCGTCTTTCTTTGACTCGCGAACGCAATAAGATGGAGAGAGTCCTTGGTGGAGTTGCCAATTTGAATAGACTTCCGTCTGCTATTTTTATTGTGGATATTTTACAAGAGCATCTTGCACTTGAAGAAGCAGAAAGACTTGGTATCAGAACATTTGCAATGGTGGATACCAACTCAGATCCCAACAAAGTTGAGTTTCCTATCCCTTCCAATGACGACTCTTCCAAATCTATCGCTCTGATCACCAATTTTTTGGTATCAGCGATCAAAGAAGGATTGGCAGAAAGAGATGGAGATCAAAAAGAAAATGCATCTGAGAATTAATTTTATTCTAAAGTATCAATAAAAAGTAAAAAAAAGTATGAGTTATACAATATCAGCAACTGATGTAAAAAATCTTCGTGAAGCAACAGGAGCTGGAATGATGGATTGTAAAGCAGCATTGGCAGAAGCGGAAGGAGATTTTGACAAAGCCATTGAAGTATTGCGTAAAAAAGGCCAAAAACTTTCTGTTAAAAGAGCTGAGCGTGAGGCAAAAGAAGGTGTGGTCTGGGCATTGGTGAATGGAGAAAAAACAAAAGGGATTGTAATTAAATTGGCATCCGAAACTGACTTTGTTTCTAAAAATGAAGATTTCATCGCAACCGCCAAAAAAATTGCAGACGTTGCTTTACTTACTTTTCCTGATAGCTTGGATGAATTGCTTCAACAAAAGTTTGATGGCAATGTAAGTATTGGCGACAAAGTTACTGACCTGGTTGCCGCAATCGGTGAAAAAATCGAATTGTCCAATTACGAAAAATTAGAAGCTGCTCAAGTAGAATACTACATCCATATGGGAAATAAAGCAGGAGTATTGGTAGGCTTAAACAAAGCCGGATCCAACTTCTCTGATCCAGGTAAAGATGTTGCTATGCAGGTTGCCGCAATGAAACCTGTAGCTTTAGATAAAGCAGATGTAGATCCAACGATTATCAACAAAGAAATAGAAATCGGTAAGGAGCAAGCTCGAGCAGAAGGGAAACCTGAAGCCATGCTTGAAAAAATTGCAATGGGAAAATTAGAGAAGTTCTACAAAGAAAACACTCTACTGAATCAGCAATTTGTGAAAGATGGTGGACAAACCATTTCTTCTTATCTTAAATCTGTAGATAAAGACCTAACGGTGACATCTTTTAAACATGTTATGTTGGGATAAAAAAATAAAAAAAAGCGAATGAATTTTCATTCGCTTTTTTTTTGACCTTTACTTAATTTTAGCCTGTTTTTAAACCCTAAAACCAGATTGAATTGCTTCATCGTTCAAAATATTATGAAGAGTAATTTGTCCTGACAAGCTGCAAACCGAAACTATTGCAGGGCACTGCATCAAAAATTTGGTTCGAAGCATGGGCGAATTTATCTCAGAATTTTGGACTATGTTGTGTTTCGTTTTGGTATAAAATTAAAACATTTAAAACCATAATTTAAAACCAAATAGTTTAATTAAAATGAAGTTTAACAGAATATTACTCAAACTCAGCGGGGAATCCTTAATGGGAGAACAAAACTTTGGGATAGATCCAAAGATGTTGATTTATTATGCCCAACAGATAAAGGCCATAGCAGAACAGGGTGTGCAGATCGCAGTAGTTATAGGAGGAGGTAATATTTTTAGAGGTCTTGAAGGTGATGAAAGTGGAATCGAAAGAGTACAGGGAGATTATATGGGAATGTTGGCCACCTGTATCAATGCCATGGCATTGCAGAGCGCGCTTGAGAAACAATCTGTATTCACTAGAATGATCTCTGCTATTGAGATGAGACAGATTGCTGAACCGTATATCAGAAGGAGATGCATACGTCATTTAGAAAAAGGAAGAGTGGTGATTTTTTCGGCAGGCACAGGAAATCCCTATTTTACTACAGATTCTGCAGCAGCCCTAAGAGCCAGTGAAATTGGAGCCAATGTAATTCTCAAAGGCACAAGAGTGGATGGTATTTACGATTCTGATCCAGAGAAGAATCCCAATGCAAAAAAATTTGAACAAATCAGTTTTGATCAGGTCATTCAAATGAATCTTAAAGTTATGGATATGACCGCTTTTACAATGTGCAAGGAAAACCAAATTCCGATTATTGTTTTTGATATTAATGTACCCGACAACTTAAAGAAGCTAATCGATGGAGAACAGATAGGAACTTTAGTGCTCTAAATCTCGATTTAAAATAATTGGCTTCATATTTGATTTTGTTTTAAAAAACTGAGCGATGGATTTTCATCAAAAGTATGCCCGACTTATTGTAGATTATTGTCTCTATCTCAAGCCCAATGAGAAACTGTTGATCCGAACAGGGACAGCTGCAGAACCCTTGATGCAATGGGTACAGGCATTTGCATTGGAGCGTGGTGCAATGATAGACTTGATCTACGACACTGCTTATGAAGAAGATAATTTTTTGGAATACGCAAACGCAGATCAGATGAATTATTCTGCAGAGCGACTCAATCGCCAGATCGAGTCTTGTGATGCATTGCTCACAGTTCGTGCCTTGCGAAATCCTGAGCAGAGTCATGTTAAGTCCACTAATAAGGCCGGACAGGCAGAGCTTCGCAGGGCCTCTTTGTCTCATTTTAACAAGGTTTATTTTGAACGATTGGGAAATGGAAGTTTGAAACGATGTCTTTGTCAATATCCCACTGAGTTTAGTGCTGGACTCGCCAAAATGAGTTTGAAAGAATACGAACAGTTTATTATCAATGCATGTTATCTCAATCATGATCAACCTGAAGAACAATGGAAACTGCTGAGTAAAAGACAACAGATTTATGTTGATCATTTGAATAGAACAAAAAGAATTGAGTACCGACATCCAAATTTTGAAATTTCTGCAAATGTTGAAGGCAGAATCTGGATAAATTCTGATGGGAAGTCTAACATGCCTTCAGGAGAGGTTTTTACTAGTCCGATAGAAGATAGTGTAGAAGGAACAGTATTTTTTGATTACCCGACAAGGATGTTTGGTAAGGACTTGAGAGGAATAAAATTGGAAGTAAAAAAAGGAGAAATCGTTTCTTATTCTGCCGAAGAAGGGCAGGAAGTTTTGGATAAGGTTTTTGCAATACCTGGAACCAGAAGATTTGGTGAAATTGCAATAGGTACAAACAACAATATTCGTCAAGCTACAAACAATATTTTATTCGACGAAAAAATTGGAGGGACTGTTCATATGGCAGTGGGACAAAGCTATAAACAATGTGGTGGAAAAAATGAAAGCGATATTCATTGGGATCTCATCACAGATATGAAAAATGGAGGAGAGATTTGGACTGATGGAGTTCTTATATACTCCAATGGAAATTTTTTAATTTGAGAGCCTGATGGAAACCCATTACACTTTTTATTTGTCCGTTATTTTGGTTTAACCCAAATTTTATAAAATGCTTATTAGTGCAATAGTAGCCATTGGCAAGGATGGTGTGATTGGAAAAGGGAACGAGATTCCCTGGTATCTGCCTGCGGATTTAAAATACTTTAAGAAAATAACCACCGGCCATCACATCCTCATGGGAAGAAAATGTTTTGAGAGCATAGGCAAAGCATTGCCCAATAGAACAAACATCATTGTAACTCGGGACCCTTACTTTATTGTGAGCAATTGTTACTCGGTCTCTTCTATAGAAGAAGGAATTCATTTGGCTCAAAAACATGATGAAACAGAACTGTTTGTCATCGGTGGAGGGGAGATTTACAATCAGACCAAAGATTACTGGGATAAAATTTATCTTACCGAAGTGGATTACCAAGGAGATGGAGAAGTGTTTTTTCCCACTGTAGAATGGGAACAATGGAGCTGTCTAAAAAAAAATAGTTTTGAAGCAGATGAAATAAATCCGTTTTTTCATACCTTTAGCGAATGGGAGCTCAAACACAAATCCAAGAAGACCTCCTCCAATTCATTTGGAAATTAAAATTTTTCTCCTCGCAGACTGCACTCAAGAGCACTGAAGGGCAGGCAATAGAAATTATTCAGGCGGGAAACTATAACCACAATCAAGGCCCCGATTTTCTGTTAGCAAAAGTGAAAATCGATGAGATCACATGGGTTGGAAATATCGAGATTCATGTTCGCACTTCTCACTGGCTACAGCATCGTCATCAAGATGATCCTGCTTATCAAAATGTTATACTCCATGTGGTATATGAAAATGATCTTGCGACAAAACATCCTAAGCTGCCTAAACATTGTCTCGAACTGAAAAATTATATTTCTCCGGAATTGTTGGAGAATTATAGAAAGTTGAAGTCTGCAAGTCAAGGTATAGCTTGTTCAGGAAGTATTAATTCTGTTGATAAAATATACATCTCAGATCAATTGGAGAGAATGCTCGCTGAGCGTTGGCAACAGAAAGTAAGAAGGATGCAGCTTGATCTCAAAGAGCATCTCCAAGACTGGGAAGAATTGTTGTATAAAAAGATATCACAATATCTTGTTACTCCCGTAAATGTTGATGCCATGAACATTTTGAGCTCTTTGGTTCCCAGGAAATTACTCCTAAAGCAATCCGGGCATCTGTTCCAAATGGAGGCTTTGTTGCTTGGCGCTGCAGGATTTTTGGAGACTGAGGAGGACGCAGGATCTTATCTTCTCGAACTAAAATCTGAATATCAATTCCTTCGGCAAAAATTTGATCTGCAAAGCATGAATCCAAGCGAATGGAAATTTTTGAGGATGAGACCTGCTCATTTTCCTACCATTCGAATTGCTCAAATTGCTGCATTGATTTGTCATCACCCTCAACTATTTTCTGAGATTCTACAAGCTAAAAGTTTAGAAGAATTAAGATTATTATTCAAAAATTCTGTTTCCGATTTTTGGAAGCATCACTTTAGCTTCAAGAAAAAGGGAACGGATCACGCTCATGAACAGATAGGAAAGAATACTATCGAGATTCTATTGATCAATGCTGTATTTCCGTTGATCTATTGTTATGGATTTTACAATTCCAAAGAAGAACTTTGTGATTTGGCTATGGAATGGGCAAGAGGTTTGAAAGCCGAGAGCAATAAATTTACCAATGAGTTTACGGACTATGGTTTTACTATAAATTCTTCGGCTGACTCGCAGGCTGTAATTCAGCTCAAGACCAACTATTGCAATAGTAAAAAATGTTTGCAATGCAGCATAGGAACTCAGTTGATGAAAAAATCTCATATCTAAAAAAATAAACTCCAGCTTCTCAGTGTTCCTAAGACCTTGATGGTTGGATAATCCATTCTATCACACCCAGCTCTAAGCGGTTTTATTTCAATTGGTCGATAGCCAATTCTTAATTCAATATATCCTGGAAATGGCCACAGCATTTTTACTAAGAAGTAAAAGTCGACCATTCAAATTATTTTCATTGGTCCGCCAATTCCAAAATTTTGGATGAGTAAACCAGGGAGATCCACCCATGGGAGAATGTTGCAAAACCTAAGCCTGATGGAAATGAAAGCGCAAGGCGCTGTAATGGACAGCAGGACTCAGGACCTAAGGATTAGATCCAAATACGCTCTTCCAAAAAAAATAATTCTGTATTATTTATTCGGAATATCGGACGTAGAGAATTTATACAACATGTCTGCTTCTTCTTCCTTGTACTTCTGGACTTGAGCCAGGGCATCAGGTACAACGTCACTGCATATCACTATCAAACTTCCCGGTTTTGCATTTTCTATGGCGAATGAAATGGCTTCGCGCTCGCTTGGGATAACTGTAACTTTTTTATCGGGGTCATGATGTTTTATGCCATGAGAAATCATTTCTATAATTTCTTGATCCGTCTTTCCTCGTAAATGTTTATCCTGTCTTATGATGATTTCGTCAAACATTTCGCAGGCTACACGACCGATGCCTTCATTGTCTTCTTGACGTCGATCACCAATACCGGCAATGATTCCGATTTTAGGAGCGCCATCCATTTTTTCAATGAATTTTTTGAGTGCTGTAAGTCCGGCCGGATTGTGAGCATAATCCAACAGTACATCAAAATTTTTGAAGTTGAATAGATTCAAACGACCCGGAGTTTGTGCAGGAGATGGAATAAAAGTTTCCAATGAAGATCGAATATCATCGAGCTCAAATCCTTGTATATGTCCGGCAAGAATTGTGGGCAAAACATTTTGAATCATAAAATGAGCCTTGCCACCATAAGTCAAAGGAACGTTCACGGCTTTGCTCACTCTCATTTTCCATTCTCCTTTGCAGATCGTGAGATAACCATTTTCGTATATTGCACTCAAACCACCGGATTTCATATGGTTTTGGATTCGAGGATTGGTTTCATCCATCGAGAATAAAGCTATCTTACACGGAGCTTTTTCTCTCATAGCATAAACCAAGTCATCATCGGCATTGAGAATAGCATAACCATCGGGCAATAAAGCTTCTACTACTACAGCTTTTACCTTGGCAAGCTGCTCCAAAGTATGAATCCCTTTGAGTCCAAGATGGTCTGCAGCAACATTGGTAACAATAGCAATGTTACAATTTTTAAATCCCAGACCGGCACGAAGAATTCCACCTCTTGCAGTTTCGAAGACAGCATAATTCACGGTAGGATCTTTGAGAACAAACTCAGCACTGCCGGGCCCTGAACAATCACCTTGCATCATAAGATGATTTTGAATATAAATGCCGTCCGTTGTAGTATAACCTACAGTAAATCCCATCATCTTGGCCATGTGAGCCAATAATCTTGTTGTTGTTGTTTTTCCATTGGTTCCGCTTACGGCGACTATGGGAATTCTGGATGGAGATCCAGGTGGATAAAGCATATCTATTACCGGAGCTGCCACATTGCGAGGCAATCCTTCGGCAGGAGCCAGATGCATTCTAAAACCGGGTCCTGCGTTGACTTCGATGACAGCTCCACCCACCTCTGAAATGGGTCTGCTGATATCAGTAGTCATAAAGTCAATACCGCATATATCCAATCCAACCAAACGTGAGATTCGTTCGGCCATGAAAATTATTGAGGGATGCATGATATCCGTCACATCCACGGAGGTGCCACCGGTAGAAAGATTGGCAGTATCCTTCAATACCATAATTTCATCTTTAGACAAAACAGTGTCCAAAGTATAATTCTTGAGAGAAAGTAATTTTTTACTGATGTCATCCACTGTAATGTAGGTCAACACTTTTTCGTGCCCATACCCTCTACGAGGATCTGCATTGGTGGCGTCAATGAGTTGTTGAATGGTAGATTTTCCGTCACCCATCACTTGCGCAGGCAGGCGCTTGGCTGCAGCTACAAGCTTATAATTGATCAACAATATCCTGTAATCTTCTCCTGTAATGTATTGTTCTACAACTACTGAGTTCGATATTCTTTTGGCGGCCTCAAAACCGGCTATAGCCTGATCCCAGTTGCGGATATCTGTTGTGACACCACGCCCATGATTGCCATCAATGGGCTTAATGACCAATGGATATTTGAGATATTGGACTGCATCTTTTAAGCCTGCTTCTGTTCTGATAATTTCACCCTTAGGTACCGGGATTTCAGCCTGACTTAATATGAACTTTGTGTCTTCTTTATCTCCGGCGATTTCCACCCCAATATTGCTTGTCTGACTGGTCACTGTAGCTTGGACACGACGTTGGTTTCTTCCATAACCCAATTGGCATAAACTGTATTTGTTCAGTCTGATCCATGGGATTCCTCTCGCAATAGCTTCATCAATAATCGATGCTGTACTTGGACCTAAGCGTTCGCTTTCTCTCAGCTCTCTCATCTCCTGAATATCTTCTGCCAAATTGTAATCTCTGCCCTCTATAAGAGCTTCTGCAATGCACAATGCAGATTTGGCAGCATAAATGCCCACTTTTTCTTCTATATAATCAAACACCACATGATAAACGCCGTCTTCTCCGTAAGATCGAGTCCGACCAAAACCGACTTCCATACCGGCCAGGGATTGAATCTCAAGAGCTATATGTTCTATCACATGACCCATCCAAGTGCCTTCTTCTACTCGTTGAAAAAAACCCCCGGGAGCACCCACAGAGCATCTATGATCGTACATGCCCGGCAATAACAGCTTTAGCCTGTCCAAAAAACCTCCAATTTTATTTGTAGGCTTTTGCTCCATGTCCTCCAAATCCAAAACCATAACGATCAGTTTATGGCGTTTGATGGACCAATAATTGGGGCCTCTCATCACATTTAGTTCTCTTATTCGCATAACAAAGGAATTTTCTGATTTTGCGGAAAAGATAGTTTGAATTATTTACAAACTATTCACAATGACAAATAAAATTTTTTGGGCATGACTCCTTAGCTCACTAAGGAGTCGGAGTCTTACGGGGTTCCGTCATTATTTTGCAGAGCAAAATAATGACCAAGCCCTCCAGCCTCCTCATGCAAAGGCGGTGCAAAAATGAAAATGATGACCCGGAAAATGAAAACCCAAAAGGAAATCAAACATTAATTTAAAAGAAAACCGGAGCATTGAGATCTTAGAAATCGGATACCCCAAAGGATTGGCTATCCTTAAATCAAAACCAACAAAAAACAGCTTGACAACACTGTGGATTCTTAGTTTAAAATAAAAAATGTCCAAGCCAAAGACACCATAAAAACAATGGAGAATCCTATTTATTTTCTTGGTTATTTTAAGCTGCAAATGTTCAGCACCCGTAATTTGGTCTTGAACAGGAAAAAGCGATTCTGATATTAGAGAACTTATTTTATTCCTTTTTCGACCATTACTTTATTCAACCATTTCAATAGAATCAGCATGAGCAAGGTTGCAAAAATCAATAATGAAAAATTAAGCCAAAAATAATTGGCTTTATTATCATAGTTGTCCCAAAGTGTAGCCAACACTCCGGATAGTTTATTCCCAATAGAAGTTGAAACAAACCAACCACCCATCATAAGAGAAGTAATATGAGCCGGACTCAATTTAGAAACCAAGCTTAAACCCATAGGACTCAAAAACAATTCACCTACGGTAATGACTCCATAACTCATGACGAGCCAAAGAACACTTGCCTTCGAAACACCATTTTGAGTAGCATAAACAGCGGCAATCATAAAGAGTACGGACAATGCAGATATGAAAAGTCCCAATGTAATTTTGGTAGGTGTGCTAGGTTCTTTACCTCTTCGTCTCAAATAGGTAAATAGGGCAACAACCAAAGGGGTTAAAAAAATCACCCAAGCCGGATTGATCGATTGACTTAAATTGGTGCTCCAGACTGAAATTTTTGATCCTTCTGTCGGCAAACGCTCCGGAGGACAATTTTTAAAATAGCTTGGATAATTATATTCTTTTTGGATCACTCCGTTCACTTTTTGTAATCTAAATTTATCATCATAAAGACTGACACTGTCTTTTGTGTAACTGATATTTTTTGCTAATTTAAAAGTTTCAAAAACAGTTTGCATTGATCCTTCCAATTGCCTGTCTGTGTACCGATCAGCCCAAGTATTCAAGGCAGATCCATTTTGTTTGAAGACTGCCCAAAAGAGGATAACAACAGCAAAGATGGCTAACAATGCCAAAATGGGATTTTTATCTTCAGGCTTTGCTTTGAAGTACAATGATGAATAAAAATAAAGCACAGGAAGGCAAGCAAAAATAAAAGCATCAGTGCTGTCCGATCCTACCAGAGCACCCGGAATAAGCCAACCTATTATTCCAAAAATAACCGAAGGAAATAAAATGAGGAGGCAAATTTTAGTGAACGACATATCGCCCTCTTGGACACCTTTTTTTACATCATATTGCTTATAATGTTTGAGCCCGATTAAAAACACTGCAACGCCAATAAACATTCCTATTCCGGCAGCTAAGAAGGCATACGACCAACCTAACATGATCTGTAATGCAGCACCAAAAAAATTGCAAATGAATGCACCAATATTGATCCCCATATAAAAAATATTATAGCCTTCATCTTTTTGATGAACATGTTGATCCGTATTGTAAATATTTCCCAATAAAGTAGATATATTTGGTTTGAAAAATCCGTTGCCAAAAATCACAAGAGTCATGGCAATGTAAAGAACTTGTATATTGTGAACGGCCATAAGACAATACCCACCTGCCATCATCAATCCACCTATAACAATAGATTTTTTATATGCCCAATACCTGTCGGCAATTAATCCTCCTAAAAAAGGAGTCAGAAAAACAAGGGCAATGAATGTTCCATATAAATCAGCTGATTCTGCTTCGGTCATACCAAATCCAGTCTCAACATCTTTGAGATACAAAGTGAATATTCCAATCATCAAATAATATCCAAAACGCTCCCACATTTCGGAAAAAAACAGATAGGGTAAGCCGCGAGGATGTGATTTCCAGAACATAGACTAATTTTTTTGTTGGAAAGATAAGTTCTTTCCATTAGTTCAACAAAAAAAATAAATTCAATGCTCGCTTTAGGAGAACCCTTGATTACTTTTGTACTGCCAATACAGAAAATATGACAGAATTAATATTTGCGACTCACAGCGATCATAAAGTAAAAGAAATTATGGCTATGATGCCGCAACAATTTACTGTAAAAAGCTTAAAAGATATAGCTTGGATTGAGGAGATCATAGAAGATGGGAAGACATTGGAAGACAATGCACTTATTAAGGTTAGAACGATTCATCAGCGCTTAGGAAAAAACTGTTTTGCAGAAGACACGGGGCTCGAAGTGAATGTTCTTGGCGGAGAGCCGGGAGTCCATACTGCGCGGTATGCCGGTGAGCACAGAGATACTGAAGACAACATTATATTTTTGCTTAACAAATTGGAAAATAAAACAGATCGCAGGGCACAATTCAGGACTGTGATGAGTTTGATTTTGGATCAGAAAGAATTTCTTTTTGAAGGCATTGTTAGAGGTCATATAGCAGAGAAAAAGAGTGGTGAATCCGGATTTGGATATGATCCCATTTTTATTCCGGAAGGCTATGATCAAAGTTTTGCTCAACTGGGTTCAGAGATAAAAAACAGGATCAGTCACAGAGCTCAAGCATTGCAAAAGATGCTTGCTTTTCTGAATTCGATAGATTGAATGAAATTGGAATAAATTGCCTATCTTTGTAAAATAATTTTAGCTATTGAATTCTGATCAAAACTCAAATCAAAAACAAACCATCTCACTGATCATTCCTGTTTTCAATGAGGAGGAAACTATTCCTTTTTTATTTGAACGGTGCATTTCTTCGATTAATAAAATTACAGACAACTTTGAGATCATTTGTGTAAATGATGGCAGCTCTGACTCCAGTCCAGTGCTTTTGGATGAATTTCATAAGAAAGATCAACGTTGGAAGGTTGTTCATTTATCAAGAAACTTTGGACATCAAGCAGCGTTTTTAGCTGGTTTAGAAAACTGTACCGGTGAGTTTATAGGAATGATCGATGGAGACCTACAAGATCCTCCGGAATTGATGATTGAATTTTACAAAAAACTTCTTGAGGGATATGACGTTGTTTATGGTGTTAGAAAAAATAGAAAGGAAGGATTTTTTAAAAAATTATCTTACTCAACATACTATAAGTTGATTGACTCTATATCTGCAGTTCCTATTCCTTTGGATAGTGGCGATTTTTGTATGATGAGGAGAGAAGTTTTGAATGAGATTTTAGTCTCCAAGGAGCAAAGTTTATTTTTAAGAGGGACAAGGTCATGGGTTGGATTCAAACAGTTTGGATATAATTATGATCGGGACAAAAGGGAGATGGGACAAACCAAATATACTTTGCGAAAGCTGTTTCAATTGGCCTACAATGGGATATACAGTTTTAGTACTTTTCCTATCAAACTTCTTACACAACTTGGAGTCATTGTCGTCTTGGGATCATTGCTTTATATACTGTATGCCTTGTATATAAAGTTTCATGACCCTCATACACCTCAAGGGTTTACCACTTTGGCTGTAGCTATTTTCTTTTTCAGTGGAGTTCAGCTAATCGCTCTTGGAATAATTGGAGAATATGTATTGAGAATATATGATGAATCCAGGAAAAAGCCACTTTATATCATTAAAAACAAGAAATTTTAACTTGAGATGAGTGAAAATAAAATTGTCTATTTGAGTAAAGCCTTGCCGGTGAGTATGGCAGATGAATGGTTTTCTATAGCCAATAAAGATCATTTTTGGATGCAATGGAGATTTTTTGAAATTAAAAAAATGATCGGTTTAGTATCTTCATTTTCGGATAAAACATTCGAAATAGGTTGTGGAAACGCAGTGGTAATGCAACAGATGGAACAAGATTCTTACAGTATTGATGGTTGTGATTTAAATTTGTATGCCTTGGAAAAATCAGAAAAAACAAAGGGCAAATTATTTGTTTACAACATTTTTGATCAACATCAAGATGTCTATAAAAAGTATAAAAATATTTTATTACTGGATGTGATAGAACATATAGAAGATGATGTTACATTTATTAAACAGTCTATTGCACATACTGAGGGAAATGGATATATCATTATCAATGTTCCGGCATCTATGATGTTGTTTAGCAAATATGACAGCGTCGCCGGTCACGTAAGAAGATACAATAAAGCAGGATTAAGGAAAAGTATGGAGGAGGCAGGATTGCAAGATATTCAAATCCGATATTGGGGTTGGAGCCTTATCCCTATTGCTATTTTAAGAAAAATATGGCTTCAATTTAAGTCAAAAGAACAGGTCATAGAATCCGGATTTAAACCCGGCAACATGTTCACAGATAAGATTCTGCGTTCTCTTATGAGTATAGAGCAGAAAATAGGTAATTTTAGTTTCGGGACATCACTGATTGCCATTGCTAAAATTCCGTCTTAATTGTTTAGCCAACATTGTCGATTAAATTAACCAAAAAATGAAGAAAAATAAGCAAACCGGGAAATTTCAAGAAGTTCCAAAGCAAGAAACGAAGCAACAGGATGTCATTGAGGTGGCTCCAATTTGGACCATCAAGCGATCAGATGTAATCCAATCGTTAAAAAATGAGTGGTATTTGTATGTTTGTTTAGTTGTATTGTTTTTTGGACTCTATTTTTACTCATTTATAAGTACGGGATTTTATCAAGGTGAAGAGGGTGCGCATTACATTAATATGAAGAAGTTTTGGACTCAGCCTTCTTCTATTTTAGGGAATTGGGCTAAGACGGGATGGAAAATCATTTATGCTATTCCGGCCTTGGAAGGCAAAACAGCAATTTATTTGTTGAACTGTTTTTTTTCATGTCTCACAGCGTTTTTCACATACAAAGTTGTTCAGTTGAGAGGGGGTGTAAGTCCGATTTTGTCAGTATTCCTTTTGTTTTGTGGCGCTCTTTGGTTTGGCGTTTCTTTTAGAATTTACAGTGAAATATCTGCGGCTTGTTTATTAATGGCATGGATTTATTTTCACTATAAAAAGATGGATTTTATTGCTGCTATTTTATTATCCTATGTGTTGATTATCCGCCAAGAAATGTATATCGTTGCAGCTGTATTTGGACTTTATTTATTGTGGAATAAAAATTATAATGCCTTTTTAATACTAGGGCTTTTTCCTTTTTTGAATAATTTATGGGGTTGGATAGAGTTTGGTGATATTATGTACTTGTATAATGATGCAAAGAATACAGCAGCACAATATTCTAAACAATACACTCGAGCCGGTTTTGATCATTATTTTAAGATGTCAGGTGTTTGTTTTGGATATTTTACAGTGCTTGGAATCGTATTGTATACTGTTTTCTTACTTGCGAAAAAAAGAAAGGTTGACCTCTTTTTGTTTGCTCCCTTTTATTTGTTTTTTTTACTGGACTGTTTATTCAATTTAAAAGCAAAAGAGATTGGAACATCAACGGCAGGAAATCTACGTTATATGCTTATAATTGCTCCAATGGGTGTTGCACTTGCAAATCTTGCTTTTGATCAGTTGTATGCTCTTACAAAAAAGTACTATTATTTATTTTTATTTGTTCCTATGTTGGGATTGTATGCGTATTTTTTTACCTACGATCACAATTGGATCGAAAGAGCTTTTTGGTTGCCTAGAATTTATACGCCATTATACATTTCTATTGTATTTGTGATATTTCTTATGCTGCCTATAAAAATAAAGTGGATTCGAGATTTAGGATTTATTGCTCTTTGTATTGTCCACGGTTTGCTTTTTATTCGTCCTATCATTTTGGAAAATAGAGATGAGAACAGCACATGTAAAGAAATTGCAGGTTGGGTATTGGCTAATAAGTATCATCTGCAAAGACCTATCTATCAGAATATGGCCATGTTTAATTATTTTATGGATATGACTGAAGAAGATTACCCTAAAGGATTGAAGTTCATAACACCACAAGAAATGGAAAAATCTCCTATAGGAAGTATAGTAATTTGGGATGGGCATTTTGCAGGAAAATACAGTGGTGTAGATTATAAATATTTTGAAGATAGACCTGAGCTATATTTGTTTTTAAAACAATGGAATAGCCCGGATGGAAAATTTATGTTTGTGGCCTATGAACGTGTTAATAAGTAATTATGAATCATATTGAACATATAGGGATTGCTGTAAAAAATCTTGATGAAGCCAATGGGCTATATGCAAAATTATTGGGTGTAGATCATTATAAAACTGAAGAAGTTGAATCTGAATTTGTAATGACTTCATTTTTTAAGAAAGGGGTGAACAAGATAGAGTTATTGGCCGCAACACATCCTGATAGCGCAATTCATAAATTTATTGAAAAAAAAGGCGAAGGGATTCATCATATTGCTTTTGATGTCGATGATATAGAACTTGAAATGAAAAGGCTGAAGGATAATGGATTTATTTTGCTCAATGAGAAACCTAAACGTGGAGCGGACAACAAATTAATATGTTTTGTACATCCTAAATCTACAAATGGAGTTCTAGTAGAATTGTGCCAATCCATCAAAGTCGAGTAAATGTCAACATGGGAGCTTGTTTGTTGCGTATTAGGTGGATATTTAGCCGGAGTAATTAATACACTTGCCGGTAGTGGCAGCACGATTACCCTTGGATTAATGACAGAGTTATTAGGCTTAAATCCAGGGTTGGCTAATGGTACAAATCGGATAGGAATTTTTTTGCAAGGCTTAGCCAGCTTAGAAGCATTTCAGAGAAATAAGAAATTGCCATGGCAGACCTGTTGGCAATATTTGGTCTGTGGCATTGCCGGAGCAATAGTTGGTGTTTATGCTGCAATCACAATTTCTGCAGAACAGTTTCAAGCAGTATATAAAATATTAATGCTGCTCATGTTTGGATTAATTTTTATCCATCCGGATAAATGGATTAAACAAAACGAGAGTCAAAAGAAAATCTCTGCTTGGATTTATGTACCTGTTTTTTTTGCATTGGGCTTTTATGGTGGTTTTATTCAATTGGGTATGGGAATTTTTTTTCTGAGTGTAATGGTTTTGGTTGTGGGAATGCCTCTTGTAGAAGCCAATGCGGTTAAAGTGCTTATGGTTACAACTTATACTGTGATTGTTATTTTAATATTTCAGTCAAAATCCATGATCAATTGGAATGTTGGATTGACGATAGGTTTTGGACAAGCCTTAGGCGGATGGGTGACAGCACAATATGCCAGTACTATACCTAATGCAAACAAGTGGGCATATTATCTATTGGTGACTATTTTAAGTTTAACATTGATTCACTTATACTTTTTCTAAAATGAATTTGTTTGATTCAATCCCCCCAAAAAAATCTACACCCGAATTTCAGGAAGCTTATTTAAAGTTAAATGAAGCACAGCGAAAAGCTGTAGATACAATGGATGGCCCGGTCATGGTGATCGCCGGACCTGGAACCGGAAAAACCCAAATTTTAGCCGTCAGGATAGGAGCAATACTTTTGGAAAGAGATGTCAACCCATCCAATATTTTATGTTTGACCTATACAGATGCGGGATCCAGTGAAATGCGCAGCAGACTGTCCAGATTTATAGGTCCGGCAGCATTTGATATACAGATTTCAACTTTCCATAGTTTTTGTATGAAAATTATGAGAGAGCATTCAGAGTTGTTTGCCATCAGAGAAGATGCACAGAACATTTCTGAGCTTGAGTCTTATAAGATAATGCAAGACCTATTTTCGAAACTTGACAAGGAACATATTTTGTTTGACTATAGACAATACTATGATCATAAGATTAATACTCTATCTTCAGCAATTCAGACCATTGCAACGGAGAATTTTAATTTCGAACAACTAAAAAACGATTATCAGCTGTTTGAAAAGAAATTTATTTCAGATCCGGACAATAGATATAAGAGAAAGGTGAAAGAGTACTCAGTGGGAGATCTCAATCAAACAAAGTATAAAGAGTTTAAAGCCAAAATGAATACTGCACTAGCGTATATTGAACTCGCTGAGCAGTATCAAATTGAAAAACAAAGATTGGGATTTTTCGATTTTAATGACATGATAAAAAATGTACTCGATAAGTTAAAGTCAAATTCAGATTTATTAGCTGAATATCAAGAACAATATCAGTATATTTTAGTGGATGAATTTCAAGATAACAATGGGATTCAAAACGAAATTCTAAATTTATTGGTTTCATTTGACGATCAACCCAATCTTTTTGTAGTAGGAGATGATGATCAGGCGATATTCAGATTTCAAGGAGCAAAAGTGGATAACATGGAATCCCTGCAGACCAAGTTCAATCCTCAGCTTATTGTTCTTGAAGAGAACTACAGATCTACACAAGAAATTTTAGATACTGCCAAGCAATTGATTGAGTATAATACCAAAAGATTGATCAATCATATTCCGGGGTTGAGTAAAAACTTGCGTTCATCAGGTGATAACAGATACTATAAAACCGATTTAAGTTTAATAGAATATCCCAATTCTGAAATTGAACGATATCAAATTGTATCCAATATTGAGAGCAAAATAAAGTCGGGAATATCCTCAAAAGAAATAGCTGTTTTGTGTAGGAAGAACAAGGATCTTTCTGCCTATGCCTTGTCATTAAAGGAAAAGAAAATAGATTATCAAATCAGCAAGACGATCAATCTTTTGGATGAGCAGATAAGTAAACAATTAATTTTGATTTTGAGGTTTATTGTTTTAGAGAAATCCAATCCAAGGCAGCAAGATCATTTGCTTTATGAGATTCTTCATTTTCCATTTTGGCAAGTCAGTACCTATCATATAGGCAAAATGTCCTTATGGGTTAAACAAAAGGAGAGCAAGAGAGATCAAGATGATAGTAATCAGGTGGAATATATTCTTCAGGATTTATTGACAGACTCCCAACAACTAAGGCAATTGATTCCGGATGTAGCAGATCAATTAGTTGATTTCCACCGTAAGATTCTGGGATTGGTTCAGTCTCAATCCGAGTATAGTGTTCAGGTTTTTCTTGAAAAGATAATTCATGATTTGGGAATTCTGCCCTTTGTTTTGAAACATGAGAATCATCAATATTTAATTCAATTATTGTATTCATTTTTTGAGTGGATAAAGGCAGAAGCCGTAAAAAATCCAGATTATGAACTGAAGCATTATTTGGAAATGTTAGATCTTATGATGGCATCAAGGATTGCAATTCCAATGACCAAAGTGTTAGGAAATCCGGAAGGTGTTAAGCTTTTTACACTTCACGCCTCTAAGGGATTGGAGTTTGATTGCGTTTATATTCCTCAATCCAATAGTTCCCAATGGGATTCAAAAAGAGTAAGAAATGGCATTACCTTCCCATATCAATCTGAGGATGCTTTAATTGAGCAAGAGGAACAAAGAAGGCTTTTTTATGTGGGAATGACGAGGGCAAAAAAGCAATTGCACATGAGTTATGGCTTGAAAAACACGAATGGGAAGGATGATCCTGCAATTCGTTTCATTCATGAAATTACAAGCAAGGATTTGGCTGTAGAGAAAAAAATACTCAATAATCAGGAGGACTTTCTTAGCGATTTAGCTCATCAATTTAATTTTGGTTTGAAGAAGTTTATTCCAGCTGATGAAAGTGTTTTTCATAATTTTATTCAGAAGTTTAGATTGAGCCCTACCTCACTCAATTCATATTTAAAATGCCCGGTAAGTTTTTATTATCAAAAAGTACTTCAGGTTCCATCTGCCAGAACAGCTTCATTGGGATATGGGAATGCAGTGCATTATGTTTTGGAAAAAACAGTGCCGACTATTATTTTGGAAAAAACATGTGATTTTGACAATATCCTAAAATTATTTAAAAAGGGAATGAAGAAATATAAATCTCATTTTACTGATGCAGAATTTGAGCAATACAGTATGATGGGATCTGAGCATTTACCCCAGTTTGTTCAACATTATATGCAGAAATGGATTCAAATAGATTATTCAATAAGTGAAAAGAGTTATGCTGATTTGTATATTTCAGAGGTGCCCATTACAGGAAAATTGGATCGGGTTGATTTTATCGAAAATTCTCTTGCAATAATTGATTATAAAACAGGCTCAACAGCCTCTATTTCTGAAAAACTGAGATTACCTTCCGATAAAGAACCAACAGGTGGAGAATATTGGAAACAAATGGTTTTTTATTGCTTGATGATGGATCAGTTGTCAGAGCATAAATCAAAGATTAAATCATCCACATTCTATTTTGTAAATAAAGATAAAGACAAAGGATTTATTGAAAGGAGCATTAGTCCAACAAATGAGGATAAAGACTTTGTCAGTCAGCTAATCCAAGAGAGTTATCAAAAAATTTCTTCGAACATATTTACTCCGGGCTGTGGTAAGCCCGACTGTTTATGGTGTAATTATATTGATTCGGGAGTGTTATTGCACAAGAAAGCAGATTCAGAGGAAGACGAATTTGAGTCATAATAAAAAAAGAGAAACTTAACTTTTTCTTTACTTAATACCGGCTCAAGCTAAAATTATTATCTAAAAGTTGTATTTCTCGAATAATTCTTTATATTTGTATAAAATTCGGGGGTGGGGGTTAAGCTTCAATATGTAATCTAATGTATAAATCTAGTGTATTTTTAGCTTTTTTTATTGCATTAAATAGTGTATACAGTAACTTTGGTTTTACGCAAAATAGTTTGGAGTGGTTAAATGAAAATGAGACGGAGGAGTATAACCAAATTATTAAGGTAAAAGAGCATTTTATTGTAGCCGGTGAAAACTATAATTGTGATAATGCCAATTTGTATTCTTTCGATGGCGAGAAATTAATCCATACATTTCCTATTTTGATAGATGGTTATAATTTTACTACACAGCTTGTAGGAATAAATGAGAACGAATTTATAGTTACTTGTAAAGTTTGGATTGGTGATGATTTACCTTCTAAGAAAGATTTAATTTGTAAGTATAATTGTAATGGAGAATTATTAGACTCAGTGGTTTTAGACAACTACTTTAACAGTTATACACGATCCTATTTTTATAAAAATAAATATAATAATTATGTTTTTGGCAGCGGAAGCAATTTGTATATTTTTGATAAGGATCTGAATATCCTCGACATTATCAATAATGCAAATTTTTCAGATATTGTTGCTTTGTATGATTACGAACGAGGAATGATTGTCTGTACATCCAATGGAATTTATAAAACATCGAACGGTGCAGTTGTTAAAATGAGTGAGAATTCCGGCTCACCTTTTGTTTTTGATTCCATAAATTCAAAACTGTATTTTGTTGAGGCGAATGAATTATTTAAGCTTGATGTTGAAAGCTTTAAAGAGGAAAAAATTCCTCTTACGATGAGAGTAAATGAGCTGCATATTCTGCATGACAGCTTATTATTATTGGGAATAAGTGATAGTTACGATGCGACAATTGAATTGTATAACACTGACCTTAAATTTTTGAATCAGATCACGGGGAGAGCGAGATGTTCTTATAGATGCGGAGTCTTTGACTCCGGTGAATTGTATGTTGTAGATGATGAGTTGGGTTTAATAGACAGACCATTTATAAAAAAATTAAATCAGCTCTCATTTACTTATGTCTCCGACAATGATGTTGCCATCGGAGTAAGAAATTATAATCTAAAGATCCTTGACTCACTAAAGACTCCGGGCGGCTGGCTTTACGAGATGAAAGTAGAGGTTTTTTGTACTTTGACAAATAAAGTGAATCACAATATAGGACAGGCAAAGATTATTTCTGAACCCTTGGATGGATACAACTGCAGTATTGTTCGATTTGAAAAGCTTGAGAAAAATCTTGGACCCTTGGAGCATAGAGTAGACAGATTTTATATGAATTTGGGGTTTCGAGAGGTCGGTTCAACAATTATGTTAGAAGCATTTTCTCTTGACCATTTTTTCGACCACAGCGCCGATGATAATGTTACTACAGTCCGTCTGGTAACAAAAACAGACCAATACCCACCTTATAGTATTTTTTATTCATTTGAAGATCACAGTATCAATTCCGGGCAACAATGGTTTGGAGCAAGGTACGAAATTTTTTCTGTTATGCATGAGCATATTGGTCATGGATATATAAGAGATTCAAAAACGGATATTCCTTTATTTCCGGCAGGGGTATATTTTATTCAGCTGTCTTTTAATGATCAAAAAGAAATTATTAAAGTAGTTATTCCGAATTAGTAAATAGCCATATCAAATAATTTTCTATTCTCCTTGGTTAATGGATGTTGATTGCCCCAAAAATGAAATAACGTAATCCCAATTCTTCTTGCTAATTCATTTTGATAAGAAGGAAATTTCATAACTGTTTCTATGATAAGATCGATACTTTCTTGAGCTTGTTGATTAAGAATTAAATTTCTTGCTGTGATTAAATTTCGGTTTGCTATCTCAGAGCCTTCTGATAATTGAAGCCACTCTGCTATTGCAGGGGAGTCTTCTATCAAAATACTGAACTCTTTTTGATCTTTAAATTGATTTAAAGCTTCTATTACCGCCATAGGCTGATCAAACAATTCCTGTTTATAATATTCTATCAAGGCTTTTTTATGATCCTGATTTAGTTCAAGAAATCGTTTTAGTTTTTCTTTTAATATTTGATCAGGGTAAGATGGAAATTCCGGCAATAATGTATCAAAATCATCCGGCTCCATATCCGGCTCCGTTTCAATTTCTAGTGCAGCCAATTGTTTATCAAGCCAAGTTTTTATAGTTGCTTTGGATAATGCTCCGGCAAACTCATCCACCAACTTGCCTTGATATATCAATTTACAATTTGGGATACTCTGAATTCTAAAATAAGCAGCAATATCTTGATGTTCCTCTGTATTGATTTTAACCAAACTCCAAATACCGTTATATTCTTTTTCTAGTTCTTCTAATACAGGCCCCAATACTCTGCAAGGCCCACACCATTCTGCCCAAAAGTCTATTAAAATCGGCTTCTCAAAGCTAAGATCTACAACATCTCTTTTAAAGTCAAATTCTACTGGTTCCATAGTGAAATTGAACAGTATGGAAATAAAATGGTTGAATTTTGAAAATAAAAAAAGCCTTCATTGAAGGCTTTTTTGTTAGATATAGAAAATAATGAATTCTGTTTACAGAAACTTGTTTTTACTGTTTATTGATGATCACTCGGTGTGGAATAGGTCCGGCGATTTGATTTTTATCGAAAGCATTTTTTACAAGCTCTTGAGCGCCAAAATACACATCCCAATAATCTTCTTGTTTGCAATAAGGTCTGATGGCGAGGGTAACCATTCCATCTCCTACTTTGAGAACATTGACTTCCGGTGCCGGAGTACTCAACACTTTTGGATGTGTAGACATAGCAGCAATGGCAGTTTCTCTGGCTTTTTCTATGGAAACTCCCGGATCAATAGCCATGACCAGGTCGACTCTCAAATGACCATGAGTTGTGTAATTTACAATTGTTCCTGTCGAAAGAGCTCCATTGGCAAGAATAATGGTTTTGCTTTCTGGTGACAACAATGTTGTATTGAAAATTCCCTGCTCTACCACATTTCCCAAATGGCCTTGAGCCTCTATTAAATCACCAAGCTTAAATGGTTTGAAGATAAGCATCATAACACCACCGGCAAAATTACCTAAAGTGCCATTTAGAGCTGCTCCAATACCAACTGCCAAACCGGCTAAAATGGCAGCAAAGGAGGTCAACGGAACACCCAACATTCCAAAAACTGTCAATAAAAGAAGGATGGAAAGTAGTACTTTTACTAAAGAGAATAAGAAGGATTGGAGTGAAGGGTCAAAATTTCTTGCGGTTAATGCTTTTTTGAGAAGGTTGCAAACCCATTTGATAATCACAGAACCAATCAAATAGACAACAATGGCTCCAATTAGTTTGGGAGCATAAGTAATGGCTAATTCACTGATTTTTCCAACGAAGTCAAAGGAGGTGTTTACAACTCCATTTAATTGTAGTAACATAAGAATAGATTTTATTTTGCTTTAGGACGGCTTCGGATCGTGCATGTCACAAATTCTAGCAAATAGAAATAAATACTATTGAATACTGTACTTTTTAGTTGGCTAAAAAACAGTTCTAATCTCGCCATGGATACAATATCATTTCCTCATTAGATAGATATTGCTCTTTAATAATTCTATTTTTGGTCAAATTGGCTTTTAAATTGAGAATTTGTTGCGGTATTGGACAATAAAAATAAGCTAAAGCTAAAAGTGAATTAGGGTCAACCTATAGAATTGGGAGAAATCTTAAGGTGTAGTTCTTGCAATAACTGAATTGCAGATTGTAAATTCTTTACATCTTCTTTTATTAAAATCAATAGTTGATTGCTTTGTTTGAGTTGAAATGATTTGTTCGTTCCAATTTGATTTAAAAGTGAATGAAAATAACCGGATTCAAAAAAACTGCTGGATGGATTGGAGATAAAAAAGCACTGCAGTTTCTTCTTTTTTAAGACTACTCGCTCAAAATTCATTGTCTTTGCAATCCAACGCAATCTAAGCCCTTGGAATAATTCATTGGTAGGAGGTGGAATGGGTCCAAATCTGTCTTGTAAATCCTTTTGATATTTTACAATTTCTTCTTCAGATTTAATTTTATCAAGTCTTTGATAAAGGATTAATCGTTCTTGATTGTTGGAAACATATTGGTCGGGAAGATGCATTTCTACATCGGTATCAATGTTCACATCTCTAACATAACTTTGTTCTTTCTTTTCTTCTTTAAACTCTTCTTTAAATTCATTTTCTTTGAGTTCGTCTATTGCTTCTTCTAGAATTTTTTGATATGTTTCATATCCAATATCTGCAATAAAACCACTTTGTTCGCCACCCAAAAGATTTCCCGCACCTCTTATATCCAAGTCTCTCATTGCTACGTTGAGTCCGCTTCCAAGTTCAGAAAATTCTTCAATTGTTTTTAATCTCTTTCTTGCTTCCAATGTTAATACGGAAGACGGTGGTGCAAATAGATAGCAATAGGCCTTGCGGTTTGATCTTCCTACTCTTCCTCTAAGTTGATGCAGATCGCTCAATCCGAAGTGATGTGCATTGTTGATCAATATTGTATTTGCATTCGGGATATCCAATCCCGTTTCAATAATATTGGTGCACACCAGCACATCATATTTGTGATCTATAAAATCGACTAAAATTTCTTCCAATTTATCGGCTTCCAATTGACCGTGAGCAATGGCAATGTCCACATCCGGACAAAGTTTTTTAAGCATTTCGGCTACTTCTCCAAGTGATTTTACTCTGTTATGAACAAAGAAAACCTGACCTCCGCGATAAACTTCATTCATGATAGATTCTCGAATCAGTTCATCGTTGATCACTTTTCGTTCTGTGTGTATGGGTTGGCGGTTGGGAGGAGGAGTGTTGATAACACTGAGGTCTCTGGCGGCCATTAATGAAAACTGAAGAGTGCGAGGGATAGGCGTTGCCGTCAAAGTTAATGTATCAACATTTACTTTGAAGTGTCTTAATTTTTCTTTTGCAGCGACACCAAATTTTTGTTCCTCATCGATAATGAGTAAGCCCAAATCTTTAAATTCAGTATTTTTATTTAATAAGGAATGTGTTCCGATGATGAGGTCTAGTTTTCCTTCTTTGAGCTGTTTTAAGATGGATGTTTTTTCTTTTTGAGATCTAAATCTTGATACATAATCTACATCCACCGGGAATTCTTTGAATCTTTCTTTGAATGTTCTGAAATGTTGCAAAGCCAAAATGGTAGTCGGAACCAGTACGGCAACTTGTTTACCATCTTGTACTGCTTTGAAGGCTGCGCGAATAGCAACTTCCGTTTTTCCAAAACCAACATCACCACAGATCAAACGATCCATCGGGTAGTCTTTTTCCATGTCCAGTTTAACATCCACAGTGGCTTTATATTGATCCGGCGTATCTTCATAAATGAATGATGCTTCGAGTTCTGCCTGCATGTAGTTGTCCGGAGCAAAAGCATGACCCTTGGATGCTTTTCGAGATGCATAGAGCTTGATTAATTCTTTGGCAATATCTTTTACTTTTTGTTTGGTTTTTGCCTTCAGAATTTTCCAAGTATCAGATCCTAATTTGTGAAGTGTAGGTTCGGTTCCTTCTTGTCCAACATATTTGGAAATTTTATGTAGTGAGTGAACACTAACATAAAGGATATCCGAATTCTTATAAATTAAACGGACAACTTCTTGTTGATGTCCATTTACGGTAATTTTTTCGAGGCCGGCAAATTTTCCAATTCCATGATCTAAATGGGTAACATAATCTCCGGATTGTAATTCTCTCAACATGGACAAACTTGCAGCTTGATCTTTGGAGAAGCCCTGTTTAATTTTATAACCATGATATCTTGAAAAAATTTGGTGATCTGTGTAACAGGCCAGTTTTAATTTCTCATCAATAAAACCTTCTCTTAGAGATTTTATCTCAGAAATATAATGAATGTCTGCTTTTAAGTCATCAAAAATATTGTGGAACCTTTCAATTTGAGAAGAACTGTTGCTTAGCAGAAAACAAATGAATCCATTTTCTTCCAATTGTTTGATGTCTTGAATCAGAAGATTAAAATTTTTATTGAAGCTTGGTTGTGCCTTACTCTGAATTTGGATACTTTGTATAGTTTCTTTGAGATTGGGCTTGGTTCCAAAAAACAGAAGATGATAATCCAAGATAGAACTCATTAAATCATCAGGATATATAAAGGCTCTTTCTTTTATAAGTTGAACCTGTTCATCTTCTGCATAGTGCTCCATTTTTTCTCCAAAATGAATTGCAGCATCAGTACATTTTTGGAGACTATCCAATACAGAAAATAAGTCTTTTGTCCAAATAGAACTTTGTTTTGGTAATAGATCAATGAGGCTTTTTTTCTCTTGATGTGTATATTCAGAATTTAGGTTTGGGATCAATGTAAATTTTCCGATATTTTTTATCGAGAGTTGACTAATGGTATCAAAAGTTCTTATACTCTCAATAACATCATCATTAAGTTCGATTCTGTATGGATGTTCTGCTGCCAATGAAAACAGGTCAATAATTCCACCTCGAAGACTGAATTGACCGGGTTCATAGACAAAATCAACTCTTACAAATCCATATCGAATCAACGTATCAATTACTTGATCTAAATCAATAGAATTGCCAGAAGAAAAATGAAGAGAAGCAGATTTGATGTCTTTATTAGAAACTACTTTTTCGAACAGAGCTTCCGGATAACTTACAATTATTAAAGGATCATGAGAATTGAATCGATCTACACATTCAATTCTTTGTTGTACTTGGAAGGGGTCCAATTCTTCAAAAAAGAGTGGACGTTTGAAGGAGTCCGGAAAGAAAAATAAATTCTTTTTGCTCGTCAATTGCTCCAGATCACCAAACATATAAGCTGCATCTTCTTTGTCAGTAGCGATGACCAATGTCGTTTGATTGGATTGTAGGGCGCTTGCAGAAATCAAAAAGCTATCCCTGGAACCACACAGTCCCTCAATAAAAATTCTTTGTGGCTGCTCCGAATGAAGAATTTCTCGAATTTGTTTGGCAGCCGAATCTTTGGATAAATAATCCAATAGACGTATTTGCTCCACGACGCAAATCTAAAGCAAAATTATTTTTTAAGAAAAGGAATACTCAAGTTTTTATTTTTCAATTTGATAACTGTTGTATACAAAGTTCCCTAGCTCTCCAGAGTTCATCGAAACTTAAATTGCTTTTAGATTGATTCAACCAGTCTTGTATAAATTCCTTATGTCTGTTTATTTTATAATCCACAACTTGAGAAGGGTTTATTATTTCTTTATAGAGAATGTCATTTGTATAGGATAAAAAATCGGAATCCGGAGCTGTTAGATCACATTCAATTCCATTTACTTTGAGGTAACAATGGGCTTCAGGAATATAATCCAGTGAAAATTGATTCAGGATTGGAGCTGCAGCTGGGGTATTCCTTCGATTCATTTTATATATACAAAGGGTCAATTCTACAGGTTTGATGTTATTATCCAAAGCTATTTGTTTTACTAGTGCATGTTTCGAGCTACAGCTGCCTTTTGATTCAGATAAAACAAGACTTAAATCGGCTCTATTGCTGTTTCTTCCATAAGGAAGTGATGATATATAATGGAGTAATTGATCCCAAGTGCTGATTCCGTGCTGAATAAGATTTTTTGAGAGTAGCTCTTGTGAAAATAGTGTTTGTTCTTTTATTGTAAACATTATAGGATATCCTTCCGGATCATTTATTTGGACTCCTTTATTCTTCCAATAAGGATTTTTTGGAGACTGAAATGCAATATTCTCTCTTTTCAATTTATTGCAAAGTGAATTCAATTCCATTTTGGATTGATAATAAAACACCAAGAGATCATCTTCATCACAATTGTGGTTTGGAGAATCCGGTGACTCCGTAAATTCCAAATGCCAATCATGATTCTCAAATCCCAAAAAGATTCCATTGTACTTATCGTGATCATGAAACTCTCCTAATTTAGATAAGCCGACAATATGGGTGTAGAAATGCTCAATCTCATGAAGGTTGTTGCAATGTCGTGCAGCTCTAAATTGCATTGCAGTTTGAGTTAATTTTAATTTTGAGAATATTTTCTTTAAAGTTCACTATTGCATTGATTCAGATTTCAAATACAACAATTTCAAAAGGAATAGGTCAAATGAGAAGCTGTATTAGGATACCAATTTATTGGCGTAAAACACTATTCCAATACCAGTGTACTTTCCTTGGAATGGGCTTTGTATCGGCCTTTAGAAAAGCTGCTTCCATTGAATTTTAAGCTTCCTTTTAGCTTGTTTTTTTCGTCTTCGGATAGATGATTGAATTCCTTGCATTTTGATGAGCAACAGGATTCATACTTTTGTTTGCAAGCATCGCATTGAATGAATAATATATGGCATTGATCATTGGCGCAGTTTGTATGATTGTCGCAGGTGGCGCCACATTGATGACAGTGACCTATCACATCTTCTGTTATACGTTCTCCCAAGCGTTCATCGAATACAAAATTTTTTCCTATAAATCTTGACTCTAAATTTTGTTCTTTTATTTGCTTAGCGTACTGGATAATGCCTCCATTAAGTTGGTAAACATCTGTGAATCCATTATGCTTGAAATAAGCAGAGGCTTTTTCGCACCGTATCCCTCCAGTGCAATACATTAGCACAGGTTGGTCCTTTCTGTCTTTTAACATATCTACAATGATAGGCAATGACTCTCTGAAAGTTACCACCTCCGGACAAATTGCATCTTTAAATTTGCCTACTTCACTTTCGTAATGATTTCGCATGTCGATGATTACAGCATTAGGGTCCATGCTTTTTTCATTGAATTCTTTGGCGTCCAGATGAATTCCGGAATTGGATGGATCGAAACTAGGATCATCGATTCCGTCTGCTACAATTTTGCTGCGAACATTAATTTTGAGTTTAAAAAAACTTTTGCCGTTATCGTCGATCGCAATATTTAATCTGATGTTTTTTAAGTATTCAATTTGGTCAATTGAGATTTTAAAAGAATCTAATGATTCATCAGGAACTGAAATCTGACCATTGATTCCCTCGGTTGCAATATAAATTCTGCCTAATACTCCAAGCTCATCTAATATTTGATACAAATGATCTCTAAAAAGGGTTGGATTGGCAATTCTTACATAGCGATAAAATGATATCGTTGTTCTAGGTGTAGGATCGTTCTTAAGTTTTTCTAATAATAATTCTCTGTTAAAAATATTATGAAGCCTTTTCATCTGATTAATTTTTTAGCCAAGCATATTTTTTTCCATTAGTCAATTCTATAATATAAAACCCGGGCGACCAATTCTGAGTAGATATTTTAACTGAGTTTTCATTTGAAAAAAGGCTTGTTTTGATTTGACCATAGAAGTTGAAAATTTTTATTTGCCCTAAGATTTGATTAGAATTTATATTGAGAACAGCGTTGCCCGGATTGGGATAAATTTCTATCCCTTTAGAGCTGAGTACATCTTTTGAGTTTACAACAGCCAATGATTGTTTAACAGCAGAAAGAGCATCAATTTTTCCATATCCATACATGATATTTGGGCGAGCATTGGGATCCAAGCCGCTGCATTCTACAGTGGAAGGCATGAATCTCGCACTTGACTCTATGATATGTTCTATTTTCTTTACGTTTCCTGACAATTCCGGATTGGCAGAAATCATAAGTGCGACCAAACCAGCAACATGGGGTGCTGCCATGCTTGTTCCATTCCAGGCCTGAAAACTGCCATCAGGCAATTGAGACAACACCTCAGATCCAGGGGCAACAACATTGGGTTTAATTCTTAAACTCGAATCACGATACACAGGTCCAATAGAAGAAAATCCACTAATGGTATCATTTGAGGCGTAAGAACCTATTGTAAAACTTGTGCTGAACATAGCCGGAGGATAAGCGATCGTTCCACATTGATTTCCGGAATTTCCTGCAGAAACTACGACTACAATTCCAGCTGATTTCAAATTGGAAATAGCCTGTTCCATCAGTGCCAGATTGAACGTATCACAACCTTCTTCATTGCTGCAATACCAACTGTTGTTGATCACATGAGGTGCTAGCTCCGGTTTTGGATTTTCGTTGTTCAAATCTGTAGGAGCAAGGAAAAAATCAAAACATTCTATATAACTTGATGGAGTTCCGTAACCTCTCTCCATATTACGGCAACCTATCCATTTGGCCTTTGGAGCTACACCATGAGCGTGATCTTGATTTTGTCCAACCATAGTTCCTGCAGTGTGAGTTCCATGACCATGGTCATCACATGGAACAGTAAGATTGAGCCCACAGGGATTAATTGAATCTTGTGATAAAGGATGAATTTTGTGGATAGCATCATGCCAATTGTAATTGTGATTTTCTGAAATGCCATTCCAACCTCTATAGGAAGATTTGATTCCGTCAATATCCCATTTATAACCAGTATCTTCACCGGCTACAGTAACCCCTTGGCCTTGATAACCCAAGGACCAAACTTGATCCGCTTTTATAGACATGTTTCCCCAAGTTATTTCTTGTCCTCTTTTTTGAATGCTTAGATTGTTATCTGTAAATGTATTTGGCACTCTTAGGTTTTCATCATAATGAATGCTAGCTAATTCATCAAAAGATTTTAACTCATTTAATAAATTATTATCCAAGTCCAAACTGATCGAATTGACTATAATGTTTGATCTGAACCCTATATTTTTTGAACGTAAAAAAGCCTGAATATTTTTTTGAGACTGTTCTGCTGTTTGTTTCAAAGATTGAAATACAAAAGCAGTTTTCTGTTCTTTGCTCCATGATTCCGAAATTTGATCAAATTTAGCCTGTTGTTTCAATACCAATATTGCCGGAACAGATGATTTTTGATTCAATTGAAGCAAAATTTGGCGAGAAATTTCTATGGAATAAAGATTAATATGGTTTGCACAAAATAATAGCAAAAACCAATAAAAGCGAAGCTTATACATATTAAATAAATGGTATGCAAATTTACAACAATCTCGTCAAGACAGACTGAATATTGTTGAGTTTTTGACTGATTTTATTTGTTTTTTATATATGATTCAAGCTCTACGGTCAAAATTTTGGATGAATTTTTTAAAAGAGTTGAATTTACTACCCCAATTTGAGCTAATAGTTTTTTGATTGAAATACAGTACTAAAGATATTTTGATTTGTTTTGATATTAAAAATCAGGACAATGGAATTCGGTTTTTTCTTTAATTTTCAGTCAAGTATTTATATCAATTTTATGTAATAAAAGATCTTACTTTAATTAGGTATTTTAGTAAAAAAACAAACTTTAATTCACAATGATATAATAAATATTCATCACATCAGGGCTCAAAAGCCCATAAACAGGGACATATAACGATAAAATGCTATGGCATCATTTTTGTAAACTTTATCATGTCTTCAGAAAGAAAACATTCTGTTTTAGTTTTCTTAAAGAGACGAAGCAAAAACCGTATTAATCACAAGTCCGAATCGTAAAGAATGAACCGTTGATCTTGCAAAAGAGTAAGATCCTACTATTTTTTTGATCTCAATGATAATTTTATCAATAAGAAAGTTCTGGGGGTTTGTTAATAACCAAAATTTAAATTGTGTATGAAGACAGACCAGTCCCCAGTGGCATTCTACAAAGATCTACGTTTTTGGTTAGTGATGATTTTCACAGCTCTCATGATTATTTATCTGACAGCAACCTATCCTGTATGATCATTGTATCTTCAAGCTTAGATCGAGGCTTCCTGCGCTGTGTGTTAATGCGCCTACAGAAATGAAGTTTACTCCACAAAGAGCAATCTTTCGTACTGTTTCAAGGCTAACTCCACCGGAAGCTTCGGTTTCAAAGCGACCATTGATCATATCTACCGCTTCCTTGAGTAATGGCAACTCAAAATTATCACACATGATTCTTGTGATATTTCCTACCTGCAATGCTTCTTCACATTCTACAAGATTTTTTATTTCTAAAGTGATTCCTATATCTTGTAACTGATGTTTCATTTTATAATGATTGACAGCTTGTACTGCTTTGGTAATGGTTCCTGCAGCCTTAATATGATTGTCTTTGATCATAAACCAATCATACAATCCATCCCGATAATTAGTACAGCCTCCTATCCGAACAGCCCACTTTTCTATATCTCGATTAAGGGGAGTAGTTTTACGAGTATCCAAAATTTTTACAGGAAGATCTTCAACCTCGTGAACAAATCTCCTGCTTAAACTAGCAATCCCACTCATCCTTTGCATAGCATTGAGTACGAGTCGCTCAGTTTTTAACAAATCTCTTGTGCTTCCTTCGATTTCAAAGGCAATGTCACCATAACTTACATAAGTTCCATCTTGGATGTGAATGTCCATTTTCATTAATGGATCTACTTGATGAAATATCATTTTAGCCAGCTCCACTCCTGCAAGTACACCATCTTCTTTGACTAAAAGTTTTGCTCTGGAGCGACTTTTCTCATCTATACAAGCCATTGAGCTGATGTCTCCGGTTTTAATGTCTTCATCCAAACCCTGTCTGATAAATTCTGTAAGATTCATAAGCTAAGCATTGTTTTTTTATTTATCAATAAAAAGTAAATCACATTCTCATTAAATATAACCCAAATCGGCTAAAAATGAATTTTCATTAAATTCGAATTCAAAGTTATGATAATTTAATTATATATAAGGAATTTGAGATATCATTCCTTTGAACATCTCTATCATTTAATTCTTGGTTAGTCTAAAATGGTATATTTTATTACTTTATAATGTGTATACGCTTTGAAAAATAATCAATAATAAATATAAATAGATTTCAATATATAATGAATTCATTTTATTTGTTCTGAAATGATTGAGCTTGGATTTATGTTTATGATTTTTCAATAGGGGAACGTAACTTTGAGTTTTAATTGATTTTTACAAAACGAGTTTCTATGTTCTACATCAATTGGTTTGCTCTGTTATTATCTGCAATAGCTTCATTTGGAGTCGGGGCTATTTGGTACAATGAAAAATTGTTCGGAATGAGTTGGAAGGAAGTTCATGGGATTAATCCAAAGCCAAATTCTGACGGAATGATGAGAACGATGACTACAGGATTTATTGCGACTTTGATCTATTGCTTTGTATTGAGTATCGTTCTTGTAAAAACTGAAAATCATACCTGCATGGCCGATGGAATGAAGTTTGGTTTTTTGATAGGTCTTGGAATTGCCGGAATGGCAATCGCTATCCAATATACTTTTTTGAATAAACCGGCTAAAGCATTTTTTATTGATGCCGGATACATGATTTTTATCTCCATATTAACCGGAGGAATCACAGGGGCATTTGGAGCTTAAGGTATTTCATCTTTTATTTTTAAATAGGTAGAATGGTTAATAGTTTGCTTAATGTTTTATGGGCGCAGTATCTCAAGATACATAGAGCACAAATAAGGCATTTTATGCAATACCCATTCGAGACTCAATGGCAACAATTGGATTCTATCTTACAAAAGTCGATGGAAACCGAATGGGGTAAACGGTATGCTTTTGGAGAAATAAAATCAGCAAGCATGTGGCGAGAGCGATTGCCTGTTCAGGATTATGAACTGATCAAGCAAGATATTTTCCGGATGATGGCAGGAGAAAAAGATGTGCTCTGGCATGGACGATGTAAATATTTTGCAAAGTCTTCGGGTACAACTTCTGATAAAAGCAAGTTTATTCCTGTTACTGAAGAAAACTATGAAGAATCACATCTTAAAGGAGCATGGAGATCTGTAGCATTGATGTACGAAAATTTGGAAGATCCAAGAGTAGTAGAGGGGAAGACAATGGTGATTGTAGGAAGTTCTTCAAAAGACTTACCGGGATTTGAAGGAAGCATTGTAGGTGATGTTTCTGCTGTAATATTACAAAGAACATCCTTGGTAGCTCAACAAAGATTGTTTCCTACAATGCATGTTGCCTTGATGTCGGATTTTGAGAAAAAATTGGAAATCATGGCACATTCTTCCATTGATGAAGACATCAGAATGATTGCAGGATCTCCCACATGGGCTTTGGTGTTGCTAAAAAAAGTTTTGGAAATAACTGGAAAAAATAATATTCTCGAAGTTTGGCCACAGATTCAAATATTTGTTCACGGAGCAGTCTACTTTGAACCCTACAGAGCGGCATTCCGGGAATTATTTCCTTCGCCAAAATTTGCTTATCAAGAGACCTACAATGCTTCCGAAGGATATTTTGCCGTACAATCTGATTACGCACATCAGGATATGTTATTGATTCTTGATAACAGTATTTTTTATGAATTTATTCCAATGGAAGAATGGGATAAAGAATTTCCTCAGACCATTGGATTAGAATCGGTAAAAATCAACCAAAATTACGCTTTGGTCATAACTACTAATTCAGGACTATACCGTTACAAAATTGGAGATACCATTCAATTTACCTGCTTGAATCCATTTAGAATAAAAATATCCGGCAGAACAAAACAATTTATTAATGTTTTTGGAGAAGAACTGATGGTGGCTGATACAGATAAAGCAATTTGTAAGGTATGCGAAAAGTTTAATTTAAAATTGGTTGATTATTCTGTGGCTCCCATATTCCAACAGATGAATCAAAAAGGTGCACACGAATGGCTTATTGAATTTGAGGATTGTACAGTGTCTAAAGACCTTTTAGAACGAGAGTTGGATGAGGTGTTGAAATCTATTAATTCAGATTATGAAGCGAAGAGAACAGGAGATTTGGCTATGCAACAGTTGAAAATTAATATTGCCAGCCAGGGTACTTTTTACAGATGGCTTAAATCAAAAAATAAACTCGCAGCCCAAACCAAAATTCCTAGATTGGCCAATCACAGGGATTACATAAACGAGATGTTGCAGTATATATAGTACACTCATTAAATAATTTCAAATAATGATTATAAATAAACCATTGTTGGTCGTTTTCTTTTTCTTGGTTTTCTTTGATTTAAATTTATTTTCTCAAGCCAAATCCCTCTATATTTATTGGGGATGGAATAGGGCAAATTATACAAGCTCCACAGTTCACTTTAAAGATGCAAACTATGATTTCGAATTGTATAAATTGTCAGCAAAAGACAAGCCAAGTCCATTTTCATTTTCAACCTATTTTGGAATAAAAAATATTACAATTCCTCAGTATAATGTGAGGATTGGTTATTTTATTACAGACCGATGGTCGATTTCTATTGGTACAGATCATATGAAATATGTGATCATCCAAAATCAAAAAACCACAATAGAGGGTGAAATTCATTTATTAAATTCGCCATATAAAAAAGAATATCATAAAGAAGCTTTGATGCTGGATTCAAGTTTTCTTAAAATGGAACATACCGATGGATTGAATTTTGTCAATATGGATGGAAGAAGAGATTTCAAACTTTTCACAAAAGGGAAACTTGATTTACGGTTGATTTTAGGCGTTGGTGGTGGAATTATGATTCCAAGATCAGATGTGACACTTTTGTCTCAACCCCGCAATGATGAATTTCATTTGGCCGGTTGGGGCTGTACCGGATTTTCTGCCATCAAAATAAAGTATTCAGGTTTTTTTATCATGAATGAACTCAAAGTAGGGTACATCAATTTGTCGGATATTCTTGTAGACCAACAACATTCCGGTAGAGCCAGTCAGGCTTTTGGTTTTTTTCAATACAATCTTTTGTTTGGTTATCAGTTTAGATTGGGTCATTGAGCTTCATCAGCATCCCCTTTTTTCTATTCCATAAATTCGATAGAAGCAGTGTCCGAGATAACTCTGGATTGACAGCTTAGAATCCAATTTTGGTCGATTTCTTCTTGGTCTAAGGCCATGCTTACATCCATTTTTACCTTGCCCTCATGCAACTTTGCAATACAGGTCGCACAAGCACCACTGGAACAAGAATAGGGAGGGTTCAATTTTTTTTCGACCAAAAGATCAATAATTTTTTTAGATTGATCGATTTCGAATTCATAATCTTTACCTCTAAGTTTTACTTTGAGATGAGATTTTTTGCCTGATGGTGAAAAATTCGTATCTGCAGATTGTTCAATATGAAAATACTCTAAATGAATCTGAGATGGAGGGACAGATTTTTTAAGAATAGAAGAAATGCTTTGATTAAATTCTTCAGGCCCGCAAATGTAAAAATGGGATTCCAATTCTTGAGATGGATGTTCATTGAGAAATCTATTAAGCTGAAGCTCATTAATTCTTCCTTTTAGCCCGTTCCAAGTATTGGATTTTTTTGAAAGAAATGAAAAAAAGCCTCCGGTATTTTCTGATTTACTCAAAATAAATTCCACAAAAAATTGATCTCTGTATTTTTCTTTCCACTCCAACCAAAGAGGATAAAATAAAATATCTTCCTGTGTTTTATTAGCATAAAACAGATGAACAAGTGATGTAGGCTCATTCTCCAAAAGGGAATGAATCATAGATTTGATAGGAGTGATTCCAACGCCGGCGGCTATGAAGTAATAGGCCTTGCGAGTGGAGTGATTTGGTACAACAAAAAATTTACCGTTAACTTTTTTAAATTGAATTTGATCGAACTCTTTGAGAACATCGAATATGTAGTTTGAGACAATTCCTTTGTTGATTTTCTTTACTGTTATCCAAGCTTTGGACGAATCAGAAATTGATGACACAGAGTATGGTCGGACATATAATTTTCCATTAATTTCGAATTCTAGGTCAAGATATTGTCCCGATTTAAATTCATTCAGGATGGATGGAGATAGCTCAAGTTCGAGACTTACGGTATCGTGAGATTCTTTTATTTTCCTTACTATTTTAGTTTGCACGGTTTGGGTTTTTACAAGTTTGCTTAATGCAATTACTGATTCAAGTAGATGAATTTTGCAGTCAATTTAAAATCTAATTTATACTCATTGTAAATTGCAATCTTAGAGTTCTTATTGCTGTTTAAGGTAGCTTGAACTTTCAATTGTTTGGATTGAAGTAATTGTTGCAATTTATTTTTGTTCAAAGAAATTAAAAGTTTACTGTATTTTTTTTCTGTAGATTTTAAACTAACAGGGTCAACGGCAGCCGACTGAATCAAATTGGGTTCTTCGATAAGTGGGACTGAAAAACTTCCGGTGCCATCTTGCATAAAAAGTTGGATATTGGCGTCCATTGGAAACTGATTATAGCAATGGAGTACCAAGTCAGCGCTGATTACATTGGAAAGATCATTGGTGTTCAAATTCAAATCCAAGGTATCATTCAATTCAATACCTTGAGCTGAGAATACCAAAGGAACTTTGACTTCTAAATTAAGGTTTAGAAATTTTTCATCATAAATGAAATCTTTATACATTCTATCATTTCCTTGCGGGTTGGTTTTTAATTGAATACTGTAATTGATTTGATTGGGCAGATTGGAAAGCCAATCATTGATATTGGAATTGGATTGATCAAAGCTCAATCTTGTTGTTGTCGCTTGAATTTTGTCTTTTGAACCAAGATCAATTGCTCTTTGAATTTGAAGCGGTTGATTCAAAACAGAAGATTGAAGGTTTATAGATTTATTATTTTTTGTATTGGTAGAAGTCAAATCTTTAAGAACAATTTGAGCTTCTGTTCCAATGTAATTCTCGGTTAAAATTTCAACTTTAGCCTGTTCTAAATTGATCATTCCGTTAAAGTTATCAAAGGCATTGAGAGCAACAGAAGCAGGACCATAATCAAAAGACTGATTTCCAAGATAACCTTTAGCCCACTCAGGGCTTAAATTGATTAATTGAATTTGAGCATAAAAACTATCCGATTTGGACAAGGTAATTTTCTTACCGGTATAATCTATGGCAGCAATAAATTCGTTAAATGCAGTATTGAAGGTGTCTTTGTTTGGTCCTTCAAGATTCAAATTGTAGCCGGAAAAATCATAAATTTTTTCGAATACGGAGACACCACCGGTTGGTGCAGGATCCAGTGTTTTGTAAACTTCGAAAATTTGTCCGTTTTTTGTAGCACTAGGAAGTTTGTATGCAAAACGTATAGAATCCGGCAAGGTGCTAAACAATCTTAAAACTATTTGACCTGATTTTATTTTTGAATCTTTGAGCTCTACAGGCAAACCTTTAAGATAAAAAGCTTGAGATTTGTTGATTAAATTTTGTGGAGGAAAAACCGCTGTTGCAGTTTTGGGGTGTAAGTTATACACCTTCAAATTTGCTACAATAGAAGCTGCTGTGTCAATTGTGACATTGGCTCCATTAGTTCCCGGAGATTGGAGACTTTTTAGCTGAACCGTAAGTTTATTGTCTATTCGTTTTCCCGCAAGATCAAAAGTTTGACTTTCTGTTGTGCCCGCAGATATTTTAGGAAATGTGCCCTCAACAATAATGGTTCCGTCAGTTTCATTTTTCAATTCAAACACAACGTTTGTGATATCCAAAGGCAATCCATTTTTTAAACTAACATCAATATTTCCTTCATTGAGAGTCATTGTGGTGAACAAGCTGTCAGCATTGATTGGAATAGCCGGAGAAGAAATAGGGGAAATAGGAGGAACTGCAATCTGCATTCCATGTTGAGCCAATATTAATAAACCAAGTAATCCCGCATTTCGACATATCTCTCCTAATGTTACAGGATAGCTGATATTGGATGAATACAAGGACAGTGAATCAATGTTAAATGATCTAACAATTCCTGTGTCGGAAAATGTAAATATAGAATCTACCGCTAGGTCATATAATTTTTTACTATAAATTAATTCAAGCAATCCATTGGGATCTGTACGAATGCTGCTATCCAATTTTAAATCTTTGAAGGAAAGGGATGAATTTACCAATGGCGTAAGATATTCAGCTTCCCAACTTGGATCTTGCTTTTTGCATCCGATGGTAAGGCAATAAACAACTCCGATAAATAGAAAAAAATTGACTTTACTCATTTTGTGAGCTTTACATATTAACATTGAAGTATTTATCATTAAATACATACAAAAGTAATCAAAAAATGCATAAGAAGATTTTCTATTATTAAGTTCATTTGACCAAATGAATTAAATGGTAAATATTAGCTAAAATAAGGGCAAAAATGGGGTTCTAAAACAAAGTTCCATTGTTGAGATGAACCGATAATGTGTATAGAGTTTTTTTAAATAAAAATTGAAATCAGCTTGAGACTATTATCTTTGCAAGGTATAATTCTTATGCTTTGATCATTATCATTTGTGCTATAGCCTTTGTTGCCTCGCTGCTTACTTTTTTTTGTGGTTTTGGCTTAGGGACTATTATGTTGCCTGTGTTTGGATTGTATTTTGATTTGCCGTTGGCAATAGCTATGACGGCGATAGTTCATTTTACCAATAACATTTTTAAGTTAGGATTAAATTTTAAGTCAATCGATTATAATAGTCTGAAGTGGTTTGGAATTCCTTCGATACTATTTGCGTTTGGAGGGGCCATTACGTTACGACAGTTGGAAATTTGGCAAGACAATCAGCAATTTTTTATTTTGAATAAAGTGATTGGTTTGCTTTTGATATGGTTTGCCCTTTTTGAATTGTATGATTCATTTAAAAAACTAGAGTTTTCAAAAAACTATTTAATACTTGGAGGAGCGCTTAGTGGTTTTTTTGGTGGTCTTAGTGGACATCAGGGAGCTTTGAGGTCGGCTTTTTTAAGCAAAATGGGCTTGAGTAAAGAACAGTTTATTTCTACAGGCATAGCGATTGCATGTTTGGTGGACATCAGTAGGCTGACTGTATATTGGCAGAGAATACAACAGCATTTTTATACCATGGATTGGAGGCTTATTGGCTTCAGTATTGCTGCGGCCATCGGCGGTGCTTTGCTTGGAAAACAACTTCTCAATAAAATAACGCTGCAATGGTTGCAATGGATTGTAGCATTTGCATTGGTAGCCTTTGGAATTTATCTTTTTACTAAAACATCAAATTAGATTATAAAATGCATAGCAATATACAGACTCCACTTATCGATAGAGAATTATTTTTTGGAGATCCGGAAATATCCGGTGCAAAATGTTCTCCTAATGGAGAGTGGTTAAGTTTTATTAAACCATTCAAAGGAACTCGGAACATTTGGATTAAAAAACTGAACGAGCCTTTTGATTCTGCAAGACCGATTACAGATGACAGGCACAGACCGATTGGAGCTTATTTTTGGACAAGAGATAATCGATATATTTTGTATATCCAAGATAAGGCGGGCAATGAGAATTTCATGATTTATGCTGTAGATCCTTATGATTCTACTCCGGCAGATACAGTTCCTGAAGCAAGAAATCTTACAGATAAAGAAAATGTAAGAGTTCAAATCTACAAAGTTTCCAAATCTGATCCGGATGTTTTGTTTATCGGGATCAATGATCGAGACCCCTCGTGGCATGATTTATATAGTTTAAGAATCTCCTCCGGCGAACTTACACTGTTGAGAGAAAATCATGAACGGATGGTAGCATGGATTTTTGATTTGAAAGATGAGTTGCGTTTGGCCATGAGATCTAATGAAGACGGAAGTACCGATCTTTTGAGATTGGATCAAGAAGGCAGTGAGGTAATTTACCACTGTTCAGTATTAGAAGGATTTCATCCTGTAATGTTTCATCCCAATTTGGATGCTGTATATATGGTAAGTGATGTTGGAAAGGAAGTAGATTTATCAAGATTAATTTTGTTGGACATTTATTCAAAGTCAATCGAATGGATTGAATCAGATCCTGAAAATAAAGTAGATTTTGGTTCTGTATCTTTTTCGGATTTAGATTATAGAATGATTGCCACAATTTACGAGGATGATAAAACCAGAATATATTGGAAGGATAAAGATTTTGAGGATGATTTTGTGCTTGTTCAAAACCAATTTCCCAATCATCAAATTTCTTTTAACCACAGCACTACGGATGAGCAATTATGGCTTTTTTCAATAAGTTCTGATCAAGATCCGGGAGCGGTATATTCTTTTGATCGACGATCAAAAGAAATAGTATTTCAATACAGACCAAGGCCAAATCTCCCTTTGGAAAGTCTTAGTTCAATGGAGCCTGTACGATATCCATCATCTGATGGTCTTATAATACAGGGATATCTATCATTACCCAAAGGAGTTGAGCCCTCATCACTTCCATTGATTGTGCTTCCTCATGGAGGACCTTGGGCAAGAGATTCGTGGGGATATCATTCGTATGCTCAGTTTCTTGCCAACAGAGGATATGCTGTGTTGCAAGCCAATTTTAGATCATCCGTTGGATTTGGAAAAAAATTTATGGATGCCGGAAATTTGCAATGGGGCGAATTGATGCAAGATGATTTGACCTGGGGAGTCTATTATTTGGTAAGTCGAGGAATCGCAGATGCCCGCCGAGTTGGAATTATGGGAGGTTCCTATGGTGGATATGCTGCACTAGCAGGACTGTGCTTTACTCCGGACGTTTATGCCTGCGGAGTAAGTATAGTAGGACCTTCCAGTTTGTTGACCTTATTGGATTCTATTCCTCCCTATTGGGAGGCAGGAAGGACCATGTTTCATACAAGAATGGGAGATCCCAGAACAGAGGAAGGAGAAAAGAAAATGAAAAAACAATCTCCATTGTATTCTATCCATCAAATCAAAGCCCCATTGTTGGTTGTTCAAGGAGCAAACGATCCTAGAGTAAAAAAGCATGAGAGCGATCAAATTGTGAGAGCTATGCAAGAAAAACAATTGGATGTTGAGTATCTCTGTGCAGATGATGAAGGGCATGGGTTTGCAAGGCCGGTAAACAATATGGCATTTTTAATGGCCTGCGAAAAATTTTTGGCCAAACATCTCGGAGGGCGAGCTCAAGAAGACGGGCCGGATGCAGTGGTCCAAAGATTGGCTGAACTTCGTGTTCAATCCTTATAGTTTTTGCGAAAAGTAAAATTTGGAATTGGAGTTCCTTTTCTTAGGATAAATATGGAAAAGCTACCATAATTATTTTAGTAGAATAAGCGTTGTAAGTAAATGAAGAATTTAATATTTCCTGGTTTATTTTTTCTCCTTTTATTTTGCTCTTGTGAGCAACAGGAAGAAGGCCAGTTTACTATGGAACAATCATTGCAATTTACTATTCAAGCCGGACTGAATCCACTGCTGACTCATGTTTATGAATGGAATCCGCAGTCACCATTACATTCTTTCCTGGCTCAAAATCAATTAACAAAAGATCAAATAAAAAAAATTACAGTTAGAGAAGTTTATTTGGAGCCTGTTTTAAGCGGACCCATTTCTTATCGTTTTTTAGAATCCGTTAAGGCCTTAATTAGTGATCCGAGTAAGCCATTGCTTGAGTTTTCTCTTGGAGAAGTTATGCCGTTAGCAAATGAATCCGTCGGTAATCTTCAGATGTTGCCGGGATTGGCAGATATGAAACCTTATTTGATATTAGACCGTAATACTGTCAAGATCGAGTTGAGATTGAGAGAGCTGATTACTACTTCTTTTGCTCAACGTTTAGTTATTAAGTACAGTATTTTCACGCAATAACAAGAATCAACTGTTTCCATTTTTCCTCTCGGCTATAAAAAAATAATAGATCAATAGGGTAAGAAAACCGAGTCCAAACAAGACCGCAGAGACTGGCCGTAATTGGTCATCAAACCAGAATTCACCCAGCATCCAAATTGAGTTTGCCGAAATCCAAAAGACAATGGCAATATTATGCCAAAAACCGGAAACATGAGACCTGCTAAAGTAGGCGATAAAAATACTCATGGCAATGGTAGGTATGATCATAAGAATTCCCAATAGCTTCCAATTCATCATCCAACTAAAATCTTTGATTAGCCACAAAATGACATGAGCATTTTCATATCGGCGAACTCTTTTTTCAATGAATTTCATGATAAGGTTGAGATGTAGATTTTCGTGAAAGGGTAGGTATGGAGCTCTGAGAAATCAAATATTTTCATCTTAAATTTGGATAAATGCAGTTTCATTGCTTACTTTTGTGTTTTAAAGAAGCGTCATGGAAATCAAAGAATTCAATAAAGGAAGTAAGGGAAGATGCTTTGTGTTTTTTCTCCTGTTTCTTTTCTTATTTGTAGGCCTCTTAGTTTATATCTACAAACTGAATTTTCATCTAAAGTTCTAATTTCAATAGTTCTTGCTTAACTCTTGCCCAAGTCTGTCTGCATAGTGCGGACTAATCTTCCTCATTTTCGAATAACAATATGTTGGCAATTTCGAATTGCCCTTCTTTGACATAAAGGTCAACTCCATTCAATTGAAGCTTAATGGCATCTTTGCGACGTTCCTGCACCATGGCTTCGATTCCGTTTCGCAATAATTGGAGACGTTTTAGCTCTGCCTTAGCTTTGTCTCCCATAGACATAATTTTCTTCCATCCAGTCATAATAAGTATTTTTTATATGAGAACAAATTTATATATATTTTTTATTTAATATATAATATGTTAACAATAATTTTTTAAATATTTATTTTTATAATACATTAAATATTGAAATTAAATAATATATACATAATTAATTTATTTAATATTAATTTTTAGTTCATGTATAAAACCCTTGATTTTTAATCAATTGCAATATTTTAATCTCACTTTGGCCCTCCCACAAATCTGCTAATTCAAGGAGAAATCATTATATTTACGCAAGCTAAAATCCTCAAATAATATGAATCAGAATCCGAACTTCTCTTGCAAGACTGCTTTCCAAAAACCGACATGGAGACGACTCTCAATCCTTTTGTATTTGCTATATTCAGGTTTTGGACTGAATGCTGCCTCGACAGGAGCCAAAATTCCAACTCTTGCCTTGTTTTCAAAACAGGAAAATGGGCTTAAAACAGCTCATCCTGATCTAGTCCAAGGAGCACAGTATTCCATATTGAATTATAATCTTCATTTTGCAGCGAATTTTGTTTCTAGACCTCAGCAGGAATTTAAGATGGAGTTAGAATTGCCCGTAAAAGGCAAGTCCACCCTGTTATTAAAACAACAAGATCTGTTTGGCCCCAATTCAAGAATGATCAATGAAAAAGGAGAGACTATAGAAAATCTAAGTGGAGGAGCTTATTATTCGGGTAAAATTGTGGGAGATGATGAATCCTTGGTTGCACTAAGTTTTTTTGGAGACCGGGTAATGGGCATTATTTCTTCATCCGCTACGGGAAATTTGATTTTGGGTAAATCGGTGAGTGCATCATTGACCGAACAAAGCAATCCTGTTCATTTTTTATTTGCAGAAAATGATTTGAAAAGCAAAATTGATTTTTCCTGTGGTGTTGTGGAACAGGAAGATGAGTTGGAGTTGTGGAAAAACACTCAGGCTCAATTGCTTCCTTTGTATGAAGTAAGATGCAGGAAAGTAAGGGTTCACTTGGAGTGTGATTATAAATTATTTCAAGATCAAGGGAGGTCTTCTCAGTCTGTTAAAACTTACATGACCGGACTTTTTAATGTTGTGAAAACCATTTATTCAAATGAATATGTCAATCTTGAGATTTCGGATATTTTAGTTTGGACTTCACAGGATCCTTTTTTACATACCAATTTACAATCTATTTTATTTCATTATTTGGGATATCGCAAGAGCAATTTCGTAGGAGATTTGACCCAATTGGTTAGTACGTTTCAACCTTCTCAACCCGGCGGAATTGCATTTGTAGGAACTCTCTGTCAGGATTACAATGGACAATCAGGACCTCATTCTTATGCTTTTATTTATAACAATTATTCTCAGTTGCCTACTTATTCTTGGAGTGTTTATGTGATGTCACACGAGATGGGGCATAATTTTGGTTCATGGCATACTCACAGTTGTGTTTGGGGCCCCGCAAAAAACAAGCAGCTTGACAACTGCCAGCCTCCGGATGTAGGAAGTTGTAGTCCCGGACCTGCACCCACGGGAGGAGGTACGATCATGAGTTATTGTCATCTTACGAATTATGGAGTAAATCTCAACAAAGGATTTGGGAAGGAGCCCGGAGATGTTCTGAGAAACAGTGTAAGTACAAAAGAGTGTCTGGAAAATACGATCACTGCAGAATCCACAAGGTCTAGCCTGGAGCAGATTTGGGAAGGAGATTCTTTAGTTCTCAAAGCCGATCCAAAAAATAAAAGTTACAATTTTGACTGGTTGCACTATGAATATCCTATTCCGTCTGCCAAAGACAGTATGCTTACTGTAAGAACATCGGGACTGTACAGAGTGGCTATATCCAATCGATGTACAGAATATTCTCCAACGGATACTGTGAAGATAGAAGATTTCCAAGTGAACTTAGGCTGCCCGGTAAAAAAAGGGAAAAGAGATACTGTAAGAATGTCACTTACTATGAATGCAGATGATAGTGTTTTGAGAGATAGTTTCAATTTTTCAAATACAGCCTATTCTTCTATTCCATCATATGCCAAAGATATCCTTGTGAGTGTAAGAAGCACAATTGCGCCTGTAGGAAGTTCATGGACACAGAGTGTACAAATGGGATACACAGCCCCAAGCGGGACAAATGTTCAAGACTTAACTTATTGGCCCAATGAATTTGAACAATATTATTACAGTGGTGTAAAATCGTACACCAAAGTATTGGGCAATTTTGATCCTAAGGGTAAATGGGTTTTTTATTCAATAGATGGAAGACCTGATGCCGGAATCGATGCAAAGGTTACGCAAGAAGTAATTTTGAGTTGGAGATCGCCGGATACAGTTCTTACTTGCGATATTCCCCTTTGTGATGGAAATCCAAGATTGTTTGATGCAAAAATTCCAGGTGCTCAATACAACTGGTCTAACGGAGCCAAAACACAGACTACAACAGTAAGCACTCAAGGGCCATTGACAGTAACGGTGAGTAAAAATGGTCTATCTAGTTCTCATACCATTCGAGTTACTACTAAACCAACTCATTTTTCAGCCCAACATACCATCTGTGAAGGTCAATCTCATAAAGTAGGAATACACAATTATACTGTATCCGGTATGTATACAGACAGTTTAATCAGTAAAGATGGTTGTGACAGTATTATTTCCACACAACTTACAGTACATCCTATCTTGCGTACCGAGGAGACAGTACAACTGTGTTATGGAGATAAGTATAAGGGACTTGTTATGATCAATGATTCAACAATTGTCAATAAGTCAACGTCATTATTTGGATGTGATAGTTTTCACACTGTATTATTGAAAGTAAACCCTGAACTTAAAGCAAGTCCAGATATTTTTATAGCTTGTGACGACCATGGAGCGCAGGTGTCTATCAATGTTACAGGTGGACTGTCGCCTTATGAAATTAAATGGCCTGACGGCTTTTTAGAGCCGAATCACAATGGAATAAAATCCGGACAATACAAAGTTTCGATCTTGGACGCAAATCAATGTCCGACTTCCGTTGAATTTAATGTAAAAAATCATGATTCAGTCGGAATAAAGCCAACAATAAAACAAATATTGTGTGCAGGAAAAAATGATGGCTCGATAGAACTTGAAGTTTTGTCGGGTACTCAACCATTCTTCATTAACTGGAGTCATGGAAGTAAAGATTTGAAATTAGAAAATTTGGCAGCGGGAATTTATCGAGTCTTTATTACGGATCAAAATGGATGTCAGTTCAATGGAGAATATGAAATCAAATCTCCATTTTTTATTATCATCAATGTGGATGTCAAAGGCAGCACCGGTATGAATAATGGAACTGCTACGGCTCAGGTCAATGGTGGAACGCCTCCATTTCAGTACAAATGGTCTACAGGAGATACTGCTATGTCAATAGGCAATTTGGCTCCCGGAGATTACAGCCTTCTCGTGACAGATGCAAACGGGTGTACCGGAAATTATTTCTTCAGTGTACCCAATTCTGTTGGAACCAAGCAATTCTATCAAAATTCAAGTATCAATGTCTATCCCAACCCGGGAAATGGAGTTTATACAGTAGAATCCGAGATTCCGGTAAATGATTATAAGATTTTTGATCTTCAAGGAAAGTTGATACTGGAACAGCAGCAGCTTAAATCCGAGCATAAATTGAAGATCGATTTAAGTTCTTTTTCAGCAGGACTTTATTATGTAGAGTTCAAACTGAATCAACATATATTGGTCAAAAAACTTTTAATAAAAATGGAGTAGAGTTGGATCAAATTAAAAATTTTTTGTGGAAGAAAAATTAAAATCAAATTGATTTATTGAGATAGCATCAGGCTTTTTCAAATGAAAACCATAAAAAATTTAAATACATGAAGCAACATTATTATTCTACGCAAATCCGCTGGCTAGGAAATCTAGGGATGGGAACAAGATCCTACTCTGCTTATTCTCGGAATTTCATAATTACTGCGGAGGGTAAATCTGAAATCCGTGTATCTTCGGATGTTGCATTTAGAGGAGATCCCTCTCTGTTCAATCCTGAAGACTTGTTTGTTTCTTCTATTGCATCATGTCATATGTTATGGTATCTGCATCTTTGTGCAATCAACAAGATTGTTGTAATGGAATATCAGGATGGTCCGGAAGGCTTTATGAGTGAAGAAGAAAACGGTGCAGGGCAATTTGAAAAAGTGATATTGAATCCCATAGTTCATCTAAAAGAAATGGACAAAGCAGAACTCGCTCTTGAGCTTCATGAACGTGCTCACGAGTATTGCTTTATTGCAAGATCTGTGAACTGTGTTATTGAGTTGAAGCCTCAGATAATACTTCATTAGAGTAAGCTTGAGTTCAGGAAAAATCAATGGATTAATTTGTTGATGTGAAAAGTAATGTATCGGCTAATGCAATGGTTATTCAGGAATTGGAGTGCAAAGAGTGAAAAGCTAAGCTTACCATTTTATACCTGATGGCAGTGGAAAGACCGGAGCGAGTGAAACGAGTGAGGACTTGCAACGTACAGCAGGACTCAGGCTACAAAACAAGAAATTAACTCTGCATATCCTGATGATTTTCTTTGGTCTTACTTCTCCAAAGTGAATACAATGTTCCGACTCCGAGGCACAGAATGATAAAGACAAAACTAAGCCATTCGGGCAGGTGGATTTGATGAGAAATTAAAATCTTGACACCAATAAATACTAACAGAACGGCAAGAGCATAATGCAAATATTCCAGTTTGGAGAGCATTTTTGAAAGTATTGTGTATAGAGCTCTAAGGTTGGCTACGGCAAGAATGTTGGAGGATAAAACTAAAAATGGATCGGTTGTAATAGCAAAGATAGCGGGGATAGAATCCAGTGCAAATAATACATCCGTAAATTCAATAGAAATAAGAGTGATGAACAATGGAGTTGCTGCCCAAATTCCCATTTTTTTGACAAAAAATCTATCGTTAAAATATCCTTTTGTAACGGGAAAAGTTCTTCTAATGGCTCTAATGATTAGACTTTTATTGGGGTCTTCGGGATGATCAGAATCCGATGTATAAATTTTATAGCCTGAATAAATCAATAATACTCCAAGGACGTACACCATCCAATCTAAGGATTGAATAAGCCATATTCCTACGATCACCAATATTCCTCGCAATACAATAGCTGTCCAAATCCCTATGCTGAGCAAGCCGCTTTGGTTGCGTTCGGGAACCTGAAAGTAACTGAGTAAAAAGGCAATAACAAAAATATTATCTATGCTGAGAGATTGCTCGACAAGATAACCTGAGAGGAATAAACTTACGGCCTGTGATCCGCTGAGCTGAGTATCTTGAGATAAGAAAGACTGAAATAAATCTCTTTGGTAGGCAATGTAAACCAATATTAAGGTAGCCAAACAGATCACTCCCCAATAGCTCATAGATTGTATGGCTTTTTTGTAAGCTTTGTCTGAAGAAGAACTTGCAAAAAATCGATAATCTAAGAAAACTGCAAAACTTAGGAATACGATATAAATTGTCCAAAGGATCATGCATAAGGAATAATTAGTGAGGAATAAAGTTCACATCAAAGTAGGGAATAATTTTATTAAATTAAATTATTTTGTATATATAATAATAAGATAATCAGATTTGTTAAAATTGGCATTGTACTTATTTCGCTGTATGATTCAGGAAAAATGTAATTTTGCGCTCGAATTTTAAAAACTGTATTTGTGAGTTTTATCAGATCAGGTTTAGCTTGGTCAAGATAGAAATAAAACTCAGAACTATTGAAGGAACAATTAAAACTTAATTGAAATGAAAATCAGATATAGCGACGAAGAGCTTGAAGAATTCAGAATATTGATTGATACAAAGTTGGAATCGACCAAAAAAGAGCTGAATGAAATCGAGCAGCAAATGATGGAGATGCGTGAGAATATGTCTGATGAGCAGGGTGGCGATTGGTTTGATGATAGTTCTGTTCATACAGAAATCGAGTTTCTTACCAAGATGGCGGAGCGCCAGAGAGTATTTATCAATAATCTTGAAATGGCCTTGGTTAGAATAAAGAATAAATCCTATGGAGTTTGTACTGTCACGGGAGAGCTGATAGACAAGCAAAGATTGTTGCTTGTTCCTCATGCTACAAAAAGTGTCAAGGCAAAAGAAAAAGAAGCACCTTCTCATGGTCCGGATCCGGATGCAAGGCCGAACATGAGTTTTGATGATGGACTTCCGGAAGATCAGCCTCTGGAAGATATTTAAGAATTGATATAAGATTAGCATTGATTTTATATGGAATGTACAACATTCCATATGGAGCGCTGTGTCCGTAAAGTTTTGTAAGTTTGCGTAAATTTCATTTTATGCCTCAAGCTTATATTGTAGCTTATACCAGATCTGCTTTTACCAAAGCTAAAAAAGGCGGATTTCGCTCCATGCGATCCGATGACCTGGCGGTGTTGACCATTCAGTCTCTGCTCAAACAAGTTCCGCAACTTTCTACAGATCGTATTGATGATCTTTTGGTTGGGTGTGCGAATCCGGAGGGAGAACAAGGATTGCAGATTGGCAGACAAATTGCTCTGCGCGCTGTAGGAATCCAATGTCCGGGAGTGACAGTGAACAGATATTGTGCTTCAGGATTGGAGACGATAGCTATTGCCAGCGCAAAAATAAGAGCTGGAATGGGGCAGTGTTATATTGCCGGAGGCGTAGAGAGTATGAGCCAGATTCCTATGGAAGGCTACAAGCTTGCACCCAATGCTATGGTTGCTTCTGAGCATCCGGATTACATAATAGGGATGGGCTTGACAGCCGAAGCTGTCAGCAACAAATATAAAGTGTCCAGAGAAGATCAAGATGCGTTTTCGTTCAGATCGCATCAGCTTGCGGCCCAAGCTCAAGATAGAGGTTTTTTTGATCAAGAAATTACTTCTATTGATCTTAAAGAAACCACTGTCGTGCAAGATAAAATTAAAACCACGCAGCTTACAATCAATAAAGACGACGGCATACGGAGAGAAACTACAACAGAAGCCTTACAGGCTCTGAAGCCTGCATTTGCCCTTGGAGGATCGGTCACTGCTGGAAATTCATCTCAGACCACCGATGGTGCAGGATTTGTCTTGGTAATGAGTGAGCAGATGGTGGCAGAACTTGGAATAAAGCCTATAGGAATTTTACAATCCTATGCAGTAGCGGGTGTGGATCCCTTATACATGGGAATAGGTCCATGTGCTGCTATCCCAAAAGCTCTGTCCCAGGCAGGATTGAAGCTGGAAGATATTGACAGAGTCGAACTCAATGAGGCCTTTGCTGCACAATCTCTTGCAGTCATCAGAGAAGCAGGACTTAATCCGGATAGTGTCAATGTGAATGGCGGAGCTATAGCCTTAGGTCATCCATTGGGATGCAGCGGTGCAAGACTCACAATGACCCTGTTGAATGAGCTAAAACAATCCAAGCTAAAATTTGGTATGGCCACTGCCTGTGTTGGCGGAGGACAGGGTGTTGCTGCTGTAATAGAATATCTCAGTTAGAATACCATTTACAAGCCTATTTCATCAAACAAGGTCTTATCCAAAGATTTGACCACAAAGGTTTTTCGATGGTACGGACTAAGTCCGTAAGATTCTATTGCTTTGACATGATGCTTCGTAGCATAAGCCTTATTTTGATCCCATCCGTAGTGAGGATATTCTTGATGCAGATGGATCATGTGTTCATCTCTGTGAGTTTTAGCCAATATGGATGCTGCTGCAATAGACTGATATTTGCCGTCTCCTTTGACTATAGCCCGCTGATTCCATTGAACCTGAGGGATCAATTTATTTCCATCGATCAGAACGATATCAAAATTGATTGGACATTCTCTGACCGCCATAAACATTGCTTTTAGACTTGCCTTGAGAATATTGATTTTGTCTATTTCCTGCGGGTCAATGGAGCACACTTTCCAATACAGTGCTTTTTCTTCAATTTCTATTCTAAGTCTATTTCTTTGGTTTTCAGTAAGTTGTTTGCTGTCTTGAAGCCCGTGAATGGGTTTTTTACGATCTAAAATGACCGCGGCAGCATAAACAGGACCTGCCAGAGCACCTCTGCCGGCTTCGTCGCAAGAAATTTCGCATAAGTTTTTTTTATAATATGTAAGCAATTTATTCAAGCTTTATTCTATTTTTTTACTAATTTCGCGGCTTATATTTTTGAAGTAGCTTTGCCAATGGTTATGCGGTTTACAGTAGTTTTTTGTTTTTCAATATTGATTTCATTTTGTTTCGGACAGTCCACAATCCAATGGCACAAGGCAAAAGTAAATCTTGAACATCAATCTATAGAAAAATTAATTCACTCCGGAGTGGATTGTGACCATGGTCATCATCGCGCGGGCAAAAGTTTTACAGGAGTGTTTACAGACCAAGATTTGGCCAGGCTACAAAAAGCAGGCTTGGAATACGAACTCATGCCAAAAGCTAAAATTGAAACCAGATCCAATCCCTTTAATTGTGACGAAGACAGAATAGGAGAACCTTATTATAGATTGCCCGGGAATTATCCTTACGGATCTATGGGTGGATTTCCAACTCTCAATGAGCTTATGGAGAATCTAGATTTGATGCATGAGTTATATCCTCATCTCGTCACATCCAAAATTAAAATAGGCAATTTCAAAACAGCTCAAGGCAGGCCAATTTATTATTTAAAAATTTCAGACAGGCCTGATCAAGAAGAAGAGGATGAGCCCAAAGTCTTGTACACTGCACTGCACCATGCCAGAGAACCCATCAGCATGAGTCAGATGTTATATTTCATGTGGAGCTTGTTAGAAAATTACGAATTGGATCCGGAGGTCAAAAGATTGGTGGATAGCAGAGAATTATTTTTTGTACCCTGTCTGAATCCTGACGGATACTCTTATAACGAAACAATGGCGCCCGGAGGTGGCGGTGACTGGCGGAAAAACATGAACCCTAATACCGAGGGAGTGGGCACAGATCTCAATAGAAATTATGCTGAGGGATGGGCATTTGATGATTCCGGGTCTTCACCAAGTGGAGGGTCCATCACCTATCGTGGGCAGAATGCATTTTCTGAAGCAGAAACACAGGCTATCCGTAGTCTTTGTTTAGATTTCGATTTTAGGATTGTTTTGAACTATCATGCTTATGGGAATTTGTTGATCATTCCGTGGGGTTACCTCAACAGACCAACTGCAGATTCGGTACAATTTTTAGCTTTAGCCAAAGAATTTACAAAGTATAACCAGTTTTTCGTTGGTACTTCTCAAGCTACATTAAATTACTCCGTGAATGGCGTTTCTGATGATTGGATGTACGGCAAGAGGCAGATCTATGCTTTTACACCTGAAGTAGGAGACGAATTTTGGCCTGATAGAAAGGAAATTTTACCTTTGAATCAGTCAACTCAATACATGAATTACAGCGCTGCTTGGAATGCAGGAGCTTGTGCGACAATCAATGAAGTAAGCAGCAAGGGAATAGAAAAGGATACTTTTATGCTGCAACTTTCTATTCAGAGAAATGGAATACAGGATGACCTTATTAATATCACACCCGGATGCAATATCCCGGGAGTAGAATTTTCTGAACCTGAGTATCAATTTTCATTAGCTAAAGGAGAAAATCGAGTTGTTGAAATTCCAGTTTATATCAATGCGCCACTCTCAAAAGGAGATAGCTTGGACTTTGTTTTTAATCTTCGGACCGGAGATTTTGTACAGAATTTGATTTTTAGAAAATTCTATTTTGGTCAGGCGGTTTGGAAGGAAGAATGCCTAGACTTGAGCAGATGGTATTCTGTGACTCAAGAACAATGGAAGCTTTCTTCAAAGACATTCTATAGTGCGCCAAGCAGTTTTACGGACAGCCCCGAAGGTAATCTAAAAGAGGGACAGACACTCAAAATGCAAACCTTAGGATATGTCAATTTGGAAAAAGCAGAAAAAGCATTTTTAAGTTTTCAGACCAAGTATGATTTGGACTCAGAAGCCGACTATGTACAAGTAAAAGGAAGTACCGACGGGTCCCAATTTATTCCTTTTTGTGGACTATTTACACAACAAGGAACACACTTTTTGGATCCTAATTTTCCTTTGTACACTGGAACCAAATCAGATTGGGCAGCAGAGTGGATTAATCTAAAAGATTTTTTAGGACAAAAATTATTTTTGGAATTATTTTTTAATACAACCTATTCCGGAATACCGCATGACGGTTTCTATATAGACGATATCAAAGTTTATGTAAAAAACAAAGTCAATACGGCGACTTCGGATTCAGGTTTGTTGCAATCCTATTATCCTAATCCGGTGACAGAAGAAATGCATTTTGTCCCTGCAAATCTGTCTTCAGATTGTAAGCTTACAGTGTATAACTTGCAAGGACAAATCATGGATTGTAAGACCAACAGGCATAACCAAGAGCTGGTCTTGTCCACTTCATCTTTGTTGCCGGGCATGTATATTGTCAAGATTCAAGATGGCTCCAAACCATTGACAACACTCAGTTTTGTAAAGCAATAAAGGCTCGTTTTAGCTTGTTTTTAAGGCTATTAGTCCAGGATTTTGAATCCTAAATAAAGGTTTCCTATCTTGTTTTAGCTTTTGGAATTTTTGATTCATTTCC